>JALVPF010000542.1 GCA_027031935.1 Myxococcales bacterium | reverse complement strand
AACTCCACCGGAGCCTCCTGATCCAAGGGTCAGTGAAGTGGCAGCCAGTTTTGCAAGCAGCAACAGCAACAGCACGTTCCATGGCGTAAGTCCGTGCATGGCCCTGTTGATGGATTCGTATCCTACGCCCAGGACAGCAGGTGCCAGCAGGGCGATGGCTCCTACAAGCAAGCCGCCAAGGGCTGGTTTGAACACTGGATGAATTGGGACTTTCTCAAACATGCTGCGAGATACACCCATGAGCCAGATGAACGAAGATCCCACGAGCCCGGCAGCGAGTCCCAAAATTGAATAGAAAAACAACTCATGGTTATGGATCAGCTTGAAAGATGGCACTGTGAACGCTGGCAGGTCTCCGATGTAATGGCGTGACAGCACGGTGGCCACAACGGACGAGATGACGATGGCGCTGAAACGAACCACTCCAAATCTGCCCAGTATGACCTCACCTGCGAACATGGCTCCAGCTATGGGGGCGTTGAATGTGGCCGCGATTCCGGCTGCCGCTCCGCAACCAACGAAGGTGCGCAGGTTTCTGACCGGTACCGCAAACACCTTGCCGATGAGTGAGCCTATGGCAGCACCCACGTGCACGATGGGACCTTCGCGACCGGCAGAGCCTCCGGAACCCAGACACACTGCCACCGCAAGAGCCTTGAACAGTCCAACCCTCTTGCGAATGTGTCCTCCGTGTAGAGCCACGGCCTCCATGACTTCGGGTACTCCCGTTCCCCTGGCTTCAGGGGTCAGGAAATTCACCACTGGGCCGACTATCAATCCTCCCACCGCTGGCATGAGCAGAATCCACCACCAGGGAAGGTTTGCAAAACCGGCAGGGTTCAGAGTCTGTCCACCTGAAAAGCTCCAGGTGGAACCCTCCACCAGGTAACGAAAAAGGATGGCGGCCATGCCTCCGCCTAGCCCAATCAGCACCGCCATGAGCACCATGAATAGATACTGAGCCTGATGAGCCTTGAGCAGAAGTTTGCCCATGGCCATGGATATGCTCCTGACAAGAGACCCTTTGGTGTGCTGTGTCACCATGATGCAGCATTGTACTCCTTTGTGCCACCCAGTTTCCAATACTGTGTCCGTGATTATTCCGTGACAATTCATTACTTACACTCTTGGCCTGTTGTTGCTTGGAATGTTGATTGAGCAATTTTGCATATTGAGATATGGAATAACTGGATTATTAACCCGGCTTGCTTATCGGTCCTACGGAGGTCGAATATGAGAAATTTTTATCACGGTATGGTGGTAAGCGTGGTTATGGTGGTTTGTTTTGGTTCCACTACCACGGCTAAGGAGAAATCCATGGAGCAGACAACCAGGGAAAGGTCTCAGGTAAAAGACGAGTTCAAATGGAAGTTGGAGGATCTCTATCCCAGCGTTGCTGACTGGGAGAAGGACTTGAAGGTCCTTCAAAAGGAGATGAAGGACTTTTCAAAGTGCAAGGGCAGGCTTTCAAAGGGTGCTTTGAAGTTGGCCAAATGCCTGGACTCAAAGTACGAGACCATCAAACGGTTCAAGCGTCTCAGTGGCTATGCGAACAGGACTCACGATCAGGACGCATCTGACACCAAGGGCCAGGAACTGTTCGACAGAATGACCAAGATCGGAACCGAACTACAGACCGCGACTTCGTGGGTCGAACCGGAGATTCTTGCCATACCCCCACGGCGCCTCAAGGCCATGCTCAGAAGCAAGTCACTGGCAAGGTATCGACATACCATCGACAACATCGTTCGTCGAAGAGCCCATATTCTTGGAAAGAAGGAAGAAGCAGTGATCGCCAGGGTCGGAGATCTGGCGGCGGTTCCTGAGACTGTGTACAGTACGCTGTCGACCCTGAACTTGCCCTTTCCCGAGGTGACTCTGAAAAGCGGGAAGAAGGTGAAGATGACCCAAGCCATGTACACCCGTTTCAGGGCTGCTCCCGACAGGGATGACAGGCTCAAGGTGTTTCATGAGTTCTGGAACACTTACAAGTCCTTCAGGGAGACCATGGCCGCATTGCTCGCTGGCGTCGTAAGTCGTGATCACTACTATGCACAAGTGCACAAGTATGACTCTGATCTCGCCTCGGCTCTGGATGCAACCGGAGTGCCTGCCAGCATCTATACGAACATGATCAAGCAGATCAAGGCAGGAAGGCCTCTGCTGTGGAGATATCTCAAGCTTCGCAAGAAGCTCCTGGGAGTAAAAGAGCTCAAATACGAAGATCTATATACCTCCATCGTTCCTGCCGTGGAGCTCAAGTACTCATGGAAGCAGGCAAAGGAAATTATACTCAAGGCCTTGGCTCCAATGGGTAAAGACTATCTGAAAATAATGGAAAAATGTTTCGACGATCGCTGGGCCGATGTTTATCCCACCAAGGGAAAGAAGTCTGGGGCATACATGTCAGGCTCGGCCTATGATGTTCATCCATACGTGCTTTTGAACTACAACGGTGATTATGAGAGCATGAGCACCGCTGCCCATGAATTCGGACACGCAGGCCATTCCTTTTTGAGCAACAAATATCAACCGTTCCATTATTCGGATTATCCCATTTTTACGGCCGAGGTGGCGTCCACTGCCAATGAAAACCTGCTGCGTCTGTATGTCACGAGCAAGGAAACGGATCCCAAGAAGAAACTATATCTGCTGGGCCAGTACCTGGAGAGCTGGCGAACCACCGTGTTCAGACAGTGCATTTTTGCCGAGTTCGAACTGAAGATTCACCAAATGGCAGCAGAAGGCAAGGCATTGACCGCTGATTTGTTGGACAAGACCTATCTGGATCTTCTTCGGGAATACTACGGAGAGGATCAGGGAATCATGGAGATCGATCCCCTGTATGCAGTGGAGTGGGCCTATATTCCTCATTTCTACTACGACTTTTACATGTTCCAGTACACCACCAGTTTCATCTCTTCCACGGCGGTGGCCCAGAAGGTGTTTTCCGGAGACAAGGTCGGCAGGGCGGCCTACCTGTCCATGCTCAAGGCAGGTGGCTCCAGATACCCTGTCGACCTACTCAAGATGGCAGGTGTGGACATGACCACTGACAAACCATACAAGGTTGCGTTCAAGGCGCTTGAGAAAGCTCTGGATGAGGCAGAGGCGCTGGTACACTGATGTTCTAATGCAATGCAAGACAGCCGCCGTCTCTTCCCCAGTGTGAAGTCTTTTCTACGACAAGGTTCACGCCCGCTGTCAGCACCTCTGTAAGGGCAGTATTATTTACGTTTCGTTCGTCCATCTGAAGAAGGTCCACTCCAAGTCTGATGCGTGCCGCGCTGACTGTCTTCGGTCCAAGTGAGGCATCCAGTGGCACCCATTTGCCTGTCCACACCTCGCACCACATGTGCCCTGCAAACTGCCCTCCGCTGAACACCAGCCCGATCACTGCCCTGGCCGGAATCCCGATGGACCTTGCCAGTGCCACCAGCAAAACACTCTTTTCGGAACAATCTCCACGACCGGTGTGCAGCACCTCCAAAGCAGACGCAAAGGTCATGCCCATGTCAGACCTTATGTTGTTGGCCACCCAGTCCCTCAAGGCCAATGCCTTTTCCCTGGGATTTTTTGCTCTCTTGCTTTGTTCCAATGCGACTTTTCTGATCCTTGGATCGTTGGATGCGACCAGGGCTGTAGGTTTCAAATAAGGACGTATTTCTTCAGGAATGGATGAAAGATCAATGTGTTGAGATGAAAATTTTTGAGACCATGCGATGATTTCAACAGTTCCTGGACCAGAGCGTATCACTTTTTGTCCGGGTCCGTTGAATGTCTCGGGTCTGATCCGAGTTGGAAGTCCGTCAATCCTGTATCTGGCTGAGCATACCGAGTAAGGATCTCGTATGGTTCCAACTGTATTTACAGACATGAAGCGGGCGATATCAGGAAGGTCTTCCGGGATTGGATCTTTTGGTTTTTGATTCACTTTTACCGCCTCGATGGTGAACTTGCCAAACCTGGACCTCTGTCTTTTGATGTTCATCTTGTTGTCCAGCTCCATAGTCGTTATCACTCCAGGTGCGTCGCTCGTGTTTACCTTCACTAGAAGGTCGCCTGAGCCCGTAAGGTTTATGACCTTGACATGATATTTGCAGTATTTGCCAGTCCTGTGGGAAAAGACCTTCGCGGTCAATTCCTGGCCTTGTGTGGGAAGGGACGATTTCCACAGGAAGTGTTGGAACAACGGACCGGCCAGGCCCGTGGGGCTCCACTCGCTGCGTATGGTCTCTGGCCCGCGTATGGCTACGAGCTGTTGTCCAAGCTTGCCAGCCTGTACGATCCTCAAGGGTTTGTCCACCTGACCTTCTGCCGTGTGGTACCTTATTATCCTTCCCTGCAAATCCATCAGTACCTTTTCTTTTACAACTTGCTCAATCCTTGTCCCTTGCCTGAGAAAAGCGAACTGGCCTTTGGACTGGACCATTATTCTCACACCGAGTTCAGTGTTGCATCTGCATCTCTGTCTCTTTTCGCTGCCGGCATCCATGCCTAGGATTCTCAGACGGGTCCAGGTGGTGGAGCAATTCTCCACGGCACATGCAGGCCATGGTTCGAATCTTGAGACCAGCTGTTGGTTCGGATCAGGTACACTCCCTGAAGGCTCTTTTCTGCAGGACGTTACAACAGCCAGCAACAAGACGATCAGCACTATGATTCCCTGCCGCGACTGCTTTGTCGTCCCCACCGAAATTTGAATCTTCCCGGAAACTTTCATTTCCTCTCTCCTGGTGCAAGCGGCCCGAGAACGTTTAGGTTTGGCTTGCAAGATATATATAAAATACTATTATCAGTCCATGACTACGGGGATCAGTGTACATGTCTCATACCCCAAACCAGAAGGGCTCTTTGATGATTTTTTCTGGAGGGGCCCTGCGGGCGTTTTGTTTGTCCGTACTGGACGCAGGTTTGAGCTGGGAACCCAATTGACCGTGGTTCTGGAATTGCCCTCTCGAGACAAGATTTTCAGACTCAAGGGCAGGGTCGTGGCTTCCAGAAGGGCATCCAGGGACCCTGTTCTGCCTGCTGGAGTCGAGATAGAGTTTGGCTCCATGCAAAGGCATGCTCTGCAACTGGTGCTGGATGCAGCAGAGGGTAAACAGATCGAGTTTTCAGAGAGAAAATCCAGACGAATTCCATATTCTGTTCAGGTTGTCTATGAGACAGACGCTGGATTTGTAAAAGAGTTCACGGAAGATATTTCCGAGGGCGGAACCTTCATCATGACGCAGCAGCAGTTGCCTGTGGGCACCATGATCGAATGCCGCTTGAAGCCTCCTGGTTATCTCATGGGAGTAAAGCTCAAAGGCAGGGTAGCATGGGTGTCCAAAGAGGGTCAATCTGCTGGTATGGGCATAGAATTCCTGTTTTCTTCCGAACGGCAGCGCAAGAGGATAAAGGACTTGTGCAGCAAGTTGGCTCATGAAATCACCACCGCCATACAACGAGGCGTGGATGCCTTCAAGAAAAAAGAAAAGTAGACACTTGATAGTGGACGAGTCCGAATCTGGACATTGTGAAGGGAGTTGGAATAGTGGCAACTGGTGCATGTGGTGTTGACTGTACCGTGTGCAGGCTCCATGTTTTGGGAGTTTGTTCCACGTGCGGCGCAGCGAGCAGCCTGGCGGCGAAGGAAAAAAAGAACGCGCAGGTAAGGCTGTTCGGTAAGGCGTGCCCCATGTTGGCCTGTGCCATGGGTCGCAATATCGACTACTGTCCACGGGATTGTGACGATTTTCCTTGTGAGATTTTCTTACAGAATGCGTCTCCTTATTCGGAGACCTTCTTGTCCATGCAAAAACGGCGGAGAGAAAACGCCGAGAACCTCCAGTGGGCTTGGCCGGAAGGAGGAGACGAGTTTTGGGATAAGCTGAAGAATGCTGACAGTCAGCAGGTCTTGAAGAATTCCGGAGCTATAGCTTATGAAAATGGTTCCTATGCCTTGCTAAGTCTCGGCGAGACATGGAAGGTGGACCCGGATAACAAGCACATTTTCAAGGAGTCTGGAGGTTTTGGCGGAGAGTGGGATCGTCAGCTGCCCTTTTATCTGGTAGTCTATCTCGTCAGTGCTCAGGATAAAGGCATGAGTGGTCAAATGGTTCATCCCAGGGAACTGGTACGTGGCCAGGATTACTTCAGGGGACATAATACCTTGGAGACTGCAGAACTCGAGCGGGTTTTCGGTGAGGACAGGAAGCTTTTTGCTTCGGCAGCCAAGTCTCTGGGCGGCGAGATTACCTCTGATGCGGATGTATCGGCCCGTTTCAAAATCCTCCCGAAGATGGTCATAGATATCCTTCTCTGGTTGGCCGATGAAGAATTTCCTGCAAAGGTCACCATCCTCATGGACAGTGCTTTGGCAGACCATTATCCCATCGAGGCAATTGCCGATGTTACCAATCTTTTGGTCAGACGATTGGTGATGGCTGCGAGAGATGGAGTCTCCAGATGATATTGGGGACTAGAGTTTTTCCAGGACCGATGCGGCATATTGGTGACAGGACTTTATGGTCTCGTCTTTTCCAATATCGTCTTCTAGCACATTGAACGCACCCAGGTCCGAGGTTTTCATTTTCAAGACATACTCCATTGTATCGAAGATGACCTTTGCCGCATCTCCTGAGTGCGTATAAGTACCAAATGCTCCAGCAGCTTTTTGGCTGATATCCGCCTTTTTGGCCAGGAAAAGAAAAGTCTTCATCCCTTGAATCATGTCTCTGTGATATGTAGGGCTTCCCAATATGAATCCATCATATTCTTTCAGCTCATCTGCGTCCCTTATCTCTGCTACATTTGCTATCTTGGCTTCTTGACCTGCCACTCGTACACCCTCTGCGAGCAATTCGGCCACCGCTTTTGTGTTTCCCGTTACAGAGACATACCCCACCAGTATTTTCTTGGCCTGGTCCATTTATTTCTCCTTTGCGTTGGAAAGGTTTCTTTGTCTTAGGAAATATCAGCAAGGAGTGTGCCGTTCGTGTAACTGGCCGTATTGCAAACGTTTTGACTTCGCAGTCTGCTTGTTTACCTGTCTCAATTGTGTCTTTTGAATCATGAAGGTGAGACATGCCTGGTCAGCAAGTGCTCTACTGGCCAGGTTCTTGCTGCTCTTCGCGTTGGGTGATGAATCTGCCCAGTGTTGTCTTTGCGTCAGAGTCGAGAGAAAGAAAGTTGATCCCCATGCCAGGGGGGGAGATGGGATCTGCACTCTGATCCGCAAGGTTGACCCATGAGACCATGGCTTCGACCTCGAAGGGTGTCTGTATTTCCGGCAGCACAAACCTGAGCTGTATTCTATGGCCCTCTTTTGGTGGTGTATCACACTTTACGAAAGCACCCTGGGTGCTGATGTTGTAGACAAGGCCGTCAGACCAATTGTCCTGACTTCCAAACTGTACAGGAAATCCGGCAAACACGCGTGAATAGCGACGCAGTTCGCGAATTTTTGGAAATACCAATCTGTTGACGGCAAACATGACCTCCAGCAAAGGAGCCCTCCTGGAGAGAACGACGTTACAGCCAAGTCCCTCCAGGCTTCGTTTGGCATCTTCCGAGAGCTTTAGTGTGCTAATGGCCAGAACAGGGGGGCCTTGTTCGATGGAATTCAGTTGAAGTTTTTCCAGACCCTGTGTGACATCCTGGTATTTATCGCCGAATACTGCTAAATGTATGAAGAGTAAATCTGCCTTCTCATCTGATTTGCACCTGCTCAAGATGTTTTTGGCATCATGATTTTCATCAACCTTGTATCCAAGGCTCTTGAGCATTGGAATGATGACAGCCCTGGACCTTTGCTCGGGATCGAAAACCGCAACGGTTTTTTGTTCTTCAGGTGTTACTGGCATTAGTCCTCCAGTGTATCCTCAGCCTTTTCACGTATGCGTCTTCGCAGAAGTCTGAGTTCAGACCTGGCGACTTTGTTTTGAGGATTGCATTCAATGGCCCCCTGCATTTCAAGCAGGGCCTGTTTGTAGTCTCCATTTCGTTTCGCAAAATATCCCAAATACAATCGTGGCTGATCGTAGTGTGGATCGAGTTTCATGGCTTTTAGAAATGGATCCTTGAGGCTATCGTCAAGCTTCTGGTCTTGCGGTGTTTGCACAATCGCCCGCAGGAAACCGACCCTCCCAAGTTGAAAGTAATAACTCGGTTCCTTGGGATAGAGAGAGATTGCCCGTTGAAGCCAAAGCTCAGCTTCATCCCAATCTTCGACCTGGATCGCTTCAGTCGCCTTACGGGCTTTGATGTCAGCGAGTATCCTCGCAGAAGACCTGTCTTTTTTGTCAGAATCATCTTTGTCAAGACTTTCCGAGTAGGTTTGCCTTGAAGCCTCTTTTGTCAGAACTTCCAAGGCGGTAGACGCCCGTTTGAGCAGTCTCCTTGCCAACTCTTTTTCTTTGTTATCTGAATATGCATTTTCTATGTCGGAGAGATTGTAAATGGAAATGAATTTCGCATAGGCTTCCTGTAATTGTGCCCTGGTAGCTGATTTGTCAACTCCAAGCAGTGAAAAGTGGTTTTCCCTGCCCATCTGAAGAACCTTTTGGGCCAGGGCGGTGTTTATTCTTCGCTTCATGATGTTATCCAGAGTCGGAGTCCTGAACTCCTCTTCTTCTGACTTTTCATTTACGACTGTATGCGGTACTGATTTTGGCGCGGGCATTGGAGCGGATTGACCATGCTCCTTTTCAAATTCCGGGAGGAAAGGCCTTTTGATTTCTGACGCTTCAACTACGCCCAGGGTATGCAGCGCATATAAAATGGAAAGAAGATACTTCAGGTCCAGTCCGCTGGACATGATTTTTGAAAGAGATTTGCCTCTACCAAGAGATCTTATGAGTTTCAGCTCTTTGATTGCTAATTTTACTGGTGTGGAGCCGGATTCCACGTACATGAAGATGGTTTCTTCATGGGCGGGAAACTCGTCAAGGATTCTATCCACCGAATAACAAGACAGGATGCCGGAAAGAATA
>JALVPF010000541.1:19576-24604 GCA_027031935.1 Myxococcales bacterium | reverse complement strand
CCGCGCTCCAATCCTCGAGCAGATCACAGGTACCGAGATCTACGGAGACATCTCCATGGCGGTACACGAGAAAAAACAGCAGGAAGAAAAAAAACTCGGCGAACTTCAATCTGCCCTGTATGCCATATCTGTGATTCCTCCTGAAGAGTTGGAAAAACTCCGCAAAGAGCTTTCACAATGCGAAGAGAACGATAGAAAACTCTCGACTCGATCTGAACTGATACAAGAAACCGTAAGCATGAACAAAAAAATCAGCGAAATGCAGTCTGACAACAAAAGAGACGAGCAGGAGACAGAGACCCTCACACAGTCTGTAAAAGAACAAGAGCGGGTAGTCGAACAATCCAGGGAAAATGTGCAGAAGGAACGCAAGCGCCTTGAAACAACAAAAAAACACAGGGCCGAGATGGAGCCGATGATAGCAAAGGCGCGGGAACTGGACACCAAGCTTGCAAGCTTGTCAAGCAGTCAAAACGATCTAGAAAAAAAGTTGTCGGAATTACAGGGCCAACACAGTGAGCAGACAGAAAAAGAAAAAGAGCTTACCCTGTCCCTAGAAAACACAAAGCAAGAGATAAGCCTCATAGACGAGTATCTTAAATCACACGAGCAGGATTCTCAACTGCTGACAAGTCTTTCAGCACTGGAAAAGACATTCGAGGGGCTCAAAGACAGCAAGGATCGTCTGGAACATGTCACCAAGCAGCTGGACTCGGCAAACAGGAACCTTCTCCATTCTACCGAGGAGATACAGATGGGGGAGAAGGAATACAAAATACGCAAGAGCAAGCTCACCAAGGCGGAGCGTGAACACAGCATATTGAAAGAAAAGCTTGCATCGTCCCTTGGTGAAAACAAAAGCCTCCCGGATTTGCTCAACACCAGAACCAAGCTCCAAGAGAAAACAAACCGCCTTGAAAAATTGCAGGAAGATCTGCATCGCATAGAGGCACACAGCAATGAAGATTCGGCCGCCTCAGAGCGCCTGGAGCACTTGGGTAGAGAGCTATCAAAACTGTCCCAAACCCTGAAGGGGGAAGAAAAAGATATCTCCCATTGTAGACAAAAAATAGAACTCCTGCAGGATAAGCTATCCTTGGAAAAGCTCATAACGAGCCTCGAGGAAAAGAGAGATGCTCTTGAGGAAGGAAAGCCATGTCCCCTTTGCGGATCGACCAGGCATCCATGGGCCAAGGGACATGAACCTGAAACGAGCAAGACAAAAAAAGAGCTGGCAAATCAAAAAGCCAAGGCGAAAAAACTGGAAAACAGATTCACGCATCACAAGGAGAAGCAGGCAAGCCTGCGAGAAGAACAAAAGCAGCTCAAGAAGCAAAGAAAACAACGGGAAGACAAGCTTGGCAGGCTCATACCAAGGGTCGAAGCCATCTTGAATGAATTGGGCCTTGGGCTCCTGAATAAAAACACAGCTGATGAAGTTCAGCAAAACTATCAGTCAGTAAAAGCCGAGCTTCATGAATGCTCAACGGCCATCGATATCGCTCAGGACCTGGAAAAAAGGCGAGCCAAGGCAGAAAAACAGGAACATGAAGCAAGAGAAGCACTTGCAGACGCAGACAAAAAGCTTCAGGTGGCCGGCAAGCAGTTGGACATGGAAAAGGCTGAAAGACAAAGGCTGGAGAAACAACACGCACGTGACAAGGATGCATTTGACAACATCTTGCTCAAGGCAAAACTCGAGGCAGGCCGATTTGGCATAGATGACCTTCAAGCGAAGGACCTCGATGCCATCTTGAGTACCCTTTACAGGAGAAAAGAGGCATGGGGAGAAAAAACTGCAAGAAAAACCTACCTTGAAAAAAAGGTGGTGGAATTGGACAGCGCCAAAAAAGGCATTTCCATGCTATTGGAGACACTTTTCAAACAGATGCAAGAGACGGATGAACACATCAGCGCCCTGAGACTAAAGATCGAGGAGGCAAGATACGAGAGAAAATCTCTGCTCAAGGATGACGATCCAGGCGAGCTATCCGAGCTTTTGACCAGGGAACAGGACCTGGCAGGCGAAAGCCTTGAAAAGGCCACACAGGTCCAACACGAAGAGGAAAAGAAGTACGCTCAGTTGAAGCAAAAAATCGAAGGATTGAAAAAATCCATGAACATGCGCACCAATGAGATGTTAAAATTGACCAGCACCTTGGCAGAGCTTTGCAAAAGTGCCAGGTTCGAGCTTCTGCCTGAAGATAAAAACCTGGAGCAGGTTTTGCACGATTCTTTGCGGGAGACAGAGCACGAACTTCGCGAGCTGCAGCAAGCCATGGGCGCTCTCAAGCAGAGATTGAAAAAAAACCACGAGCTTGAGCAATCAAGAGCGCAACAGCTACAGGGCATACATGCACAGGAAAAAGAATTTGCCAACTGGAGCAAACTGCACAAGCTCATAGGTTCTTCAAACGGACAAAAATACCGGAATTTTGCCCAGGGGCTGAGCTTTGAGGTTCTAATCCAAAATGCCAACGCGCAGCTTCAAAAGATGACCGACAGATACATACTTGTGTGCCACGAGCAAAAGACCTTGGAACTCCTGGTGATCGATACCTACCAGGGTGGTTTGCGACGCACTACAAAAAACCTCTCCGGTGGAGAGAGTTTCTTGGTGAGCCTTGCCCTTGCACTGGGTCTGGCCAACATGGTGAGCAAAAAGGTTCAGGTGGATTCGCTATTTTTGGATGAAGGCTTCGGCACCCTGGACGACGAGTCCCTGGACGTGGCACTAGATACCTTGGCAAACCTTCATCAGGATGGAAAGATAATAGGTATCATATCCCACGTACCTTCCATAAAAGAACGCATCGGCACCCACATCGAGGCGATCCCCATTACTGGTGGCCGCAGCAAGATCTCAGGACCCGGATGTAAAAACCTGTGACTTTCCAAAGCGACTGACCCTGATTTGTGAATAGGTTTTTAAGTGAATTGCCCACGTCGAGGTCTCACCTTGCCGAAAAAGTTTCCGCAGCATAGCCACAGAGAGCGCAAGCGAGGTGGGAAATCCAGGAATACCTCAAATCTCCCACACTATTGAATCAGATTTCCCAAATCGCTTGTGAGGTCACGGAGTGCGCGTTTTTGGTTCGAGTTATCAGCGGTACTGCTGCTCAGTTTTCTGATTTGGATTTGGCATTGGTTGGTGAAAAACAAATTGAGTTCAAACAACTTGAGAAAATCAAAAGTGCTTTTTCCGAATCGAAGCTCCCCTTTCTTGTCGATGTAGTTGACTGGCATGCCATATCCGAAGATTTCCAAAAAATCATTGAGAACAACTTTGTCCTTATACAAAAAGCTTAACTTTAATAGACATGATAGTCTCGCAATTGTGATTCATTTCTGATGTGATACACTATAAAAAGTATACAGGAAAGCAACTGCGTATGGCGCACAAGATAAAAAAATTCGGCAGGTACCTTCTCCTCAAAAAAATCGCCCGGGGGGGAATGGCAGAAATTTTCCGTGCCATGGCCTTTGGGGGACAAGGCTTTTCCAAGTACGTAGTGCTGAAACGCATGCTCCCCGACATCAGCAAGGACCACCAATTCGTGGACATGTTTGTGGCTGAGGCCAAACTCGTGGCCAGCCTCAACCACGCAAACATCATTCAAATTTACGACTTTGGCGTGATCGACGACAGGCTGTACCTAGCCATGGAATACGTACAGGGCATGAACCTGTCGCAGATAATCAACGAGATGAAAGATCTTGGTCAACCGGTTCCCATAGCCACTGCCTGTTTTATCATTACAGAAGCTCTTTACGGTTTAGACCACGCCCACCGTCAAACCGACCAGGAAGGTCAAGCCCTGAATATCATTCACAGGGATGTGTCACCCTCCAATATCATCGTATCTTTTGAAGGTCACGTGAGACTAGTGGACTTTGGAATCGCAAAGGCAACTCAGGTTAGCATCAGGACACAGAGCGGAATACTCAAGGGAAAGTTCAAGTACATGTCCCCTGAACAGGCCAGGGGAAAAACCCTAGACCAGCGAACAGACATTTTCAGTATTGGTATCTGCCTGTACAAATTGCTCACCTTGCAAGACGCATACCATGCAGACAAGGAATTTGACCGGCTTCATCTTGCCAGGGAATGTATCTATCCCAAGCCACGGGAATTGAATCCCAACATACCGGAGGAGCTAGAAGAGATCATTCTCAAGGCCATGCATGAAGACAGAGAGCAGCGGTACAGGACCGCGGCAGAGATGAGGGACGCACTGGAGTCTTTTGCCTTCAGAAACAATTTTCAGATGTTTTCTTCCGATCTGGCCAGATTCATGCGCACCGGATTCGGAGACACTCTTGAAAAAATACGCTCTGACATGGCAAAGGAAGCCAAGCTGCTCGAAAGGTACAAGCCAAGCACTGAAACCATAAGAAAAATAAAGGACAGTGACTATTCTGAACTTCGAACTCTCGTTGTGGATCGCGAGCAACTTTCCAAGAAAGTCGGGCTTCCAGGTCTTGGAGATGAGCAGGAAGTTCCAACCGAACAAAACACGTCTTCAGATGAATTTTCCTTCAATAGTCTTGAATGGGACGACCTTACGACCACAGAGGCCTGGGAAGGCAACTCTGGCCTCGGGGCAGGAAAGGAGCGCTCCTTGTTCAGGACCAAGGATGAAAGACCTATCGAGCAACGCCGTACTGCACGAGAAATCCCTGCGATCAAGCAGCATGAGGACGAAGATGATTCTGAATGAGAGCCTGGACTGGGAGTCACCATGGTATTGCCCGTAGCGACGGAGATAGACGAAAAACTCTGTACTGGATGCGGTAGCTGCGTAAGGGTTTGTCCTAGCAGAACCTTATCCTTGGTAGACGGAAAAGCCCGAGTAACAGGAATCGAATCGCTCCAATGTGGTCACTGCGCTGCGGTCTGTCCCGAGGGCGCCATCAGGGTGACAAGCCTGGACGAAGAGTCATCAAGCTTCAAAACCATTCAGCCTGGTGACCACAAGGCAATGGCAACCAAAGACCTCGTAATGCTCATGAGAATGAGGCGCTCTT
>JALVPF010000541.1:0-19566 GCA_027031935.1 Myxococcales bacterium | reverse complement strand
GTTAAGTTCTAAGTTCCAAGTTCCAAGTGTTGAGGTAAAGTCAGTTGACGGGTTTCAAGGAAGAGAAAAAGAGATAATTATTTTAAGTTTAGTCAGAGCTAATGAAAAAGAGCAAATAGGATTTTTAGATGATTTAAGAAGGCTTAATGTCGCAATTACAAGAGCAAATCCGTAGATATCGAGACGCTTGAGGATCTTGCAAAAATCGGCGCCAGCTCTCCGTCCGGAACAAACAGCCAGCACTGGAATTTTTACATTCTCAAGGATCGCGATTCGGTAATTCGCCTCAGTGTTGCCATATCCAGATTTTTCAAGCTCCTGAACATGGTCGCAAAAAACCCGGCAGTCAGGATGATCTCCCGCTTCACTCCAGGTGACCAGTTGGGAGTGTATTACAGGGAGTATTACGATTCGGTACTGGAAGCCTTGCGGGAGTGGGATGAAGAGGGAAAAGACAGGCTGTTTCACGGAGCTCCTGCCGGAATCATCATCAGCTCCAGCCCTGGTGCTACAACCCCCAAGGAAGACGCGCTGTTAGCGGCAGGACAAATCGTCTTGGCAGCCCAGGCCATGGGTCTTGGGACATGTCTGATCGGTTTTGCAGTGGAGGCCATGAAGAACGACCCGCGAATAAAACGCGCCATGGGCATTCCAAAGAAAGAAAAAGTCCATGCTGTGATCGCCATAGGTCATCCATCCATCAGGTATCAACGCCCTGCAGGCAGACATCACGTACCAATCAACTTCCTATAGACCTGGCTTCCCATAATTGTTCACCCAGTTTCGAAAGCGGTCCTATTCCACGAATCACTAAGGGCTTTGAGTATACAAGCTGCACGGGTATATCCTTTACGGAAGATCTAAGGTTTTCAATCTCTCTGGTGTGGATACTGTTTCTGAGCTTGCAATGATCACACGAATCAGACGGAGGCTGGATCTGGTTTACGAAAACCTTACTCACCGCTATTCCATGCTCTGTCAGGTAATCCATGGTGCGTGTGGTCTCTAAAACACCCATGGCTTCCGGAATCGTTACGAGTGCGAAATAGGTCTGGCCAGAATCCATGAGCGCATCTCTTGCAAGCCCGACCCTGTCTTTTGCCTCGCTGAGTTCTTCACCAAGATCAGGTGCATCCTTTCGTCGCTCCCGTGGAAGAAACCTGCGAAAAGCGCGGCCGACCCTTGAAAATGCGCCCCTGACAGACAAGAGCTTTCCCACCCAACCATCCAGCATTCCTGGTAGCATCAGCAATCTCAAAGTATGCCCGGTTGGAGCCGTATCAAAAACGACAGTGTCAAATTCATCTGAAGCCATGGTCTGCAACAACAACTCCAGCGACATGAACTCATCCACACCGGGTGCATCACCCATCATCTTCATGGCATCGCCGAAGGCACGCTCCAACCTGCCCTTTTTCTTTCCATCGTGCTCATCATCACCTCCCGTGGCATTGACCCATCGGGCGCTCGAGTCCACCTCCAAGGCAAAAAGTCCTGGCATTATCACCTTGCCCTTATCGCCTATGGTCAACTGAAAGACATCTGACAAAGAATGAGCCGGGTCGGTAGAGGTGATCAGAACCCTCTTTCCCTGTCGAGCCAGATGCACGGCGGTGGCAGCGGCAAGGGTTGTCTTTCCCACTCCTCCCTTGCCGGAAAAAAAGACGAACTTGGTATCTGGACCGCTACGGGGCCCCATGTTGCCATTTTCCATAAGATCCTCCGGCAGAAATCATCTAGTCTCAATATCTCCCGCCCCTCTGGAATCAGATTTCCCGGATCCCTTGTAAGGTCATGGAGATGCAAGGAGGTGTCCACAATCATGGATTGCCCACGTCGAGACCGCACCTTAGCGAAAAAGATTCTGCAGCATAGCCACAGAGATAGCAAGCACGGGGGAAAATCAGGACAGTCCAGACTGTTTGAACAGTCCATTTCCCACTGATAGTTCACAATTGAGCTTAGAAATTTCTGACAAAGAAACCCACCTCTGCGCTCCAGAAAAAGCTGGTCTCTTCCTCCCACAAAATCGCCTGCGTAAGCCTGAGTTCCAAACCCATGTCATGTGTCAAGAGTACGGACACCGGAAACACGAAACGAATATAGCCTCCCAAGTCCGAATGATCATTCACAATCAAACCGCCCTCAGGTACGGCCCATGAGATCAAGCCGGGAAAACGGACTCTTCCAAATTCCATGTTTGGTTTAGAAACGTACCTGGATAGCAGTTGCATTCCCATGAGGAAGCGGTTGTGGTCCGCCTCTCTAATCCAGTGAAAACGGAGGTCAGCACCATACTGGTTACCCCTCACAAAATCCCAGACATCCCAAAACAGTTCGGAGAGACAATCTGAAGAATGATGGGACTCCAATTTATCCTGGAAACGAAATCCTAACCTCAGACTACCTCCATACAAAAAAACCACTCCCTCCTGCAGATCCCTGCTCCAAACTCCAGCATTCAACGCGGCCCCATACTCCGCGCTCCATCGTGGCGCTGATTCATCAAACCAGGCAACGAGTTTGGATTTTTCCCGCTTGGCAGATCGTTTGAACCGGCTATCAGATTCCATCCTGTTTTTCTGTTGAATCCCTTCGAAGACCTGGCGCACGAGCCTCGAAAGCCTGGAATCCCGGCTCATATCTGTCAGCTCTCGTCCAAAAACCGATGGATTCGAGAAAAGATCACCTACCGAGATCAAGGGCTTTCGCAAATGAAACAGAAACCCAAAAGGGAGGAGCGGATTTCTGCAAGACTCGACACCTACTACCTCTGTGCAATGCCCATCATCAGTACACACGGATTCAATTCGAGAAATCTGATACAAGTTCCAGCAAGTCTGCGCATCCACAGCTATTACGGCCTGGCGCATATCAGAGGTAGTAATGGCCCATACTCTTCTTGGATGTACAAACGAACCCGCAGATGAAGTAGCACAGGGAAAACGAAAAAAGAGCATAAAAAATGTAAAAAATACAAGCTTTGCCTTCACCTGATGAACTTCCTTTCATGTAAAAATGTATCAACAGTATATACGGTTGGTATCTAAGCTTATTCAAATCACCATGCTTTGATCTCCTACTTTATCGACACAGAGATGGCAAGCGATGTGCAAAATCAGGGACTGTGTTGACCAGTTCATTTTCCACTGATAGTTTGCAAGCTGGAATTTGAATTCGGGAGACTGGCAGCAACATGCGCATATGTCACATTTCGACCTATCCTCCAGCCCACTGCGGTATCGCCTATTACACTCAGGCTTTGATGGAAGGTCTTCAAAAAGCCGGGGCCGAAAAACAGTTCGTCCTGTCAGAGCCCCCTGCAGAGCCCATAAAAACCGAGACTCTCGAATGCCGCCCATGCTGGCAAAGGTCAAGGGACTATGTCTCTGATATCGCAAAACATGTCAAAGAGATAACTCCCGATATGGTTTTGATACAATACACGAATGATATCATGGGTGATGGAAACAAATTTCACGAACTTCTCAAAAGCCTGAGAAGCCTTGGTGTAAAGACAATCGTAAACCCCCACTCCATCTATCCCCCCGAGTGGAAGACCCACTACAAACCAGGTCAGGACTCCGCCTCCTTCGACAGGGCAATGGATGAAAACGCAGACGGCATCATGGTTCACAGTCACCGCATGCGATCTGACCTCATGGCAAGGGGCATCGATGGCATGCACATTGCCGTCATACCCCACGGCAGTGTGTTGCGAAAACGACGACCAATAGACGAAAGCCGCAAGGTGATAAATGTTCCAAGAAACGCAAAAGTAGTCTTGTTTTTCGGCTTCATCTGGCTTGGCAAGGGGGTGGAATTTCTCATAGATGTTTTTGGCGAAGTATCCAAGAAGGTCCCGGAGGCCTGGCTTTATATAGGAGGCTATACAAGAAAAAAGGTTTTCTATACCAAGGCGTACGTGGGTTCCTTGCGTGCACGGGCGACCTTGCGTGGATTTTCCAAGAGATTTTCCATGTGGGGCGATTTTGTCCCTGACGAGATAACACCATATATCTACTCTGCTTCGGATTTAGTCGCCATGCCGTATAAACAGGATTACAGCTCGGTAAGTGGTGTCATGCATCAGGCTGCGGGATTTTCCACCCCCATGTTGTGCTCGAGAATATCAAAGTTTGACGAAGTCTCGGAGAGCATCTCCCAATCGCTGGTTGCAGATTACGGAGACTTTGACGCATGGGTGCAGCTGATGAGCAGACTACTTACGGATGAAAATCATTACCTGGAGATGAAAAAAGCCGTGGACAAATTCGCCCAACAGACGAGTTGGGAGAACATCGCGAAAGCCCACCTGTCTCTTTATGATCGGGTTCTTCATGGAATGCCTGCATGGGACAACAAGACCATGTCACCCAAGCCGGCTGCTATACATTCGAGTGATGATAAAAATGAATAAAGGCGACTCCAGATCAACAAGGTCTCTGGGCTGGAAATCCATACTCAAAGCGGCTTTTATCCTCTTTGCCCTGCTTGCCCTGGTTTGGCTCCTGAACAAGATCGGCTGGAACAGGATAGGCCACGCTTTTGTATCCGTAGGTTGGGTCGGTGCGCTGATATTGCTGTCACTGGGCATACTGGAAAGCACTCTGGATGCAGCGGCCCTGGACGCAACCATGCCCAGGCGCATCGGACTTTGGCGTATGCTTTCATATCACTGCGCAGGTGCCATCTCCAATACCATTGTTCCAGGAGAGGCCGGTGAAGTGCTAAAAGGGTCCATGCTTGCAAAACACGTGGGCGCCAGGCAGGCCATAGCCGGAACGGTGTTGTGGAACTACATCTTCAAAGTCTCACGTCCATTGGTGGCTCTTATTGCAGCTTTGCTTGCACTTGTCCTCGGAAGCTATGTGGAACCCAAGGTAAGCATGGTGGTAATTACAGGGTGCGTGCTCGCTTTTGCTCCTTACCTTGTTTTCAAACTGCTTTTGAAAAAGGGCATGGCAGAAGTAATCGCCAGGGCCCTCCAGCGACTCCGCCTCCTGAAAAAAGATCCTGAAAAATTCGTAGAATCCGCCATAGAACTGGACCACTCCATTCGCACATTCTGGAAGGAGAGGCCGGCGGATTACCTGAAAGTTTTCGGTTTGCAAGCTGCAGCAAGAGTATCATCGTGGATGGCTCTTTTCGCAGCCATTCAGCTGATGGAGCTGGACTATTCCTTTGGCTTATGTGCATTGATTTATGCAGGATTGAGTGTGGGCGACTATGTCGTCATGACTCTGCCCGCACGAATCGGCGTTTCCGAAGGAGCCGGCTACCTGATCTTCTCTTTCTTTGGGCTCGATGGAGGAACCGGCGTGATTCTATACGTGATACTAAGGCTAAAGGGTATAGCCTCAAACGCTATCCCGGCATTGGCGAGCATGAAGACTTGAAAAGTTGAACAAGCATTAAAACCGACTATGAAGAGTGCTTTGAGATTTCCTTGTCGACTATCTCCTGATAGTTCTCTATCAGTTCCCTTGAAAAAGCCTGCCACTGCATGAGCCTTTCATAAAAGGACGCCGCCAGTTCTGGAAAATCATCAACCAGGTTCTTCGACTCCTCGGGGTCGGAGCTGAGATCAAAAAGTTCCTTTGTGCCGGTATCGCGGGTGAAAACAAACTTCCATTTTCCATCCCGCAGCCCGGCCTGTGCCTCAGGAGGTCTTCCTCCAAAAATAACGATGTCGTTATCCCTGTTTGTCAAAAGATTGCGCCCTTTCATTGTAAAGGGAACTTTGAGACCAAGAAGCCCAAGAACTGTTGGCGCTATATCTATATGACTGGTGGGATATTCTATCTTCGTACCCTGCATGGACTCGAACTGAGGCCCGGCCATGGCCAGGGGAACACGTATTACCTCTTCGTAGGTCACTGGCCCATGGGAGTAAGTTCTCGGATGTCTCCCAAAACCCTCTCCATGATCCGAAAACACCACTATAAGAGTATCATCCAGAAGACCCCGTTTTTTCAGGCCTTGGAGAACTTGCTCAATTCTCTCGTCAATATACCCCAGGCATTTGAGATAGGAGGCGTGTTCATCATCGAGTGTATCGATCTTAGATTCGAAACCTTCAAATGAATACGGATGGTGCCCTGCCACCATATTGTAAAATACAGCGAAACGTTGCCCCTGCTGTTTGTCGATCCAATCCAGCATGTTTTTTACAGACAGCTTTTCGGAGATTCCCCAACTGTCGTTCCAAACCTTGTCTGCGCCAGGCTGATTAAAACGATCCAGCATCAGGTCAAAGCCCTGGTGTTTGAAAAATCTCAGTTTTCTGTCATAGGAAAAATCATCAGACTCGATAAGAGCGGTCTTGTAACCATTGTCCTTGAGCGCTCTCGGCAGAGTGATGCACGGAATCGATGGATTGATGCGGGTGATGGAGCGATAATCCGGATAGGGAAGCTCGCTGCAATATACTGTAAACAGGGCCTTCATGGTCTGGGGCCATGTGCTGTAATGAGTGACAAACTCCACCCCCGAATCGCCCAGAGAATGAAGGGCAGGCATTGACTCCGGGTGAATACTGTAATCCAGGGCACTCACCGACTCCAGGATGACAACCACGAGGTTGGTTTTCCTGGCGACCGCCTTTGCGAACAAAGGCAGGAGAGGTTCATCGGGAGCGACAATGGATTTCATGTCGAAGCGAAAAGGATCACCGTTATATACTTCTTTACGCCTGAAGCGGTTTATCATGGGTCGCAGGTAACTTCCAAGAAGGTATGTTACCGCACTTCTTTCCATGGAGTAGGTATGAACCCTTATACCAAGGATCTGTCCATTTCGCAGATGGGGAAGTAAGAAGACCGTAATGAGAACAAACACGGAAGCCAGACCCAGCAAAGATCTCTTCCAGAGTTTTCGCAAGCCAGGCCAAATCTTGGGAGTAAACCATAGAAGCAGAAAAACAACCATGAGCATGGACAAAAGAACCATGATATTTGGCAGGTTGACATTCTGAGCGCTGGAACTTCCCAATGTAAATCCGGTCTCATTGGCGATCTTGTCGGAATTGCGCCACGTAAGATCAATCGCAGCCTTTCCGAGAGGAGCTCCAACTGTCTTTGCAACTATATAACTCACCCACACGAAAAACACATGCGCCAGGTGCAATAAACCAGACACGATCCAAGGCCATCTTTTCAGTCGAACGAAGGGCCATGCCAAAAGACTTATCAAGAGCCCTACCAGGAAGGCGCCCACCACGTCCCAGCCCTGGCACCAGATCAGCATCTTGGCCATGGTCTTGAAAAAAGGGGTGCGACCTTCAGCGCCTGATACGACATACAAGAAAGTGGCTACCTTGGCTACCAGCAAGGCAGCCCCACAGGCAAATGTATTGGCCCAAAACAGTGTCTTGAAATCCAGAGGCTCTCTGGCCTTTTCGCGGCTCATCAAAGTGATTCCTGTTCATCATGTAGACATAATATGCTTGTCAAATTCATCGCTCATCCAGAGGCACCAAAGGGCTGTATTCATACACCAGTCCATGGTTCCGTTCAACAAGTCGGTGGTCTGATGGACCTAGAGAATGAGAATAATGCTCCAAAAATGTACGGCGTTTTTGGAGTGACGTCAAAATATGTACAGAAATGTACAGAACCAAAATCTCCCAACCTTCAGGATCAGATTTCCCAGATCGCTTGTGAGGTCACGAAGATGCAAGGAATCGTCCGCAGTCGTGGATTCACCACGTCGAGGACAGATTCCGAAGCATCGACACAGAAATCGCAAGCGAGGTGGGAAATCTGGGGCATTTACTATTTTACCAGCAACATGCTAGGTTTGTTCAGTTCCAATCAGATGGAGGTGCTCCATGGGCAAGTTGACCTTGGTGGCCGCGTTCTTGTTCCTGCTTCCCGCAGGATGCGTAGAATATGCCTTGCATAGTCCGTGCGACACGAACAAAGATTGCGAAGCGGACCAGTTTTGTTATGCAGGCTTGTGTCACGACAAGCTCCCGTGCGATACGGATGACGACTGCGACGCAGGTCAGGTATGCACCGACGGTCTATGCCTGCCCCCTGGTTGTGTCAAGGATTCGGACTGCCCCGAAACTCAAAGATGTATCGATGACACATGCATACAGTGTTCCTGTGTGACGGATGATGATTGTCCCCAGGGCACCGTCTGCAAGGACTCGTGCATATGCACGGAGCCAGAAGTAACACCTTGCGCCTCGGACATGGATTGTCCCATCGACCAATGGTGTGTCGATTCGGAATGTGTAGATAGGCAATCATGCAACACAGACGACGATTGCCCTGGATCCATGGTCTGCAACAACAACTTCTGTTTCGATGGTTGCGCTTCGGATTCTGACTGTCCTCCTCTGACAAAATGTCTGGATGGCCGCTGTCGCCAGAATTGCTTCACCGATGCCAATTGTCTCGTGCAGGGACAGATTTGCGAAAACGGCACCTGTGTGGATGCCCAGTGTGTAAATGACTCTGACTGCGAGGGAGAAAATGTCAGATGTACAAACGGCCGCTGCGAAGCTTACACTCCGTGCGAACATGACCCGGACTGCAATGACCCGGAATGGACATGCATAGACGGTATATGTGAAGAGTTGCCTCTATGCGCCATAGACGCCCAGTGCGCACAGGATGAGATCTGTCTCAATGGCCACTGCCATACAGCACAAGGCTGCGCTAACGAAAACGACTGTGACGAGCAACATGATTGTGTTGGAGGCTTGTGTGTACCCCACGTCTGCAGGGGCGCTGATGACTGCCCCCCTGATATGGTCTGTACTGGTGGCCAGTGCGTCGAAAAGGGAAATCCTGCCATGGTCTACGAGGTGGTGATCCTGACCCCTGGTGGTCCCATCGCGCAAGGACAGAGCATTCATCTTCATGCCCTTGCTCTCACCCAATCGGGCAACTCGGTGCCTGGCATTTCTTTCGATTGGGTATCCAGCGATCCCACTCATGCTGACGTAGACTCGGCAGGATTGCTCACCGGCGGAAACGAAGCTGGAGATACGAAGATCAGGGCGACAGCCCACGGCACTGATCGAACGAGCCGCCCCGTGACCTTCACCAACATGCTCTCTGTTCCACTCGACAGCATGAGGATAACCGCCGTATCTGCCATGAATCGCAAACCTACCCAAGATGCCCTGGTTCTGGTTCAAACGGGTACGGAGCTTTTGCAGGACAGCACCGATCAGGATGGAACTGTCACTTTCCCAGTACAGGAATGTCCCGTAGATATTCACGTCTTTTCCCAAGGCCACGATGCTGTGTCTGTAGTGGGTACCTGTTCTGTAGACATTCTCATTCCCCTGCCTCCCAAAAGCACTACCATGAAAGCAGGTGGATTCGTCGGGCAGATGGAATTTCAGGATACTGCCCCTGTATCACTGGGTCTTGCCGGTCTCAGCGTGGGAGGAGATATCCTCGATCTGAGTTTTGCGTCCCTCATGGGCTCCGTTTTCAGGGTGCCGGTACAGTTTGGCACCTACTCTTTTGATCTTCCCTTGCCGGCTCAACTGGTTCTAGGCTTGAGCTTCCAAGGCATACCCATAGAAATCAAACCAGGATACAATGTTCTTGGCAAGGCAGGACTGAGATCTGCATGGGCCTTTGGCGGCAACCTTGACATGGCAGCCATGGGAGCACTGACTGGTGGGAGTTCCATCGGAGATGTCATAGCCAACCTGCTTCCCTATTTCGCCATGCTCGACCATGGAATCAGGCCAGTACAGGATGTAAGGGCCATCCCCATGGTTCAGGACGAAGATGACGTGGACCGTGACGGTGACACCCAAGAGATGCGACCTGATTGGGATAGCTTTCCAGATGTGGATCTTGCGCCTTCTCAAGCTCAGACCATGGCTCTGCAAGTCTCCTCTCCTACCGCGCCCCTTCGCGACGGACAAGCTGTCGGCACAGCCCTGGTGGTTGCAGGTGCCATGGGAGAGACGGGCTTTACCCCTCTGGGCTTGACATCCATCTCCGCAAACGGCCAGGACTTTCCAGATCTAAGAATGAAAATGGCACCGGCCCACGGAGGACTGGAGGTATGGAACTACGCCGTGGCACTAATGGCTATTCCCGGAACCAACTCCAATGGTGTAACAAGCGAACTCAGTGCCGTCTTGCACGTCAGCCAGAACATGCCATCGGACGTCTCCTTTGAGCAGGGCTTTTTGGGCTTCGCAGAAGATGCTGTCTTTCATCGCCCCACCCGCACCTTGCTCGCAAGCGGCGTAAGCGGTGCAGAAATCATGAGGCTGAGGCTGGACGGTCCAGGTGGTGGTTGGACTGTGTGGCTGGCTTCAGCAGACTTGGTGGAACTCAACCTACCTGCTACACCAGATGGGTTTGATGATCCCGTACCAGACGCGAAAATCACCCTGGATGCCATAAGGCTGAAACAGGGAATGGGCTTCGAGGATCTTGTAAGCTTTGATGGGCAAGACCTGGACAATCTCTCGGAGCTGACCACTGCCTATTCCAAAACCGAACTGAACTGAATCCAACCATCTGGGAGAAGTACATGGAAAAATTTTTAATCCTGTTCAGCATGCTATTGTCTCTTTCCCTCGGCAGTTCGTGTTCCAAGCACAAGAATTCCGCCACAACAACATCCGCATCAACGACGGCAGAAAGCAGGTCTGAATCAAGTGGACCTGTCAAGCCAACAGTCAGGAAGCTTACCAGACCTGATCCGGTGCAAGCTGCGAAAAAAGCAGGTGATGCTTTGGTCGCAGACATCATAACCACCAAGCGTTCTGTTGAAATGTACGACAACTTGTATAAGATTTTCGGGATCATGTACGACAACAGGGACAACTGTGACCTTGCACTGGAAAAAGTCAAGGCATTCGCAGACAAGCACAGGAAAGAGATGCTGGCGACACAGAAAGACCTGGAAGTCGATGACAGGTCAATGAGCGAAAAGGATCGAAAACGCTATGTTGACTGGAAACAGAGGAGAGATTTGCAATTGGTCAATGACTCTATGAAATTGATGATAGATTTCAACTATCGTTGCAAGAAACAGATGATGGAAATAAATGCTCAGATCGCATCCCTTTCATCAAAGTGATCCCATCAATAAACTTCACTCTCCCCATCGTGATGGATCCAGCAATCTCTCACAATCCACAAACTCAACCCCGTTGGGGTTTTTCCACGGAGACCAGCAATATTCGAAAAGATAAACGATCTCCGTGATACGTACTGACCGATTGTCCCCTTCGTCACGGGAGGGGATATAGTTGTACTCGCCATCAGGCACATCCTGTGACCACAGGTCCCAAAGTTCGAATTTCAAAAAATGATCCACCGAGGCAGAATACTGCTCTTGCACAAAACGGGCCTCCTGTGCCGTCAGAGGCAGGCCGGAAGCGGCAGAGGCCACCAGGAACACAGCCGAATCAGCATCCCATTCCTTGTGTGCGCTTCTCTCATCATCATCGGACATCATGGTGTCGACCCTTGTCACCAGGCCCTTGAGCAGTTGTTCAGCCAGTTGGTTTTTTCCAAGAACAAGAGCGTTGGTAATGGCTGCAAGGTGAAAATACCTGACAATGGCATAATTGAAATAATGCCCTGCAGTTGCGATAGCCTCGTAGGAGGGACTTATGCCATCGCCACAGTCGTTATCGAGAGGCTCCTCATAGGCCAGCAAGGCAGCAGTCAACTTGGGATCACACTCTGCGTTTGGTATTGCTTCTTCAAAGCCCACGAAAGAAGCCAGGTCCTTGACCGAATCAGGGTTATCCTCCTCCGTTGGGACATAGGTCCTGTGATCTTCCTTGGTCCTTATGAGGTAGCCATTGTCCACGATATCTTTTGCAAAACCCTTGAAATACTCCAGGGCAACAGATGCCGCCTGTTTGACTTGTTCGTCATCAGCATCCTGCACAAGTCTCATGAGCAAGGGAACCGTTCTGAAAATATGGGGAACATCGTCCTTGGAACGCATGTTGCGAACCCAGATTGAGCCGAAATAAGGATTATCAGGGTTGGCAACGGTGTGGGCATTCCAATCGTATTTTTCCTTCTTTACAGGATCGTAATTCACAGCAACTTTTCGCCCGTCTTCGGTGGTGTATGAATGATTGTGCGTGAAAATGGCTCTGGCCGTGACATAGGGTGCAGGCGGATTCTCCCCCTGGTATTCCAGGCCCTGAAAAAGTGCTACCGCCCCATGACAATAGTCTATCACCAATTTACGTATCACAGGATCACCCGATGCCAGGTAAGCAGCAATGGCATTGGTCAGTACCTTGGAGGTTCTAATCATCATGTTGTCAGAACCGCCCCTGTGTTCGAAGGTTACAGTATCGCCGGATTTTACTGCTACCGTATCCTGCCACCACAAGGCATAGGCAGGCATGTCAGCATTGTAATCTTCGGCCAGGCCATGGCTGTGCCAGCTACACCACCTGAAATAGTCCACCTGTTTGTAAAATCCAGTGATTTTTTTGGTAAACTCATCCACCTCGGATTCTCCAGGTGGCGTTCCTGCCGCAGGCCTCTTGAGGTCGAACGGCAACTTGTCCGGCAAGAGTCCCGCGTCAAATCCTCCATCATTTTCAGAATCACTCTGGTCAGAACAAGCTGCCATCTCGAAAACAAGGGTCATGATCATGACCACAGAAGCAAGCAGCATTCGTCTCATATCAATCTCCTGAAAGTTGTTGGAAACCAAACTTATCACGGATCCAGGAATTAATGGGAATGAGAAATTCACCGATGATCGGCTATAGATTTCCCAGATCGCAAACGAGGTGGGAAATCTAGGATTTCGAGGTGGGCTTGCAGAACACCATCAGTCGTTTTTAAATTTGTCGTCTTTTCGAACTCTCACATCATGAAGTCCTGACGTCAATCGCTTTTGGGGCGCTTTTGTAACTTTGGTGATCTCCTTTTTCAAACCGATTCCATCGAAAAGTCCTTCCCCGGCTTTTGACGGTTTACTATAGAGTTCATTGACGAATGCCTCGTCTTCCAATGTGTATTCATCTTCCTCATCCAAAGCACCAAGAGGCCTGGCAGCTACAGGAACTCTCTTTCGAGAAAGATGGAACCTGAGCACAAATGATCCAATGCCCACCGGTTCCCACGATTTGATTACCGTCCGCCTGATAGCTCGTCCAGCTACCCAAACACCGTTTTTGCTATCCAGGTCCTCGATCACCAGAGAATTGTTTTCGATGCTCAACATGGCATGAATACGGGAGACGGTGGTGCAATTGAGCACCAGATCCAGTTCAGGAGAACGACCGATGATGATTCGAGCCTTGTCGAAAGAGGCTACACAAAAAACCTCTCCCATCAGGTAAACGAACGCACGAACCTCTCCGCCTTTTTCAAGGGGAGACTGAACCTGATTTTCGGAAAACAATTTGGTCTCCTTTCCTCGCATTCTTTACGAATGCAAGGCCGATGCCAAACCAGCAAGTCCGAAAATCGCTGTAAAATCGCGGCATACAGACTAAAACTGCACAGACAATCATGAATTGATTTCAAGTCCATGCCACTGTCCTTGTCACAAAAATGCTTCAGTTGACAAAAATACAATGTCAGCACACAGGTCCGCTCCGGCCTGCAGGAAAAATATCTGGAGATTTGAAGTGGCGTTTGGCTAATGCTGCAACTTGGACAAACGACTTAGGCACTGTGAACAAATGGTTGCATTAGGACCCTGTATCAATGGTCCGACTTCGCTTTCCGCTTTTCCACAAAATCCACACAAGGCTTCACCTTCATGGTGCTCTCCACCCAGCCAAGCTTTTGCCTTGCCAATCCAGGTATCGTCAGGCTTGACCTTCTTCAGCCCGGCAATAGCCCGTTCCACCACCACCCTGTCGCCCAACTGCATGGCCAACCAGCCGGCGGTCTTGTAATGCTGCTTTGCATCATCCACAGAACCCGCTGCCACTGCCGCATCGCCAAGACATGCGTACACGGCACCCGAATAACCCTGAATAGCCAAAGCTCCATTCAGAAAAAACGCTGCAAGCAAAGGCATTCCTTCGTCTATCCTCTTCGTAGCATTGTCCATCAGCACTTGCCTCGCCCTGTCCAGGTGCCCTGACTCAATCAATCTCTGCACTTCTGACAGGAGGGGGTTGGCATAAGACGAGACAGTCTGAGGGCTCAGCCTGGAGAGACTTTTTGCTGCTTCGAGAAACCTTGGCGCCCCGGTGGAGCCCAAAAAACGCCCGGCGAGCAAGCACTCTTCGCACACCTCCCCGGCGCCAGGCACGGTACTGAAAACCTTGGCCAAACGACCACATACAGTACACCTGCTTTCCGGATATTCGTTCACCAGTCCCAGCTGTCTCCCTTGGCCAGATCGTCTCCCACTGCTGAAAACTGACAGTTCGAAGCACCCTGCGCCAAGCAATGAAGTTCGGTGCAAGTGGCTGGGACCCTGAACACCACTTCCGTGATTCCAGCGATTGCCCCTGCCATCACATGGCACACCGGCTCATCGGACTGTCCATAGGCATGGGCAAAGGGAGATCTCTTTACCGTGATGATCATTCCCTTTTCCTGCTCCTGTAATGTCTCAAGTTGCCAGTCACCCCACCCTATGGCGGTGGCGTGCAAACAAAAGATCCTCACCAATTCCTTTGGGCCCAGGTTGTCGGAGGCACTTCTCATCCGCCGGATCTCCCTGCCTGCCCAGATGGACCCGGCGGAATAGAGATATTCGGAGGCCTTGGCTCCAAGGCGATCCTCCACGCCTTTCTGTATGTCCGCCAACAGTCCCGGAGTCACAACCATCTGGCGATGATCACCCAGCAGTAACACTCCGGGATCACCCAAAAGCAAGGACTGGAAAGTTGGTTTTGTCATGCTCTCTAGAGCCTTTTGAACTTGGCAGTAAAATGACGCAGGAAAGGTGGCTGGTCCACGAAAGCCATGGGTCTTATGCTGTCTCTGCTCTTTGCCAGATCAGCGAATACCTCTATGACATAGTCCATATGGCTTTGGGTATAGACTCTCCTGGGAATGGCCAGCCTCACGAGGTCCATGGGTGCGGCAAGTTGCTCCCCTGTCTCTGGATTCACCTTTCCAAACATCACGGTTCCGATTTCCACCGACCTGATGCCACCTTGTTCATACAAGGCACATGCCAATGCCTGACCTGGCAGTTGCAGGGGTTCAATATGATCAAGAAAGGCCCTCGCGTCTATGAATATGGCATGACCTCCAGATGGCTTGACGCATGGGACACCCAGCTCATCGAGGTGCCTTCCGAGATACTCGGTGGATGCGAGTCTGTATCGCAGGTAGTCCTCGTCCAGAATCTCCGAGAGCCCCTGCGCCATGGCAGCCAGATCACGTCCTGCCAATCCGCCATAAGTGGGGAATCCCTCGGTCAGGATCAGCAGGTTGCGACACTTGGCTGCCCATTCATCGTTGTTCATGGCGATGAAGCCGCCCATGTTTACCAAGGCGTCCTTTTTGGCGCTCATGGTAACGCCGTCCGCATAAGAGAACATCTCCCTCGCTATCTCCAGCGGGGTCTTGTCCTCATAGCCGGGCTCGCGGAGTTTTATGAAATATGCATTTTCGGCAAAACGGCATGCGTCTAAAAACAGTGGAAGCCCGTATTCATGACAAACAGCTGACACGTCACGTATGTTTGCCATGCTTACAGGTTGACCACCACCCGTATTGTTGGTAACCGTTATCATGACCATGGGAATCTTTGAACGGCCGCGTTCCTCGATGAGCTTCCTCAGCTTTTTTACATCCACGTTGCCCTTGAATGGATGGAGCAGTTCCGGCTTCGTACCTTCATCGATTACCAGGTCCACTGCTTCGCATTTCTGATACTCGATGTTTGCCCTGGTGGTGTCGAAATGGTTATTGTTGGGAATTACCATTCCCGGACGGGCTACCACCGAAAAAAGAATGCGCTCTGCAGCTCTACCTTGATGTGTAGGAATCAGGTGTTTGTATCCAAAGATATCCTTTACACGCTCTTCCAACTCGAAAAAACTCTTGCTGCCGGCGTATGATTCGTCACCTCGCATTATGGCAGCCCACTGCTCCTGGCTCATGGCTGACGTACCCGAGTCGGTCAAGAGATCGATGAGTACATGCTCCGAGTGTAGATTGAAAAGATTAAAGTGGGCCTCGTTCAACAACTCCAATCGTTCGGCTGCGCTTGTCATTCTGATTGGTTCAACACTTTTAATCCTGAAAGGTTCGATAATGGTCTTCATGAGTTCCTTCCTGTACGGTATAAATTGATTGCAGCAGTGGCAGCTAAACTACCACCAGCAACTCTCAGCGGTCAAACCCGTTTCCACAATGCGGCTGCTCTCTGCTTCGCCAATGCAGCCTCCTGTTGCGGGTCATACCCTTTTATCTCTCCATCTTCAACCAACTCTACACCTGCCACCACAACACTGTTTGCCCTGGCCTGGTACAGGCCGAACAAGAGGTGTCCATAAAAATTTTCGCTATGTAGTCTGGTGGGAGGAAAGTAGTCATAGACAACCACGTCGGCTGCACAACCGGGCTCGAGCACACCCAATTTCTTTTTGAACAGCCTGGAAGCGATCTTGCAATTTGTCTTCACCAGGCTATCAGTCTCTGCCCACATGGTTCTTGGATCAGCGGTCCTGTGATGGCCCAATAGAAATGCTGCCCGAATATCCTGACGTACGTCTGCCTGCATGCCATCGGTGCCGACTCCAACCTGCACTCCGGAAGCCACCATTTTGTCCACTGCGGCAGCGCCTACAGCGTTGTTCATATTGGACTGGGGATTATGCACGCAAAAAACGCCACCATGCTTCATAATCTCCCATTCGTTTTCCGTCGTGTGGACACAATGCACTGCCAAGGAGCCCTCTGGCAACACTCCCAAGGAATGGAGTCGGGCCAGCGCCCCTTCGTACCCACCCTTCCTTGCATCCACTGCGTCGGAATCAGCCTCGGCCACATGAACGTGCACCGCAAGCCCTGCATCTGCAACAGACCTGGCGCACTGGTCAATTGTTTCATCGGAGAGGGTAAAAGATGCATGCAGACCGAAGGTGGCAGCCAACAGGGGATCTTCCGCGGCTCGCTTTGCAAACCTGAGATTTTCCTCTATGCCGGCTTTCATTATATCAAGACCATCGCGATCGGACACCTCGTAACAGGTAGAAAACCTTATGCCCATTTCGCATGCTGTATCTGCAAGAACATCCAAAGAGCCGGAGACGGCATTGGGGCTTGCGTGATGGTCTATGATGGTTGTAACTCCTGACAGGAGTGCATCGGCAAGTGGCAACCTGGCAGAAGGGACCAGGTCTTCCAATCTCAATGCCTTATCCAACTTCCACCACAAGCGCTGTAATATCTGGAGAAAATTTTCAGGGGGTGGGCCGTCGAGTGCCATTCCCCTGGCCAAAGTGGAATATAGATGCATGTGCGCGTTTATGAAGCCAGGGGCGATGAGTCGACCACCTGCGTCTATAATCCTTGTTCCTTGGGCCCTGGCGCCAAGGTCCTCGTCCGAGCCAACAGCCTCTATCTCATCGCCGTTACACAACACCCCACCTTCTATTACACCGGGATGAGATCCACCCGTATAAACCAGTCCGCTTTTTATCCAGATTTTGTCCATCGTTCACCTCCGGTGTGACATGGTAGGATACTAAGAGGAGGGTTTCAATCACATCCAACCTGCCACATAAACACCGGCGCAAGCCTCACCTACAATCCTTCGTCCGGCAAGGCTTCGGCATCTGTAGGGGTTTCAGACAAATCTGGTATTTTTTCAGCTCAACACACACCCGTCTCAAAGTAAGAGCTGCCTCGAGCTTGATTATCAAAACTGGTCTTCGAGAGTTCCGTAATACTCTACCGAAGCATCGGTGGTAGAGCGATTGGTTACACACGAGTTGACGTTTCCTTCGATGGTGTAAACCACGCTTCCGTCAGGAGACAATGATTTGACCATGCCAAAATGTTGATAGGTGTACTTGACCAGGTCGCCCGGTTTGGGTCTCCATCCAGCAGGAAGATCATTGGTATAGCGTCTCGGCAGGTAATATGGCTGAGTCAGTCCCTCGTGAGACTCGGAATAGACCTATGCCACAAAATCGTAGCACCATAGGCCAGGTTGCGATTGCATGTAGGGCCTGTCATCGGTCCCTTCACACATGCCGATCTCTGCAGTAGCGATATCCACCAGCTCCTGGCGAATTCGCTCCTCTTCCGAATTGTACTCTTCGCACAGGGTCTCAGGATCGCCCTGGAAACCATCGTCGCATAGGCATGTACCCGAATCGCAATGGGCGTTTGTACCACATGTCACTCCCTGACAGGGATCATCTTCTGTGCAAGTCAGTCCGTCAGGATGCCAGCCCGCATCGCATTGACATGTAGGGTCCTCGTCCACATGTACACAACTGCCATGGGTCCCACAATCCACAGCAGCGCAAACATCCACATCTTCCACACAGCTCAGCCCCTCGGGATGCCAACCCGCATCGCATTGACACGTAGGGTCCTCGTCCACAGGTACACAACTGCCATGGGTCCCACAATCCACAGCAGCGCAAACATTCACATCCTCCACACAGCTCAGTCCTTCGGGATGCCAACCCGAGTCACAGCCACAGCTTGCGACCCCTGAGACTGGTACACACGTTCCATGAAGACCGCAGTCGACGCCTTCACATGGATCAGCATCCGGCACGCAGGCATCTGCGTCTGCATGGAAGCCTGCGTTGCACTCACAAACACCCACATCGTCCTGTACGACACAGGAACTATTGGCCTGACAAGTTTTTTGGGCACAAGGACTATTTGATTTTTCGATACACCTGAGTCCCGAGGCTTCTACGTAACCCTCCTTACATTCACATCTCGGACTGCCCCCGTACACGAGACAGGCTCCGTGATTCGAACAATCATCTTCATGGCATAGTATGATGTTTCCAGTGTCACACCCACCAGCGAGCACTGAAAGGATCATAGAGCACGTAAAAATCAACGATAATCTTGCCATAGTGTTCCATCCTTTTCCGAGTTTTTCCGCACATCAGCCATCTTCTCGGCCCTGCAATGCCCAAGCGCACAATTTCAAGCTCACCATTGATGCCACACTCCATACAGTATACCAAACCTTCAGGGTATTTGCGGAAATTGTATCATGGGTCAGCTTCTTGTATGATGTATATGGTTGAATTCATAGATCGAGGAAGGATTGAGCAAGTGCCCAAGAGGTTTGGAAAGTACAGTCTTCTGCATCGAATAGCGGTGGGAGGCATGGCGGAGATTTTTATCGCGCGACACACCGGAATGCAGGGCTTCTCCCGAAAAATAGTAATCAAGAAAATTCGGCCCCACTTGTCCAAAGAGCAATCCTTCATCAACATGTTCCTCAACGAGGCAAAGCTGGCAGCGCAGTTGAGCCACTCCAACATAGCCCAGATCTATGATCTTGGCAGGATTGAACAATCATACTTCATAGCCATGGAGTATGTGCGCGGTCGAGACATGCGCGCCGTGACGAACAAGGCAGAAAAGAAAAAAATCCCCTTTCCACTGGAGTACGCGCTAAAAGTTGCAG
>JALVPF010000540.1 GCA_027031935.1 Myxococcales bacterium | reverse complement strand
TGTATCTGTACCCTGTTCAATGGGCTGTATCACAGGTTCTTGTTGGCTCAAGGGTGCAACTGGTTCAGGTGCAGCAAGTGGCTCAGGTTCCAAAGGTGCAGGCTCTAGTGGCTTTGGTTCCAGGGGCTTTGGCTCGAGGGGAGCGGACTCTATGGGTTTTGGTTCTATGGGCTTTGGTTCTATGGGCTTTGGCTCCAGGGGCTTTGGTTCCAGGGGCTTTGGCTCGAGGGGAGCGGGCTCTATGGGTTTTGGTTCTATGGGTTTTGGTTCCAGGGGCTTTGGCTCCAGGGGAGCGGACTCTATGGGTTTTGGTTCTATGGGCTTTGGCTCCAGAGGAGCAGGCTCTAAGGGTTTTTGTTCTATGGGCTTTGGCTCTATGGGTTTTGGCTCCAGGGGAGCAGGCTCAAAGGCTGCAGGCGCAGGTGGTGGTGTTGGCTCTGCGGGTTTCGGTACACTGGGAGGCGGAGGAACCGCAGCTTGCGGTGGCGGTGCTGGTGGTGCAGGCGGTGGCACTGGCTGTGCTTGTGGTGGAGGTGTCGGCTGTGCGGGCTCGGGCTGCGGTGCTGGTGCGCCTTGGCCAGCGCTGGAGAGAAGTTCATTCACCTTGTCGATGAGTGCCTGGCTCTCAAAAGGTTTGGTGATATGACCATCAGCGCCAACTTCTTTTGCCCTGTTTTCGTCAAAGGCTTCAAATGTTCCAGCAAGAAGCAAAACAGGGATGGATTGTAAATCGGGGTCGGTCTTGACAGCCTGACAGACTTCATAGCCGTTTTTCTTTGGCATGATCACATCGGCAAGAACGATGTCAGGTTTCATCTCTTTGGCTTTGTTGATGGCATCTTCACCATTGTCAACAGTCGTGATTTCAAAATCTTCATTGGCGAAGGTGATACCGACCACTCTTTGAATCGTGATACTGTCGTCGGCCAGAAGTAAGGATCTGGGCATCGAGGCCTCCTCCCCCCCGTGTGGGATTTGACCCAATTCACGGTCACTGGGGGGATCGCGTAAGTTGCTGAAAAATGTCTAACCAATAAAAACATGAATTGACGTATCATATATGCGTAATTACTGTCAAGTCTTTGGAAATAACCATGATTTCCCACCTCGCAGGTGCAGTACAGACGCCTGTAATATCATTTGCTTTTGTTTTGCCTGGCATGCACAATAAACAACATGAGTGATGCGAAAGGTCTGGATCATGGGAAAAACTTTCATCAAGTTGCTAGTGTTTACCGCGATTGCTGTTGCAGCATTCTTTCTACTCAGACATCATGTCCTGTGGCTGGACTCTTTCGAGGGGACCATACAGGAACGTATAGAGGATCAGGTGCCTACCGTAACCAAAGATGTGGGCCAAGAGATAAGTTACTATTATTTTCGCATACAAACAGACGAAGGTAGAGACCTCGTCGTTCCGGTGAAGCAACTTTTGTACTTCAGGGCCCGACCGGGAATGAGGGTTACAAAGTCTTCCTTTTCATCGTCTGTGTCCCTGCTGGAATAACCTGTTACAGAAAAGCTGTGCTTTTCCTTCATATATGGACAAACTTTGCCCATCCCCTCTGCTGCTACCTTCCTGATATACAAGTTTTTTTGAAGTCATTCAGAAAAAGGAAAATTTTTGTTCTTGACATGCTGCGTCATGCGTGGCACGAAAACTTAGCTATAGTCCAAGGAGGGTTTTTTTGAAAAGCATCGAGTATATCAGGTCATTGCCGTCCTATTTCATCGGTTCTGTTCACCAAACCCTGGCGACTTTTGACATGCCTGTAGCATTTACGCCCGCTCCTCCATGTCCTGTTCTTCTTGTGCCTGGAGCTTTTTGCACCGCCAGCGTGATGAATCGGCTTGGGGAACAGTTGGAGGCCTTGGGCAAGAGCGTTGGAGTTGCGCCCAGTTTTCCTTATTACATCTCCGCCCTTGCGAATTTATGCCGACTGGATACCGCTGTTGGGCAATATAAGGGCTGGCTTAAAAATCTGAAGCAGAAGGGAATAGAGCAAGCCGACGTTGTAGCACATTCCAATGGTGGCCTGATCGCTTTGATGGCGCTGGCGTCCCAAGATGCTTCTTCCGGGTCCATGCCTCAGATCAGGAAGGTCGTCACCATGGCGACTCCTTTTGGAGGTTTTCCTGCCGCTCCCGTGTTGGCCCCTTTTGTGCCTTGTTGCAAGGACTTGCTCACCGATGCCACCGCTTTGCGGCTTGCAAGGGGAGTTCATGAAAAGGTCGTGCGTTTTCTGGTCTCCGGCGGTGACTCCTTGATTCCTCCTGATAACCAGTTTGTCGATGTCTCGCGCAGGACTGTAATGCAGGGCTTTCAACATATGGATTTCATCGTTGGCTCCGAGGAAAAGGTAAAGCGGACGGCACAGGAGGTGGTTCGATGGTTAGACAGCGACTCTTGAAATCGGAGACATTGGATATTCTCCTCTCCGTGTTTTTGCAGGAGATGGACCCTGATGGCGTAGACAATATAGATGTCCGCATGTTGGAGAAGTTTTCTCCTCTGCTGGATACACTGGCCAGAGTCTATCTGCGCCAGGAAGTCGAGGGAATGGACAGCGTTCCTTCAGGCAAGGCTTTGCTGGTTGGTAATCACAATGCCGGGATCACTTTCATCGAACCCATGGGCCTTGGTGCCAGATGGTATCTGGAGAGGGGAACCGGGGATCTCATACAGTGGTTGGTTCATGATGCCATGTTGGCCATGCCCGGGTTGAGAACCTTTCTGGTTCGTACAGGGTGCGTAAGGGCATCGCACAAAACTGCTGATGAGGTCTTTGAAAGAGGTAGAAAAGTAGCAGTTTTTCCAGGTGGAAATCTGGAGGCATTCAGGCCATACAGTCAGAGATACAGGGTGGTTTTTGGTGGGCGAAAGGGCTTTATCAGGCTGGCTATTCGCAATCAGGTGCCCATCGTTCCTTTCGTCATTGTTGGCGGCCATGAATCATTTTACATACTTCATGATGGACGGGAGCTGGCAAAGTTGCTGCATCTGAAACAGTTGCTGCGTTCTGACACCTGCCCTGTCTTCTTTGGTTTACCCTGGGGAGTGGGATTTGGACCGATTTTTCACGTGCATCTGCCAACCAAGAGCCAGGTGCGTTTCCTGGACCCCATCGAACTCAATGGTCTGACACCCGATGATCAGGACAACGAGGAAGCCTTGAACGAGATATACGACAAGGTCACCAGCTCCATGCAGCAGGCAATGCAGGACATCGCATCACAGAGGAGATTTCCCATCCTGGGATAAATTTTTCCCCTGATTTCCCACCTCGCTTGCGATCTCTGTGTCGATGCTGCAGAATCTTTTTCGGTAAGGTGAGGCTCGACGTGGTGAATCCACGACTGCGGACGATTCCTTGCATCTCCGTGACCTCACAAGCAATCTGGGAAATCTGATTCAATAGTGTGGGAGATTTGAATTTTCTGCAAAGTATTGGAAAATTCAGGCCTTGGGTGTATCAGATGGAAGTTGTCCCTGTTCGTGAACGCGGATGAGGTAACCGAGCAACATAAGGGATGATGCATTTTCTATTGCCTTGTCGGGTGACGCGCTGAGAACCTGCTTGGCATATCCGAACATCACAGCGGCAAGTTCCTCTCCCACCACATCCTTTATGGTTTTTTGGAGTTTTTCAGGGGGCATGTTTACCAAATCTGTCAGAAATGCCAAGGCCAGGTCTTTTTTTGATGAGGTTTCCATGCAAGGAGCCTAGCAAGCTATTTCTGTTTTGGTCAAGATGGATTTTGGGTTATCTGCAGCCTATACCATGGCCCTTTTGCAGATATCTTTGATGACGAGGGTCAATGCTGACCGAGTCTCTTTTCCCAGAGAATCGATCTTATACGTAGTCGAGTCTATTGAAATACTGTTAGACATAAAACCCTTTTTGAATTCCAGCTTTTCCAGGAGCTTCGAAAACGAGATGCGTTGTCCACTCTTTGCCTTTTTTCTTACATAGAATCCCTTGTCCGTAAACAGGAAGCCTTCCTGAAGGCCTTTGTCCAAAAGGACAAGGCACTGCGGAGTCTCTTCCGGAGGAAGAAGCTGGCCAAAACCATCCATGAATTCGTCTATCATGTTTTCTTCAATGGTTTCGGATAGGTGAATGGCAGGATCATTACAAGGGGCGAGATGGTACCTCAATAGTTCTCCGATGGGGTCCGGCTTGGTGTCTGGGGCAATGTCGCTGAATTTGTTGGGGTCTTCCCATATGTTTTTTCGTCCTGCCAATAATTCTTCCAGGTAGAATCTTATCTGCGTAAATGGTCTGGAGTCGACCTCTCCTTCTATCTTGTAATAGACCCCTGGACCCTTCAGGATAAGCTCGTTTTTTGCCTCGTCCCAGCCAATATCTTCAAGGTTTCCAACATTAAACAAGGTGGATTTTGACAGTTTTCGTGCCAAGACGAGGTTCCCTTTTTCGATGTATATCTTGCCCTGGACCTTTTCTCCGTTATGGATGAGCGATACTTTTGCTTTTGGAGTGAAGAAAAGTTGTGACAGGGACCATGGCGAAAGAAAGAGCTTTTTCGGCAATTTGTCGTAATCTATTTCTGCCTGAATCTCCCTCAGCCTGTCGGTCAGTAAAGATAACTCCTCAACCGGACATGCGGACACCAGCGGCATGGACGAAGAAATTTCTGGATATGGACGCTCAAGAAACCTCTGACCCAGTACGATTCGGATCTGTGGGTTGATGGGCAGCAGCTTGAATAGTTGTGGTGATTCTGAACGAAGGTCGATTTCGAAATCCAGTGTGGCCTGTTTGGATTTATCCATAAACGGCATCATGGCAATGATTCCTGCAAGAGGAATGTCCAGCAGGGACATGAGGTCTGGAAAATACAGGGCGGCCATTTTTTTCCTGAGTTCAAATATTGAGCTTTCCTTTTTGGGGAAGTACCTTGCAGCGCGGGTCCTGTCCATGGGCCGATGGCATAGCAGGCATTCTGTCAGGTAACCTGTTGCCACTGCAAGGGCCTTGTCTTCGATTACTTCGGGCCTGTGCCTGAAAAACAACAGGCGGGTTGATGTGAAACACACCACCCCCCGTTCCGGATCTCCTACGGGTTCGCCCATATTTTTGGGCACCAAATCAGCCAACCTGATATCCAGGAGCTGTTCGTCTTCAGGAAGGTTTACTATCATGTCCAGACCGGCAAGCTCATTTAAGTGGCCAGTAAGGTCCATGAGCTTTGCTCTGTCATATTGTGTGGATCGCAGGTAAGTCACGAAAAACTCCTTAGGGTTTTGATGACGCAGTGATCCGTGCCAGGGCTTTTTTTGCAGCGGCAACCACGGTGGCTTCGCTGTCATGGGTCGCCTTCTGCAGGGCATCTTTTGCGCCTGATGCCTTGGGGCCTATTTGCCCTATGGCAAAGGCTGCCAGTTGTCTGAATTTAGGTGAAGGATCGGCCAGGCAAGCCAAGAGTCCGTCCAATGCTCCCAGACCGTATTCACCCATATGCCCGAGTGCCAACAGAGCTGAGAGGCGGACCCTGAAGGATTTCTCTTTCAGAAGCTGACCCAACTTCGGGACGCTGGCCTTGGCAGGGGGGCCCATGTTACCCAGTGCCCTCGCTGCTGCCGACCTGATGCTCTCGTGGGGAGATCCTAGGGCATCTACCAGGGATTCGACGGCGTCTTTTGATGCACATTTCATCAACATGAGAGCACCCATGGCTTCCATGGGACTCGTTCCTGGTGAGGCAGATAGAATCTTTGCCGCATCTTGCTGGTGGTCCTCGCAGTCCTGTCCCAAACCAACGAGTCCGGCGTGTGCCCACGCTCTGACTGCAAGGCTGGGATCATCTGTTGCTCTTTCAAGGTAGTCTTCGCTTTGGGGTATTTTCATCAGTGCCAGAGTGTGGGCGGCTGAGAGACGTAACTGGGGGTTGTTGCATGTCAGCGTCTTGAGAATTCTGGGTAAGGCTGCCGAACCTTCTTTTCCGAATTTCCCCAAAACTTCCACGGCTTTTTGCCTGACTCCCGGGCTGGGGTCAGCCAAGAACACTGCGATCTTTGGCGCGCTGGAAGGACCGGCCATGCTCAATTGTTCGATCTGTCCTCTGCCTATACTGTCCGAGTGGCCGCCGTATCTGTTTTCACCCGTGGTGGAACTGTCAACCCTGTATTTAGAGTTTCCAATCCTGGACGACCAGACATCGCCCCTGGACTTGCCTGCGGTTTTGGTCCTGGCGGTTTGCGTCTGGTCATTGGCCTTGTCGGATCTGAACAGGGAGCATCCACCTGAGGTGAACAAAGTGGCAACGATGAGAGCCAGTGTCGGTCTATTCATGGTCCATCTCCCGCTTGAAAAAAAGGGACTATAGCTTAACATTCAGCTGAAGTGAAAATGTATCAACAGTTCCTCCAAACTTTGCATTCTGTGGTGGATCTAGTATGGAATCGGTAACCTCGTCTTGCAAGTACCAATAGTGATAATAGGTGACCGACGCAGTCCAGTGATCATCGAAGATGTATCTGGCGCCCATGGAAAACCCGGTTATATCGGCGGTGGGAGAGTCCAGACTCCTGGTGTTTTTTGGAGATGGCGATGTGTCATAGGTCCATCCTGCCATCAACTCCAGCGGTAAAATTTCCGGTACAGGCCTGAGCAGAGTGCCAATAGAAATCGTCCAGGAAGCCTTGTAGTTTTTTGGTGTGACCATCGGGTTTTCAACTGCCGGCTGACCCCCTATGGAGAGGTCTATGTCGTGGTACATGTATTGTTCCTTGAATGTATTGTAAAACCACCACCGGAAATCCGCGGCCACATCCAGTTGTTCGATGATCGACCACCTGACGCCTGCGCCCAAACCGGCAGGAACTTTCATCTTTGTCGTTTGATGGTATGTACCCACCAGTCCTTGGCCCCCTGTCAAAGCCAGGAGTACCGGGTCTTCTTCCCCCACCCCTTCCGGAAGAGAAAATTTCAGGGTCCCTTCCAGGTCTGCATCCACGGGGCCGATAAAAACGAGCCCGAAGTTGAGACCATCCATGGGCTCTGCTGCCAGGCCCACGTTCCAGAAAGGTTTATAGTCTTCACCAAGAAGATTGAGAACATAGTCCGATGTCTCGTCTCCATAGAGGTGGATATTCTGCCACCGGCTGCCTTCCATGCGAATATACATCACACCAATGCTTGCTCCCACCGACAGCCAATGGGCCCAGCCGGGCAATCGGTATCCAGCGCTCAGTGATGCCATGCCTGCTATGAAATATGCCTCGGTTGCAAAGTAACGAGTGGGTGCATCTTCGGGCATGAAAGCGCCTATGAAGTCAGGAACATAAACCGACAGCGCCACCACTGGGCCCTGCTCGAATCCAAAGTCCGTTGAGGTGACAAACATGGGCATGGCCCCAAAGTACTTTGTGGGTTTATAGGTGCCTTCAAAAAAACCATCATCATCCACGGGTGTGTCGATGAAATCCTCACTCCCATACTTTCCTTCACCCCCAGGCCAGGCTTTCAGGCGCACGGAAATATCCACAAAGGAAAAACCGGTAGAGGCGTGAAATCGTGTCCCCCTCAAATCTGCGATGGTGGCAGGGTTGTGATAGACGCCACTGAGATCATCCGGTTTTGCTATGGAGCACATCATTCCCGTCTTGTCGGCACCCAGCTCTATTATGGTGAAACCACCAGCTTTTACCGCAGGACCGAACAAGAGCATGAATACTGAAAGCGTAAAAATGTATATGGTGTTGTGGATCCATGACATTGAAGTCTCCCGGGTCTTACATTGTGATGCTGTAGACAAAGCTCGCCTTTGGGTGACGCAGTATCCTTGTGGCTATTTCTTTCTGGTGTACCAGATTGGAAAATTTTCCACTAGTATATGAGGTGATGAGTTCATCAGCTGCCTTTTTGTCCCCGGTGGCCTTTATGGACCCGACCTTTTTCATGAGCTTCTCCACTGCCGGAAAAAACTTGTCATAGTGGATTTGAAAGCACCCCTTGTCCACACCATTTGCCGCTTTCTGGTCAGCTTTGAATTCTATGGCGCCGGCAGAGCTGAGAAAGCCGATCTGGATGGCGGCCAACTGGCTGTATGGTTTTGGACGACCCTGCGCGTCTGTCATGCCGCGGGAGATATGGCCAAAACACCAGGCTATGGAGTGAAGCCAGACGCGGCGTGCCTCTTGCTCGGTGAGCAATCCGTGATCCACCAATGTCTTTACAAAAAACAATGCACCGGTCTGGGCCTTGAGTTCTTCCAGTATACTGGCCCTTGCTCCGCCAAATATGTCCCCAGGTCGCTTGTCGTCAATTTTGTAATCCGAGTATGGACCAAAGTTGTGGGTAGCTTCATGGAGTATGATATCAAGCAGGCCAAGGCGTTTGTCGTCAGTGAAGTATTTCATGCTTTCCGATGACAACAGGGAAGATGCCTTGGCTTTTTGAATGGCCAACGAGTCAGGGTCGGTATAGAGGTTTGACATGACCACTGTGCGTCCTCTTCCCTCTTTGGCCACAGGTCCCCAGTTGGGAAGGCTTTGTCCTACGGTCGCTCCGGATGCATGACGAGAATCTCCGGCATTGATTAGGATCTCTATGAAGTCGGGCATGTGCACCTTGACCTGGCGAGCCTTGTATGCAGGACCGATGAGAGAGGCGAGTTTGTCCTCCATCTCTTGCCTAAGAGGTGATAGTCGTTTTTGCCAATAGATTCCATCCTTGTCGATTCTGGCAAAAGAGACGTGGAATCCAGCCTTTCTATTGCATGGTTCATAATATACTTCATCGGGGCCAATCCTGAGATACCATTTACTGTTGGAGCCGTTCATCCTGGACCATGCCTCGTCAGCAGGTTCCCAGTCGTTGGTCTCAAAAGATGCAGCTGCTGCCAGAAGATAGTTTTTGAAAGGGACCTCCCCCTCGCTTATGGACGAAGCACAGGCACGCAGTTCAGCGGCTATTTCTTTCATTTGCTTGGAATAGGCCAGATTGTAGCCCAGCGCCACAAAACCTTTGCCATCCGGTGAGTGTTTGACAAGG
>JALVPF010000539.1 GCA_027031935.1 Myxococcales bacterium | reverse complement strand
TCCAAGGACAGACCAGCGCATAGATTTTGTGGGGGGCATTAGAGGAACGGAGGAACTGGAAAAAAGATGCGCCAGGGATTCAAGACTTGCCTTTGCGCTACACCCGGTCAGTGTCGAGCAACTTATGAACATCGCTGACGCCGGGCAGGTCATGCCTCCGAAATCCACTTGGTTCGAGCCTAAACTTCGCTCAGGTATCGTGGTGCGGAGCCTGGAATAGGCAAGCACTGACTTTACTGAACATTGCCAACATGGAGGAAAAAATGCTCATACTCATTTCAGATGCCTTCGGCCCGGATCTACCGGAAAAGCTCAAGAGATTCGGCGAAGTGACCGATGACAAATCACGACTCTCCGAGGCAGACGTGGTTTTGGTGCGATCCAAGACCAAATGCACCAAGGAATACATTGATTCGGCCCCTGGGCTGAAGTTGATAATCCGTGGAGGAGTGGGTACGGATAACATCGACAAGGCATATGCCGCACAAAAGGGCATAGTGGTACACAACACTCCCAAGGCCTCGGGAATCGCGGTTGCCGAGCTGGCCTTTGCCCTCATGCTCACTGTCCCCAATCGCATCATCGAGGGGCACAACTCCATGAAGGAAGGCAAATGGATAAAGAAAGAACTCAAACGAACCGAAGTGTTCGGAAAGACGCTGTGTCTTGTGGGTACCGGAAACATAGCCACCGAGTTCGCAAAAAGGGCTAAGGCTTTTGGCATGAATATCAATGCTTACAGAAAGTCAGGAAAGCCCCACGAGATAGCACAGGTCAAGCCCACTCTCGCCGAAGCGCTGAAAGATGCCGACTATGTGTCTCTTCATCTTCCGCTAACCGGAGAAACGCGCAATCTTGTCGATGCACAGGCCATCTCGGCGATGAAAGAAGGCGTAATCATCATCAATTCAGGTCGCGGGGCCACGGTGGACGCGGACGCCATGGCAAAGGCCTTACTTGAAGGCAAGGTGCGAGCCTACGCCACTGACGTGTGGCCATCCGACCCTCCTCCGGATGACTACCCGCTGCTGAAGGCACCCAATGTAATCATGACCCCCCATCTGGGTGCGTCGAGCAAGGAAAACCTTGGGCGAATCGGCGAGGAGGTGGTAGATATCATCGACAAGTTCATAAAAGGAGGTGCATGATGAACCGTATTTTTAATTTCAACGCCGGACCCTCCACCTTGCCACTGAGCGTGCTGGAGAAAGTTCGCGATGAATTCGTGGATTACCAGGGCAAGGGCATGTCCATAGTGGAGATGAGCCACAGGTCTGCTGAATACGACGAGGTTCACCACAAGGCCATGAATCTCATCCGCGAACTCTACGGCCTGGACGACAACTACAAGGTCTTGTTCATCGGCGGCGGTGCCACCATGCAGTTTTCCATGATACCGATGAACTTCCTTCCGGCCGGAGCAAGCTGCGATTTCACCGTGACTGGAACATGGTCAAAAAAGGCTTTTGCAGACGCATCCAAAGTAGGAAAGGTAAATGTGGTCTTCGACGGCAAGGACGACGATTACCTCAACCTGCCTGACCCCAAATCATTGAAGCTGGACCCATCGGCTGCATATCTGCACATTACCTCCAACGAGACCATAGGCGGCATTCAATGGCAGAGCTTTCCCGATACGGGTTCCGTGCCCATCGTGTGCGACATGAGTTCCGATTTCATGAGCCGAAAAGTTCCCATGGAAAAATTCGGGCTCATATACGCAGGCGCCCAAAAGAATGCAGGCCCAGCCGGGGTGGCCATAGTCATTATCCGCAATGACATGCTCGAAAGGTGTCCTGAGAACATGACGGCATATCTGAACTACAAGACACACGCTGCCAAGGACTCTCTATACAACACCCCGCCCGTGTTTCCCATATACATGGTCAGCCTTGTGATGCAATGGGTGAAGGACAATGGAGGCCTGGAAGGGATCTCCAAGCTGGCTGACGAACGATCGTCCATAGTCTACGATGCCATAGAGGCCAACTCCGATTTTTACCGATGCCCGGTACCGGAACACTGCAGGTCCAAGATGAACGTTGTGTTCAGGCTTCCTTCCGAGGACCTGGAAAAAAAGTTCATCGAAGAGGCGTCTGAGCAAAAGATGGGCGGGCTCAAGGGCCACCGTAGTGTGGGAGGCTGCAGAGCATCCATTTATAACGCCATGCCTATTGAAGGTGTAAAGACTCTCGCAGAGTTCATGGGTGAATTTGCAAAAAAGAACGGCTAAAATGTTCAGTCGGGCTATCTCATGACAGAACATATTGTTTCTTCATACATGGGTCTATGCTCGGCCCTCATCCTTGCCTTTTGCAGTTGCAGTACAGAAGAACAATACCCTTACGAGATCCCTGATGACAGCAAAGAGACCTACGCGTTTAGCTGTGATGATTACTGTCAGGCGGAGGCGAAATGCCTGTCGGTGGAAGAGGACTCGGACTGTTCGACCATTTGTCCCTCTTACATCAGCAAGGGAGCTCTCCAGGCCCTGTATCTCGACGCCCGTGACCAGTGTGTAGAATCCATCGAAGGCTCGTGTGGCCAAAGAGATCTGGATGACTGCATGAATTCATCCCTGGCCAAGTGTCAACCTGCAAGCAACCTGGAATCACTCCTGGAAATTTGGTGCAGCAGTTGGCTCCAGTGCAATGACGCACCTGTGGACAAATACCTGCAACGGTGTCTTGCCGACCTTGATGCAAATCCTGACAGGATTATCCTGTCCTGCCTCAGTGCACCGGCAGTTGTTCAGTTCCAAGCCTGTGTACGCAACGCCGACTGTATAGATATAATCGATCTGCCCCTGCTGACCCTATGTGCCGGGGTCTATCGATAGTTCCTCCGGTTTGGCCTGATGAGCATCAGGGTGGGTCAGCTTGAGGCTTTAGCTTTACAACAAAACCTGCAGATGGCATTCTTGTTCCATGGTCAAAAAATCAAATCTGTCAATGCTGCTCTATGGTCTTGCCATGGCGTTGACATCCTCATGCACCGTAGACACGGGTTTTTTCGACGGCCAGCCGTGCGGTCCAGACGATGTATGCGCCTCTGGATATACCTGCATGCACGAGCCATGCGGTCAGGGATATCTTTGTGCTGTCTGCCGCAAGGCAGATGACATGCTTGATGCAGGTACAGACGGGGGTGACGGGACGAGCGATGCAGGGGATGCGACATCCGATGGAATGGACGACTCCGCCTGCCAACAACCGGCTCCTGCATGCAAAACCCTCCCGGACTGCCAAGACACCCCTGCCGAATGCAAGGATGGTCAGTGGATTTGCGACACCGGATATGAGTCACCCGAGCGATCATGCGACTTCGTGGACAACGACTGTGACGGGGAGACCGACGTGGGCCTGGTGTGCATACTCGCCGGCAACGGACAATCGGGTCTGCGAGACGGTCAGGGAGATTCAGCCAGATTCAGCTCACCCCATGGTCTGTTGGCCCTGCCGGAAGGATCTTTTCTCGTGGCGGACACAGGCAATCACTGCATCAGAAAAGCGACGCCAGATGGCATGGTTACAACCATCGCCGGAGACGGACAGAGCGGCAAAGTAGACGGTGTGGGTACTGACGCCAGATTCAAGGGACCCACCGGACTGACCCTGTCGTCCGATGGACTGGTGATAATAGCAGACCGTGGCAATCACTGCATACGCAGTCTTGATGCCCAGGCAACTGTTTCCACCATTGCCGGGAGCGGCTTTGCAGGTTATGCAGATGGCCCGGCACCGGAGGCAAGGTTTGCCTTCCCCTCGTCTGTGGCCATTGATTCTCAAGGACATATTCTGGTCGCCGACTCTGGAAATCATTGCATCAGGCTCATCGATTCGGACCAGGTTACAACCTTTGCCGGCAAATGTGGATTCCCTGGCCTTGATGATGGAGAACTCTTGCAAGCCAGGTTCAATTCTCCAACGAATCTGCTCGTACTGGATGATGGCAGGATATTCGTCTCGGAGGAATCATCCCAGAGGATTCGCATGATCTCGGCAGATGGTAAGGTCAGCACTTATGCCGGCAGTGGTCAATATGGATATCAGGATGGAGCCTTGCTGGACGCCAAGTTTGCAAATCCCGCTGGTCTTGCGCTGGGCCCGGATCAGCTTATCTGGCTGGCGGATAGATCCAATAACAGGATACGCACCATCAGCGATTCCGAGGTATCCACGGTCATGGGGAGTGGTGCAGCCGGTATGGGTGATGGTCCTCCGGACATGGTTGAACTCAACGGTCCCAGTTCGCTGGCGTTCATGAGCGATGGCCGCCTGGTTATAGCAGACACGAACAACAACATCATAAGGACTTGGACTCCATGACTGGGCCCATATATATTTTCAGGCACATGCTCGTGTTGTTGGCCATTGTGTTTTGCGCAGCACAGGCAAGGGCAGACACACTGCCGGTCTTCGTACACCTGGATTTGACCGGGGGCAAGGCTGTTGCAGACGAGTTGCCATCCATAAACGCTGAAGTCCTGGTCACACTGGAAAAATGTGGAAAATTTCAGCTGATTTCAGAAGAACAGCTGGGCGACAATCTACTGATGGGGCCTGCCGAAAATCTGAAGTTTTGCGAATTCGACCCTGCCTGCGTGGCAGCCATGGGCGCCACGGTCAACGCCAGGTGGTTGTTGTACGGAGATATAAAACGATCCTTTGATGGATCAAAAATTCTTGTACACCTGGTGCTTATAGATGTCCCTGGCGAGAAAAAGGTAAAAGACAAACATGGTCAATTTACCCCTGATGGAGCAGCCCTTGCCACTGGTGACATGTTGCGCTCCATGCTGGGACTGAAGGCCAGAAAACCCAAGAAGACCGTGGCCCTTGCTGAACCGCCCCCGTCAGAGGCGCCAAAGCCCCAAAAAATTCCCAAGAAAGCTGTCATTTCCAGGCCAGGGCCAGACGTGGCAAACTCCCCGTGGAAAGACCCGATAATGTGGACAGCTGCGGCAACAGGGCTGGCCTGTCTGGCCGCTGCCACAACATTGGGATTACTTTCCGAAGATTCACAAGACCAGGCAAAGGCATTGGCTGCAGCGGCAGATCCCCTGGGAGCAGAAGGAAAAATTCACGACGCTCAGGACATGGCCCTGGGGGCCAATATTCTCTTTGGAGCGGGTGGCGCGGCCCTGACAGTGGCCGTGGTCTTCCTGGTACTGGATCTTACCGATGACACCCAGGCACCAGCAGCTACACCCGCTGTATCCTGCAATTCCAGGGGCTGCAGCGGATGGCTGAGTATCACCTTCTGACGGAAGTTTTCACCAACACCCCGCAAAAATAGATTCGGGATCAGCCATCCCATTATCCATGGGATTCTGGATAAGGCTCACCCTTTCCCCAAAGGTCCACTTGAAAGTAAGGGGATGTCGCAGAATCCTGCCAGAGACAAACGAAAAATCTCAAAAAATGCCCAAAAGGATCAAGGGGCTTTTTCGTTCATCTTGGCCTTGAGAACAGGGCTGGCCTTGAAGGTCACTACCCTGCGAGCCGAAATTTCTATGGCTTCGCCTGTTTTTGGATTTCTGCCTATCCGTGTCTTCTTGTCCCTAGGAGTAAAGTTCCCAAAGCCTGAAATCTTCAGCTTCTCACCCTTCTCCAAGGTCTCTTTCATCGTCTCGAACACGGTCTCGACGATCTCGGCGGCCTGACTTTTTGAAAAGCCGACCTTCTTGTAGACCTCTTCGACGATGTTCGCCTTGGTCATCGCCATGTCCGGCTCTCCTTATACCCTTTCGCAAGGAATTCAGTTCGTTAGAGTCTCAGATGTATAACATCCGTATCCAGGTTGCAAGAACTTTTTTTACAAACTAAATATTACTCAATCTTCCATGGACACAATGCTCAATGGCCCATGTCCACACGATTGCGAAGCTCTGCACCAGGCTTGAATATTACGCGTCTCTTGGGCTCAACCCTTATCACTTCTCCGGTCCTGGGGTTGCGCCCCACCCTTGCCTTGTACTGCTTGACCTTGAACGAGGCAAAGCCCCTGATTTCAATGCCACCTCCTGCAGCCAAGGCATTGGACATGGCATCAAACATGGCATCAACCGCACGTTTTGCCTCTGACAACTTGAGGTTTCTCTTTTGTGCCACCAACTCCACCAAGTCTGCTTTTACCATTTGTCATCCCTCCCATGATGGGTGTGTGTTCAATGGTTCAATGCATCAACCACAATCCGGGTCTGTTTCTCCGTCACAATCGTTATCCTTGTCATCACACAGTTCAAAAGCTGTCGGAAAAACGGCAGGATCATCAGGATCACAGTCACCATTGCAGGTACTGAAACCGTCACCGTCACCGTCAAAGCCCTCATCCGTTTCGCCGTCGCAGTCATTGTCGAATAAATCACAAACCTCTTCGGCACCTGGGTGGTCTTCACTCCTGTGATCGTCACAATCCCCACCGCAAACCGACCAGCCATCTCCGTCTGCATCGAAATCCTCGTCGGTCAGTCCATCGCAATCATCATCACGGCCGTTGCATTCTTCCTGCTGTGGCTGGCAATCTACAAAGGTTCTATAGGAAGCCACGACATCCAGACCGCTGGCTACCGGACGGTATGAACCGTAAAAAAGGATGGAGCCGCTTACACCATCATAGTCAAAACCATCAATGCGACTTCTGGGCACAAGCAACGGCGAAGCACTTTGTTCGAGGACTAAAGCCACCTTCAGTGTGGATGATATGGGTGGCTCCCTGAGTCGGTAGGTGCTCGAGACCCCAAACGCGGCTCTGACTATGTTTTCAACGTTCTGACTCTGGTCGAGATCGCAGATGGAACCCACCGATCCTCCGCCAACGGCATTTACTACCGCGTTTATCCCCTTTGAAGAGTTCAAGGCAGTTGAGCACTTGGGATCCAATCCAGCGATGGCGAACAGGACCGCACCACGTTGTCGATAGGATTCGGCAAATCCGGCGACTGTGGCTGCATCAGGAGCACCGGCATAATTATCACCCCCGGATGCATTCTCTATGCTCTGATCATCCTCGTCGCTCAACAAGATCACGATCACCTGAGCGTCGCACCTGAGCTTGTACCTGTCTTCAGACGCAGAACATGGCAGGCTGTTATCCATTGCATCAAGCCCCATCTGCAGGCTGTATTCGTTTGGAGCACCTGCTGTGCCCACCAGGATCATGTCGCTTTTGAACCGATTCACATCACGGGTAAAAGGAGTAAACAGCAAGCCCCCTCCCTGGGTGGGATCGCTCTTGGTAATGGCTACACGCCAATCCAGGGATGTTTTCTGCAGCAGGCTTGCCATGGCATCAGCAGCCGCTGATACGGCCGACTGTTCCTGAGACATGGACTCGGAGTTGTCCACCACCCATATGAAATCCACCGGTTGAACACCAACGGATCTGAAGCTGTCACACTGCGAATCCGTCCCATCCGTAAAACCGGCAAGGGCCGTGGAGTTGCTTACATCTTCCATCTTCAGCAGTTGACTGTCGTCTACCCTGCCACTTGCCGAGACAATGGCAAGGACCACTGAACGCTGTGGCCTTAGTACCGACTCCATGGAAACATGGAATTGCCCGGATGGCGTACCAGAAGAAGCGAGGGAAGAATCCAGGTGAGTTCCTGCGAGCACGTCGGCCATCATGCCGGCCAACTGTACCGGTGTCACCTGTCCGGGGCGGAGGTCGAAGTTCGTCACCACCGCATCAAAGCCGTCAAAAGTCACGAGAGCCCTGGTGGATACGGATTCGATGCTGCCCAATGTCCCTATTGCAATACGATCCTCAGCCTCCTGCCGGGCTGCAGACGAGGCGCCGGGGCTCTTTGACAGCACGAACCCTGCCAACTGGTGTTGCGGGTCATAAAATTCTAGCCCCCTTTCATCACCTGCCACAGTAAGGGCCGAAGTGCTGGAATAGAAGGTCTCCAGAGCCAACTTGAAATCAGCTTCCTCCGATGAATATATGTCTACGGGCTTCAGTTGCTGAGAAGTACACACGAGCGTACTTGCTTCCAGATCGTCTGTTACCGAATCTCCGTCCGTGTCAGGATCGAAGGGATCAGTCTCTCCCCCCGAACATTCGGAAGAATAACAGACATGAGCGTGTTGAGCACACACCTGTCCCTCCGAGCATTGAGAAGATGTACTACAGGGGATCGTGCATTGTCCCAGCTTTCCATCACCGTCCCTGTCCTCGTCCCCATCAGCGACTCCGTCAGAGTCCATGTCAGGGTTGTTGGGGTCCGTCTCGCCTGAATCCACCACTCCATTGTGGTTTGAGTCCTCCACCCCATCGAGCAGGCCGTCGGAATCCGTGTCCGGATTCACAGGATCCGTCTCGCCCGGGTCAACCACTCCGTTGTGATTGGCGTCTTCCAGCCCATCGTCGAGACCATCGCGATCCGTATCAGGCTTCAATGGATCGCTTTCTCCCGGGTCTACGATTCCGTTGTGATTTGAATCTTCCAGCCCGTCCGACAAACCGTCACCATCTGTATCATCCTTCAGAGGATCAGTCTCATTCCAATCCACCTTGCCGTTGTGGTTGTGATCTTCAACGCCATCGATGATGCCATCAGAATCAGTGTCAGGGTTGCTGGGGTCCGTCTCGCCATCATCGAGCACCCCATCCTGGTCCCTGTCCTCCAAAACATTGACGAGACCATCACCATCCAGATCTTCTTCTGTGGGATTCAAATCCGATCCATTGTTGCCATCATCTCCAAGGGCAGCGTCCCCATCGGACCCATCCGAATATCCTGCATCCGACGAGCTTGGGCCAGAAGAGCAAGCAACCGGCATAAGCACGAGTGCACACAACACAGTAAAGTTCGGAAACCACCTGCGCATCAACGCCTTCCCCTAGGGCAACCCCAAAACCACAAGGCCTGGACACATGGGTAAATATTAAAATTGTACATACATTATCACCAGTTGCGAAATCACGTCAAGCCGCTGCATGCAGCACACCCGGGGCATCTTTGTGCGCAACAGGCAGCAGTGGTCCTTTCCGCATATGCACGGTCACGTTCCCTTTGCAAAAGCCAGTCCGAGACCCCCACATCCACCATGGGATCCGGATGATCGTGCTGTGTCTGCAGACTCCCATTGACGAGTTGCTCCCAGTGAGGAAAAGAACGCCTCAACAGTCCGGAGGCAGGCGGCCAACTGCCCTTGCAGTGGCTCAACATGTCGGCAGCAGATTCATCCAGCCTGTCGAGCAGACACTGGAACAATGCGCGGCGCGGACTTATGCCACTGACTTTTATGCCACCCAGTTTCCTCAAGCCTGCAAACAGCAACTCCCTGCGTTTTTTCAACTCGCCCAATGTTGGCATGTATTCATTGCGAAAGGGAGTATGAGGCTTGGGGATGAAAGGGTTTAATGAGACAGAGATCCTTCCGGTACCACCGCGTTGCCTGTGGGCTCCAAGCATGGCCTTGCGAACTTGTCCGACCAGGGAAATCATGTCTGCAAGGTCCTGCTCCTGCTCCGTGGGAAGTCCGTACATGAGATAGAGCTTGAGATGGATCACCCCACTGCGGCCGAGGCGGTCCACCGCATCCAACAGCACATGGTCTTCGAAGGGTTTGTTGATCAACTTGCGTAACCTCGAAGAACCGGCTTCCGGAGCAATGGTGATGGAACGCTGATGGCCATGTTCAAGAGCCTGCAGCAGGGATTGCCCTACAGATGAACCGAGCACCATTGGATCCAAGGATGCAGGAGTCAGGTCAGCCCCGTGAGCAGAAAGCATCTGTACCATGGTGGCTAGTTCCGGATGCCGCCCTAGACTTGCCCCCACCAGGCCAATCCTTTGCCCTCTGTGTATGCCGGGCATGGAGGCTTCGAGGACCTGCTCTGCGGAATAAAAAACCGGAGGTCTCCTGGAAAACCCCAAGGCACAAAACCGACATCCAGCCGGACAACCCCGTCCGGTCTCCACGAGCAGCACGTCATCGAAGCCAGCCCCGGAGGCAGATACGATCTGGCTGGCCGGCGGTCCCCCATCGTGCCAAAGGGCGGTTACTTTCCCGGGGGAATTGCTCACCCACAGCCCGTCTATGCTTTGAAGCTGCCACAAGCACCTGGTCCGGTCAGAGCCCATGCAATCTGCCAGCCTCTCCAAAAAAGGTGCCATTACCGGTTCTGCATCACCTGCCACAAAAGCATCGAGAAAGGGCACTATGGGTCGAGGATTGAGCCTGCAAGCGACTCCACCTGCGATGACCATGGGATCGCGGGATTGTCTCTCATGGGCCCATATGGGCACACCAGCTGTGGTCAAAATGTGAGGCAAGAGCACGAACTGTTCTTCAAAAGAAAGTGAAAACGCCAACACATCGAACGATCCCAGAGGACGTCCGGTAACAAAGCCCGCAGGAGTTCCGCCATCGAAAAAAACCGGTTCGCAAGCACCCAATGGATGTTCGTTTACCAGTCGCATCAGTTGATGAACCGCGAGGCTGCTTGCACCCTCCGGGCCTGGACCGGGATATACAATGGCAAACTGCAGTTTTTTTCTGGTGTCAGGCGATGGCGGAAAAAACCGGAACCTTCGTCCAGCGGATGTTGTCTTAGCTTTTTGGCGTCTGTTCACTAAGATCTAACTAACACGCAAGGTATTGTTGAACAACGTATTGTTGAAAAATGTCATGGAGAAGACCAAGTCATGGGCAAGAAAAATGTAGCAGGATCTACTACATGGACAGAAATCAATACTGCTGCAATAGCTTTTTTTCTTGACGAGACCAGTGCCCAGGCTGGTATGGTAAGCGCTGAAAAAAAATTGACCTAGATGATGTTTTATGGAGCAAAGAGCGCACAACTAGCCCTTTTGGAAGAGGAAAAGGAGAGGAACATGTTCGAATCGATAGCAACGGCCTTCAGGGAAGGTGGATGGGGAATGTACCCCATCGCATTTATCGCGGTGTTCATTTTCGCCATCGCGGCTGAACGAATCGCATACCTCTACTTCAAGGCACGTATCAACAAGAACGATTTCATCAACACCATGCACAAGTATCTTTTTCAGGGAAACCTCCAACGAGCTATCACCTATTGCTCCTCTGCCAATGCTCCCCTGGCAAACATCGTCAAGGCCGGACTTCTCAGGGTAGATGGAACAGAGGCCGAGATACAGTCTGCCATGGACGAGATGGCCCTGCAGGAGATGCCGAGAATCGAAAAGCGCACGGGCTATCTGGCCATGTTGGGAAACGTGGCGGTTCTTGCCGGACTCTTAGGAACTGTTACCGGCCTGATTCGGGCGTTCGCTGCTGTGTCCTATGCTGATGCAGCCGAAAAGGCAGTTCTGCTGGCCAAGGGTATCTCCGAGGTCATGAACTGCACCGCCTTTGGTCTGGGTACCGCAATCGTTGGTCTAATCCTGTTCTCCATCTTGTCCGGTGCAACACAGAATATCGTGGATGACATCAACGAGAGTACGGTTCGCATTTTGAACCTGATCCTGGCCAACAGGGATAAGCTGAACACATCCGACGTTCGCGGCGCCGAGTAATTCTTCTTAGCACCTGGAACCTTCCGGGTGCTGGTGGCGTCCAAAGGTCCGGCCAGTAAAGGAGGTCGAGAATGGCGAGTGTTGAAGCCCCAGGAGGGCGCAGTTCAGGCGGGAAAAAAGCCCTGAACGCTGAACTCAATCTCGTACCGTTTATCGATATGCTCACAGCATTAATCTGCTTTCTGTTGATGGCTGCGGTATGGGTACAGATTGGGAAGATTTCTGTTACCCAGTCAGGTCAGGGTGCACCTACAGAGCAGACACCACAGGAGCAGCGTCTGAATCTGGTAGTTGCCATTACACCGCAAGGATACCTATTGACAGGCAACGGGAATACCATCGCTGATATTTTGAAAAAAGATAACGAATACGACAAGAAAACTCTCGGCACCAAGCTCAAGGAAATCCACGGCCAGTTCCCGGACAAGAATGACATCGTGGTCATGAGCGAGGATAGTATCAACTACCAGGCCCTCATCGACACAATGGATGTCTGCCTGGCCAACGAGTTCCCGAACATCTCAGTGTCCGGGACCATATAGGGAGGCGGGACCATGCCCATAAGAAAACCCGGACCCCGCCTGATGCGCAGCATCAAGCTGAAGTTCGCCCAAAAGCACGTGGAAAAAAAGGCGGGACGAACCGTCAACGTGAGCCTGAACCTGACTCCCATGATCGACATGTTCGTGGTCTTGGTAATCTTCTTGATCATGACCTTTTCATCCTCAGGTGAGATTCTGTTCATACAGAAGGACATTGAACTTCCAAAAGCAACACAGACAGAAGAGCTTGAGCAATCCCCTGTTATTATTATTGGGGCAGGCAACGTGGTCCTGGAAGGTCGTACAGTGGGCTCCATGGATGACATCGCCGAGGATGAAAATTTCGAAATTGCTGATCTCAGCGAAATGCTCAACAACTTGAAAAAGAACTATATGCAGGTGCACTCCAACAAGGAGTTTCCCGGCAAGATAATCATACAGGGTGACAAGTCGGTGGAGTTCAGAATCTTGAAGAAGGTAATGTTTACGTGTACAGCAGCAGGCTATACCGAGATCAACTTCGCGGTCCTGCCTACTGGCGGCTCAAAGGGCAAGCCGGCGGGAGAGGGAAAATCAGAAGGCTGAGCAACAGTTGAATCATTGACTATTTGGACGGGCTCTATTTGGAGAGCCCGTTTTTTTGTATGTACAAATAGCCATTCTGCATCGAAGAAGGTCTTTGTAGCTTAGACACAAAGCACGCGGACCATATGGGACTGATGATATTAGCGGGCCGTATGAAAAATCTCACCGATCGGGACGCCTAAGGAACGTAGGCACATCATACTCCTCGTCCTCCAGTTGCCTGGCCAGATCAGACTCGGCTACAGACCGAAGCTCCCTGACGGGTTGCGGCTGAGGCTGTGGTCGTACTGGCCCAGCCACTGGAAGCCTGTCCACAATGGACCGGTCAGCAGCAGGGGGTGGTACAGATTGCAGTTCAGCAAACCTGGTATTTCTACGTATATGAGTTGGAATATCCAGATCCTCCGGTCGCCCACGCAACTCCTCCATGGGTCGCTCAGACAGCAATTCAGCTCGACTTTCGAACCCTGTGGCGATCACTGTCACGGACAGCTCATCGCCCATGCGCTCATCCACTACAGCTCCAAAGATGATGTTGGCTTCTTCGTGAGCCTGCTCCTGTATAAATGTAGCGCACTGGTTGACTTCGAACAGCCTCAGGTCCGAACCGCCGGTAACGTTGAGCAACAAGCCGGTGGCCCCATCTATGGCAACTTCTTCCAGGAGGGGAGAGCTGATGGCCTGGCTCACCGCTTCTTTTGCCCTGTTTTGACCTTTTGCCCTACCGGTGCCCATCAAGGCCAGACCGCGGCTCTGCATCACTGTTCTCACATCAGCGAAGTCCACGTTAATCATGCCAGGTACCACGACCAAATCACTTATGCCTTGAACAGCATTCAGCAAGACACGATCCACTTCGGTAAAGGCATCCACCATGGTCAGGTTCTCACCAGCCAAATCAATGAGTTTCTCATTGGGAATGGTTATGAGTGTATCCACCGCCCCCTTCAACTCCTGTATTCCCTGATCCGCCTGTCTCGCCCGTCTTTTTCCTTCGAAAGAAAAGGGCCTGGTCACCACGGCAACGGTCAAACATCCCAAGGATCTTGCCACGTCAGCAATTACCGGAGCACCTCCCGTTCCTGTTCCACCACCCATTCCGGCAGTTATGAACACCATGTCAGCGCCTTCTAGCATTTCTGCAAACCTGTCCTTGGACTCCAGAGCAGCGTTGCGGCCTACCTCCGGGTTGGCTCCAGCTCCAAGGCCTCTGGTAAGGGTCTCACCCAGTTGAATTTTCACAGGTGCCAGACTGGTGGCAAGAGCCTGTCCATCCGTGTTTGCCGCTATAAAGTCCACGTTCTCCATCCCACTCTTGATCATGGTGTTGATGGCGTTGTTCCCCCCACCACCGACCCCAACGACCCGGATCTGGGCCCCGTCATTTTGTACTTCCATGAATTCTATCATCTCGATCCCTCCTTACTTCCGGCCCGCGCGCACGGGCAAATGAAAAATAAAAGTCCGTCGTTATTTCTCAGAAAAAGTCTTTCATCCAGCTTCTCATCCTGTCCTTGATTCTCTGATAGAGGTTCTTGTCGGGCCGGATTGGAAAATACCTTGAACCCAGATTGTTCCTACCGTAATGAACCAGACCAACACCCGTTGCGTATATTGGTGAACGAACCACATCCACCAGACCGCTGACGCGTTCCGGAATTCCCCTTCTGACGGGCATTCCCAAAACATCCTCGGCCAGTTCGGGCATCCCCTCCAGTATTGTAGATCCACCTGTGATGACAGCACCGGAAGCCAACAGCTCTTCATAGCCGGAGCGATGAATCTCCCTCTTTACCAGAGCGAATATCTCTTCGATCCTCGGTTCTATGATCTCACACAAAATTTGCCTAGAGAGTACTCTCGCGCTTCTTCCTCCAACCGATGCAACCTCGATATTCTCATCCTTGTCCACCAGTGAAGCCATGGCACAACCGTGCTTGATCTTCAGCTTCTCTGCTTCCGGAACAGGTGTTCGAAGTCCAAGGGCTATGTCGTTCGTGACCTGGTTACCACCCAAGCTGAGTACTGAGGTGTGCACGATGGAGCCATTGGAAAAAATCGCGATATCAGTGGTTCCACCGCCTATGTCGATGAGCGCCACTCCCAGGTCTTTTTCGTCCTCGTTCAAGACGGCCAGGGAAGATGCCAAGGGCTGCAGTACGAGGTCCGCCACATCCAGACCTGTCTTGTTGGCACATTTAATCAGATTCTGTGCCGATGAACAGGCACCCGTAACCAAATGGACTTTTGCGGCCAACCTCACTCCACTCATTCCAAGAGGTTCCTTGATGCCGTCCTGGTTGTCGATTATGAACTCCTGGGGCAGGATGTGTATCACCTCCCTGTCCAAGGGAATCACCACCGCTCTGGCGGCATCGATGACCCGTCGGATGTCATTCTGACGAATCTCCCTGTCCTTTACGGCCACTATGCCATGAGAGTTCATGCCCTTGATGTGCCCACCTGCGATACCAACATAGACGCTTTTTATCTCACACCCGGCCATCATCTCGGCTTCTTCCACCGCCCGCTTGATAGAATTGACCGTGGCCTCGATGTTGATCACGACCCCCTTTCGAAGGCCTCTGGACGGAGAGGTCCCAATACCGACTATATCCACACCACCCTCGGGCTGGACCTCTCCGACAATCGCACAGATTTTTGTAGTACCTATGTCGAGCCCTACCACCAATTCGTTTGCCTTTGCCATTTTTCACCTCGCTCCTTATATGTGTTTGTTTCCATTGCTATCCATGCTTAGTGCTGTTGCCACTCCAGCCAATCTGACCACTGCCCGGTTACGGTGAGTCGGATCGTCCATCATTATTTCATCGACCCTAATACTCCTGTACTTCAGTTCGCCAAGAAGCAAGCAGAGGGTCCTCATACGCTGTTCTGAAATATCTCTACCCAGTCTGACCACAAGGGCGCCTGGATCCAGCACCAGGCTCGTACCAAACAAATCATCGCGGTGAAGTTCAGCAAGGTGTCTGTCAGAAAGACAGGTCGTGTTTTTCACCAGGCCCATCACATCAAGTGATTCCCTGAGCTGTTCAGAAGCACGCTCTGGTTCATCGCGGAATTTCTCACGGGTAATCCCCGTGATGACCACCATGTTCAGCTGTTCTCCCGGCTGAACTCTTTTGAATATCTCCCCTTTTGTATTGACCAGATAAAGTCTATCCAGGGCGATGAGAGCGGCGGGTTGCTGCTCTTGTACCTCCACCACCAGACGGTCTGGCACTACCCGCTGCACGGTGGCCTTTCTTATCCAGGGATGCTCCTGAAGCTTTCTTTTAGCCTTTTGCAGATCGATGGAGAAGATATTCTGTCCCTCAGATAAACCGGCAAATCGTTTTATTTCATCTGCATCGGTGCGGGCTGTTCCCTGTATCTCTATACACCGGACAGCCAGGGCAGCAGAGGTGCGAAGGTATACTGCAAGGCGATAGCCGGCAAAACCAAGGGCTATGCCAAAGACAGCCAGAACCATGATACGCAAGGGTGCGATGATAAAATTACGCACAAACCTGCGGCGCGCATCTTGTCGCTGCTCCGCTGTTCTCCGTTTTCTGTTTCTCCTGCTCAACGCCACTCTCCATCAGGCTTTCAAACTCGCCCCGTTCAACAATCTCTCAGCCAGATCCTCGAAACTCATTCCAAGTCCTGCTGCTATCTTTGGCACCAGACTTGCCTGCGTCATGCCAGGAATGGAGTTGACTTCCAGCAAATAAAAACTCCCATCCCCGGTCATGATGGTGTCCACGCGGCTCACTCCACTACAGCCCAATGCCTTGTGTGCTTTTGCACAAAGATCCATGACTCTGTGGTTCTCCTCTTGCCCGATGGGAGCAGGAAAGAGATATCTGGTGCCAGCACCAGACTGATATTTTGCCTTGTAGTTGTAGAATTCCTCTGCCGGCACCACCTCTATGGCGCCCAGTGGTTCATCATCGAGCACCGCGACCTGTATCTCCCTGCCCTTGATATATTTTTCGATCAGGACATCACCAGCCAAGTCGCGGACATCGGCAAGAGCCCTGGAAAATTCGGACTCGTTCTTTACGATACTGACACCGACACTGGAACCTTCCCGGCTTGGTTTGACCACTGCGGGCAGAGCAAAAGGAAGATCATCGACACTGAAGTCATCCAGATTTTCTTTTGCCACCACCACATCTTCTACCACGGACAGACCATGCTGCCTGAAAACGCCCTTTGCGAACACCTTATCCATGGAGAGGGCCGAGGCCAGGACTCCGCTACCCGTGTATGGTATCCTCATGGCTTCCAGCAATCCCTGGACACAACCGTCTTCTCCCCACCTGCCGTGCAGAGCGACAAAGGCCACATCGACCGACTCCCTGATCAAGACCGACGGCAGGTCCACATCCACGACAATGTCCGTGACATCATATCCACGGCTGCGCAAGGCTTCGCTCAAGGCTTTGCCGGTTTTCAAAGACACCTCATGCTCCGCGTTGTGTCCACCCATCAACATTCCTATGTGCTTATCCTTCATCTTTGTCTCTCCTGGAGCTTCCATTTTTCTTGCGCCTCAATCGCTCGAGCAGTTCTTCTCCCACTTTCCAGACATCTCCTGCTCCCATGGTAATGACCATGTCACCAGCCCTGGAGTTTTCTTCCAACCAGTCCACCACATGCCCGGCGTCCGAGATGTAATGGGTCTGCTGAGGACCGTGGCTTCGAATTCCACGATAAAGATTGCGTGCGTCAACCCCATCGATGGGTTGTTCTCCTGCGGCATATATATCCATGACGATCAAGGCATCGGCTCGGTCAAATGCAGAGTAGAAATCCCGCTCCAGGTCCCTGGTCCTCGTATACCTGTGAGGCTGGAAGACCACCACCAAGCGGTCATCATAGGCCTTGCGCGCTGCTGATAGTGTTGCACGAATCTCCACAGGGTGATGCCCATAATCATCGACGACCGTAACACCTGATTCAGAACCCCGAATGGTGAACCTTCGCTGAATGCCTGCAAACTCCGACAGCGCCTTCTGAACCACTTCAAACGGGATCTGCAATTCATCAGCTACAGCTATGCACGCAAGGGCATTGAGAGCGTTATGCTCTCCGATCATCCGAAGTTTTACATGCCCAAGTTTCTTTTCCTGATGAAAAGCCTCAAAACAAACGCAATCTCTTTCAAACCTGAGATTTTCCGCTCTATATTGGGCTTGGGGGTCCATGCCGTAAGTTACCATCCGCTTACCTATTCGAGGCATGATGTTTCGTACGGCAGGGTGATCTACACAAAGGACGACCAAGCCATAGAACGGAACCTTGTTCGCGAACTCCACGAATGCAGACTGAAGTTTCTCTTCTGTGCCATAGTGCTCCAAATGCTCTGGATCGATGTTGGTGATGATCGCGTATGTAGGTATCAGCTTTAGAAACGATCCATCACTCTCATCTGCCTCTGCAACCAGCAGTTCACCCTGCCCCATCTTCGCATTGGACCCCAGGGAGTTTAGACGGCCACCTATCACCATGGTTGGATCGAGGCCCGCCTCAGCCATTACAGAGGCCATGATGGAAGTGGTCGTGGTCTTTCCATGAGATCCGGCCACCGCTATTGCGTATTTCATGCGCATCAGCTCTGCCAGCATCTCCGCCCGCTGTATGACCGGAACACCGCATTTGAGCGCCTCTACAACTTCTGGGTTGTCCTTTCCCACAGCGCTGGAGACCACCACCACATCAGCATCGCGCAGATTTTCTCCGCTGTGCCCAATCTTGATGACAGCGCCCAGGTTCTCCAGTCTCAGGGTGGATTCACTAGCATGAAGATCGGATCCGCTGACCTTGTACCCCAGGTTGAGCAAAACCTCGGCGATGCCGCTCATGCCTATGCCGCCAATGCCAACGAAATGCACATTATAGCTCCTATGAAGCGACATCAGATCCCCTCCTGGAGACTTTTTCTCGACCATCCGGCAAGGTCGAGGCAGACCTCAGCCACATCCCTGGCTGCCTCGGGTCTTCCCACGCCACCAGCAGCATCTTCCATCTTGATTCGCCGCTCTGAATCACAGAGTATGGAAGAAACCTCATCGGCAAGGCGATGGGCATCGAGTTCAGACTCCCTGATCATGGTAGCGGCCCCGGCATCAACCAATGCCTTTGCATTGATCTCCTGGTGATTGTCTGCCGCAAAGGGAAAGGGTATAAGCACCGAGGGCTTCTTGCACAATGCCAACTCCGTTACACTGGTGGCACCAGCTCTTCCAACCACCAGGTCGGCAAGTCGGTAAGCATGTGCCATGTCATCGATAAAGGACGTCACCTCGACTTTTCCATCCAGGCCCAGTGATGAATATTTATGCACAACCTCTTGCCTGTCCCGATCCCCTGTCTGATGCACGACTCGCAGGTCGGGAATTCTTTTTTGCAAAAGCGAGATTGCCTCTGGAACTATCCTGTTGAGCGAATGAGCCCCCTGAGATCCCCCCAAGACCAACAGATGGACTCCTTTCTTTGGCTCATTGCTCCTAAGAAAATTTTCCATCAGATCCCTTCTGACGGGATTTCCAAGCATCAGCACCTTGCGGCGCGAAAATCTCTTCATGGTCTCCGGAAAGGCGACAACAACACGCTTTACCAGCTTTCCCAGGATTCTATTGGTGAGGCCGGGCAGCGCGTTTTGTTCAAGGATCATGGTTGGAATCATCATCAACCATGCTGTCAGCACCAGCGGACCTGATGCATATCCGCCAACTCCGACCACCACGTCAGGCTTGAAGTTGCGGAGGATCGTACGCGATTGCCACATGGCGCCCGGTATGCGAAGAAGACCCATAAGCCATCCAAACAGACCTTTGCCTTTCAACTGCCGAGACTCGATCAACTTCAGGTCAAACCCAGCGCGTGGAACATGCCGAACTTCCAGGCCCTTTTGTGTGCCGACGAACAGGATCCTGTGATTCTGGCCTCGACTTTCCAGTTCCTGGGCAAGGGCAATGCCTGGAAAAAGATGGCCCCCGGTTCCACCACCTGCGATGAGAATCCTCATGCCGCGCTTGCTCTGAGCCGTCATGGCCACGTCACCTTTGAATCGTCTACACCCTTTGGGTCCTCGCCCTGGGCGGAAATATTCAGCAGCAAGCCCATGGCAAACATCATGCACACCATGGAACTGCCACCGTATGAGACAAAAGGAAGGGTCAAACCCTTGGTGGGCAACAAACCGGTTACAACACACATGTTGATCAGGGTCTGCAGGCCGACTAAGACGCTTATCCCAAACGCGGTATAGGTAGCGAAGAGATCCGGGGCTCTCCAGGCAGCCCTCAGTCCTCTCCAGACCAGCACACCAAAAACGATCAACAAGCCAGCTGAACCGATCAGTCCCAGCTCTTCCCCCACAAGGGAAAATATGAAATCGGTATGGGCAGCAGGCAGGAAAAACAGTTTATGCTTTCCCTCACCCAATCCAGTGCCCAAGATGCCCCCTGAACCGAAGCTCATCAAACTCTCGGAGATGTGATAACCAATGTCATACCTATGAGCCCATGGATCCAAAAAGGCCATCAGGCGCCTCATCCTGTACTCGGAACCAACTATCAAGCCATATGCCATGGGTAATGCGGCCAGGGCAGCGGTAACGATGTAACTCACACGGGTTCCAGCCACGTAAAGCATCAGGAACAACATGGTTGCCAGGATGGTGGCTGTACCAAAATCAGGTTGTGCCAGCAGCAATAATATGAGCACACCGCTTATGACCAGGTGCGGTAGAAATCCAACCGAAAATTGCTGAATGCGCTCTTTTTTCTTGGTGAGTGAATACGCCAGATATATGGCGAAGGCGACCTTGACCAGCTCGCCAGGTTGAAAATTCATCACACCGAGCCTGAGCCATCTCGTCGAGCCCCCCACCCTGGTCCCCAATCCCGGGATCAAAACTGCCACGAGGAGAAAAAGGGCCAACAAAAGAATCGGGTATGAAAACTTCACCAGTCGCTTCGTATCTATTCTCATGCCGATCATCAAGGCACCCAGGCCAATGACAACAGCGAGAATGTGTCTTTTGAGAAAAAACATAGAATCACCGGTCTTTGCCTGGGCAGAGATTGCACTGGCGCTGTAAACCATGACAACACCAAATGCCACAAGCCCGAGAACCGTCACCAGAAGGACGGCATCCATTTTTACCCGGCCCTTCAAGTCTCTCCTCCCAAGGATTTGACCATGGATGTAAAAACCTCTCCCCGATGTTCATAATCACGAAACATGTCAAAAGAAGCACAAGCCGGGCTCAGAAGGACAACCGAGCCTGGACCTGCCAATGTATTGGAGAGAGAGACAGCTTCTTGCAAATCGGAGACGAGATGGATCTCGGCACAGCCGGATAGATCCGAAGACATGCGCGGGGCTTGCTCTCCAAGGAGCACCAGGTGGCTGACCTTTTGTGTCACCACGTCCCTCAAGATCTTGAAGCCCGTGCCCTTTCCCCTTCCGCCTGCGATCAAGATCACATCTCCATCAAAGCCTGTAAGGGATTTTGCCGTGGCGTCCGGATTGGTCCCCTTAGAATCGTTTATCCACAAGACCCCATCCAGTTGCCGAATCGGCTCCAACCTGTGCGGTAGCCCTTTATAGGTATCGATGGCCTCGTATACTTCTGGAGCATGGACTGATGCAGCCTCCACCGCCAGCAAAGCCGCTGCGGTGTTCTCCGCGTTATGCTCTCCCCTAAGTCTCTGGTTATGGATAGAGATCCTGTACTCACCCAGATGGATCTCGTCGCCTGATATGATGGCATCCAGATCCTCGCGGTTCGCGGTATTCCTGCCAAAATACTTCTTCCTGCAACTCAAGCCTGCAGAAGCCTTCTGAACCATGGGGTCATCTGCGAAAAACACCCCCGTACAGGTCTCGTCCATGCTTTCAAACATGCGCCTCTTCGTGGCCTGGTAAGAATTCATATCCCCATGTCGGTCCAGGTGATCCGGTGTCAGGTTCAACCAGACAGCCACCTTTGGCACCAGTCCATTTGTGCCACTGAGATGCTCTAACTGAAAACTCGACACCTCCACTACAGCCCAGTCGAAATCGGGTTTGTCCGAATTTCCATCCAGCAATATGCGCGACAGGGGCTTGCCTATGTTGCCTCCCACGAACACCCTTTTTCCTGCGCTCTCGAGGAGATGGGCACATAGAGTTGTCGTGGTTGACTTGCCGTTTGTCCCGGTTATGGCCAAGGTGGGTATGTTGGCTAATCTCCATGCCAGTTCCAACTCTCCAATGACCGGAATACCTAGCTTTAGCGCCTCGCCTGGAACAGGATTGGAGATGGCCACACCTGGACTCAAGACCACCAGCTCCATATCTTCCAATGAGATGCTCTCTGATGAACCCAGGACAAGTTCGACTCCCATGTTCTCGAGTTCACCCAGGCCATCCAGATCTCTGCGCAAATCCGTACCGACCACATGTGCCGATCTTCTTGCCAGCAGCTCAGCTGCTGCAATACCGCTTCGGGCGAGACCCACCACCAGCACTCGGCGTTTTTCCAAATCAGCTATAATGTCGTATACGGATTGCATCATTTCCTTTCAACGTAGTTTCAAGCTCGCGAGTCCCACGAGGGCCAGCATGATGGACATTATCCAGAATCGAACGATGATCTTGGGCTCAGCCCAGCCCTTGAGTTCATAGTGATGGTGCAAGGGTGCCATTCGAAAAACCCGTTTTCCCGTAGTCTTGAACCAGGCCACCTGAATGATCACAGAGAGTATTTCCATCAGAAAAACACCGTGGATGATGGCAGAGACGATTTCGTTTTTTGTAAGCACGGCCAAGGTGCCCAGTCCTGCACCCATGGCCAGGGACCCCACGTCCCCCATGAAGACCGACGCGGGATAGGTGTTGTACCATAAGAAACTGATGCCGGCTCCCATCAAGGCGGCACAGTAAACCGTCAACTCCTCCGCACCGGGTATGTGGGGAATACGAAAGTAGTTGGCCAGCACGAATGTTTTCAACAGGACGGCACCGGCAGCGTATGACAAGACCAGAAAAACAAATGCCGAGGTCACAACAGGCCCAATGGCCAGGCCATCAAGGCCATCGGTCATGTTCACGGCGTTTGCAGTTCCCACAATTACAACCAGGGCAAGAGCAAGGTAAGCCCACTTGATGTCAGGGTTGAACAAGTTGAAATTTATTACAGGAAACGAGACCCTGGTATCGAAATCGGGTTGAATCATCAAGGCTGTAACAACGATGCCAGCCACTGCAAACTCGGCCAACAACCTTATCTTTCCCGGCAGCCCCTTGGAGTTCTTTTGGGTGACCTTTCTGAAATCATCCACAAAGCCTATGAGTCCAAAAGACATGGTTATGACCAGCACCGCCAAGACCTTCAGATTGGTAAGGTCGGCCCAGAGCAGACAGCTTATGAGCAAAGCGAGCAGCAACAAGGTGCCGCCCATGGTGGGAGTTCCGGACTTTGCCTGATGGGTCTCCGGCGTATCTTCCCTTACATTGGACGAACCGGCCTGTACCGCTTTCAACCACTTGATAAAAGGCGGATACAAGAGCAGGCCTGCGATGAGAGCGGTGGCACCAGCAGCTATGGCTCGAAAGGACGGATAACGAACCACGTTTACCAAATGACTGTGCTGATATAACAAGTAGTAAAGCATCGTCTCTACCCGCGTTCAGGCATGTTGTTGTCCCGCATTATTTCTTTCAAACCATCTAATACCCTCTCCATGCGCATTCCTCTCGAGCCCTTGAGCAACAACCATGAGCAGCCCTGCAAACGCTCTGTAAGCCATGCGATGACATCCTCCATTTGTTCCGTGTGCAGGACGTCATCGAGACCGGCATCCTTTGCTGCATTCGCCATGTGTATGGATTGAGGTCCAAAGGCACAAAGTCCATCCATACCGCTGCTGGCCGCAGCGCGACCCACCTGCGAGTGCAGCTGTTTGGAAGCTTCGCCCAACTCAAGCATGTCTCCCAAGACGACCAACCTGCTTGCACTTGCCGGCAATTTCGAAACCGTAGTCAAAGCAGCCTGTACAGACCTTGGGTTGGCGTTATAGCAATCGACGATCACTCGGGTCTGTCCGAATTTCACCACCTCCATGCGCATGGACGGAACAGGGGCAGTTCTCAGGCGCTCGACCATGAGTTCCTTGTCAATCCCTTCCACCATTCCAACCGCAGCTGCTGCTGCCGCGTTGGTAGCATTATGTATACCCAAACGAGGCAAATTCACCTCGAGGCGCTGCTTTTCCATGACAAGGGAAAAGCTGATACCGTCTGGGCCCTGCTCAGGCTCTTCAACCCGCACATCAGCCACCGCGCTGAGTCCGAAGGTCACCACCCTGGCAGTGCTACGCTTTACCTGCTGCAACACATATGGATCATCCGCGTTCAAAATTGCCACACCATCGGACGGCAGTGACTCAACCAGCTCTCCCTTGGCAGATGCTACCGCCTGTATGCTGCCCAGGCCCTCCAGGTGAACGGGATGCACGTTTGTTACTACACCCACATCTGGTCTGGCCACCTGAGTCAGGCGGGCAATCTCACCCGGTGCATTCATTCCCATCTCCATGACTGCCCAGCGGTGAGATGGACCAAGGCGTAAAAGTGCACGGGGCATGCCGATGAGGTTATTGAAATTACCCCTGTTGGCTAAGACGTCTGGCTCGCCGCCCAGGACCGCTGCGATCATCTCCTTGGTCGACGTCTTGCCATTAGAACCCGTGACCGCTATTACCCTTGCCGGGTATCTGCTCCTGTGCCATCGAGCGAGATCGCCCAAGGCTCGCAAGGTATCGTCAACAGTAATGACGCCACAATCGCCCTGCACACTACATCGACCCGCGGCCCATGCCTTGCGATTCACGACAACAGCCCCAGCACCTGCCTCTGCAGCCTGGGCACAGAATGATGCGCCATCGAATCGCTCACCCTTCAGGGCAACAAACAACACGCCTGCCCGAACCATGCGGCTGTCGGTAGTCACTGCCTTGACCTGTGCCGAACCCAGGCCTCGTTCCAGTCTCCCTGATGTCGCCTTGGCGACCTGTTCAAGAGAAAAAATATCCACACTCTCCTTCATTG
>JALVPF010000538.1 GCA_027031935.1 Myxococcales bacterium | reverse complement strand
GGTTTATCACGATTGCACCAATGATGATGTCTGCAGCCAAGCCGCCCGCAGGCCCAAGTCTGGTTTTAATAATAGCTGCCAGGCCCAGGCTCACACCGGCTTGGCCCAGAAATCCAGTCCACGCCCATGTCCTGACAGAATGTGGTTCTTTTGCAACTGATGCCCCCATCCATGTGCCGGACCAGGTAAAGACGGCTCGAAGTGCCACGAACAACAATATGGCCCGCCATGTTTGGCCCAAGGCTGCCAGGTTCAAGCCTGCCCCTGCCAGACAAAAGAAGATCAAAAACACTGGTCCAGAGGCCCGCTCCAGTCCATCGGTCAAGGCTTTTGCCTGTTGAGAGAAGTTGCCTACCGTAAAACCGGTGGCAACTGCCACGAGCAGTACGTCCAGGGAAAAGGTGTTGGATACGCTGATGAGCAAAAAGGCCGCAGCGGCCACAAAGAGAACCGGCTGCTTGCCGATAAATCTGAGGTAGGCGATCATGAGCAAACCAAAGGCCGATCCCACCACCGGCGACAGCGCCAAATCCAGGGCCAGGTGCCACACTGAAGGTTGGGACGATGAGGAATCGGCAAACTCTCCCTGGGCGAGCGCCATTATCAAGGAAAAACTTACGAGAACGACAATGTCCTTGAGCACGGTGACTCCCAGGACACTGTCGGTGGTTGGGCCCTGGGATTTTGTCTCAACGATTATGGCGACCGCGGTAGAAGGTGAAGTGGCTGTGGCTATTATCCCCAGTACGGCAGCCATGACCATGATTTGCATGGAAGATAGTCCATCGAATACCGAAAGCCCTGAAGCGGCAAGCCACAAACCAAAGGTCGTTGCAACAAACACGGCCATGCTCTGTATGAGCGTTATGGATATGATACCCCTTGCTCTTTGTTTCAGCCTGTCGAATTTCAGCTCCGCTCCTGCTGTCAACGCGATGAGGACCAGGGCCAATTCGTCTACCAGGTCCAGGTGAGCTATCACCTGTTGATCCACCATGCCGAGGACATGGGGTCCGAAGAGCATGCCTGCGAGGAGGTATGCGGTTATGCGAGGCACCAGATGGACAAGCACCTCTCCAAGCAGGAAACCGCTCAACAGGAGGAAACCGAAAACCAGGGCTGCCCTGGAGCCGATGTCAGGCGGGAAATGTGCATGGAGTTGCTCCAGTCCCAGCATTACCAGCACCAAAAGAGCTACGAGGACTAGTCTCATCTGTGCTCTCCCGCCAGTACCAGCACTAACCTCAGGGATGCAGGTCCCACGATGGTGGTCAGAAACATGCTCATGAGCACAGCGGTCAGGACGATTTGAAAAGCCGGACCATGATAAAATTGCCCAAAGCCCAATGCCAAAGCCAGCGCCATGCCTCCGTGACCAAACAGGCCGGGGCCTATGCCCACCGAAACCTTGGCCTTGCATTGGACTATTCTCGCTGCCCCCAGACCTCCCAGCCACTTGCCCAGCAATCTGAGCGCCACAAAAACTCCTGCGATGATCCAGCCGGATGCATCCGGGGCTGTCCACATGGCCCCGCTCAGGGTCAACATCATGAGGTATATGGGTTTTTCTACCATGGAAAGCGTAGCTGCGATTCTCAGACGGGATGGAGATCGGTTTGCCATGACAAGGCCTGAGATGAAATTGACGAACAATGATGACAGGTGGAGATAGTGAGCAGCACCACCTGAAAAAATCACCAGGCCCAGCATTATGACCAGCATCTCGTTATCGCCATACCTGTAAAGAGTCAACAGGTGAGACAAGGCCCCAAGGCTGATGCCCATGATGCAGGATATGGCGAACCACATGGAAACATGAGCCATGGGGCCTAGGTTCATTGGGTGAACCAACCAGGAACTGGCGAGTATTCCCACTACAACGAGAGCCGGCACAGCGTCGATGGAGTTTAGAAGGCGTAGAAGATTGGTTACTGGACCACGAGGTTGCAGGTGTCCTATGACCAGAGCCATGGATGTGGGCGAAGATACAGAGGACGCTGCCGACAGTGTCAGGATGGTGAGCGCCATCGGGGCTGCATATGGCCAGTCGGTGTGGAACCAAAACAGCATTGGAGAGGCACACAGCACAATGGTTATGGAGGCCTCGGCCATGGCGGCCGCATGGTGGCGCCATGAAAAGCGTCTGAGATCGCCAAGGTTGAACTGAAGACCAAAAAGCAGGCCGACCCAACCGAGGCCAAGGTCCATCAAGATGTCCAGGTGATTCATGGCCTTGGTGCCAAGTACTCCGAAGGCCTGTTGCCCCAGCAGCCAGCCGAGGACAGCGAAAGCTATGCCGGATGATATGAGGGCCTTTACCGGAGGCGGAATTCGTTTGATCTTGTAGAGGGCAGTTCCAAGATAAGCGAACAGGCCCACCAGTAATAGGCCAAGTATGGTGTCCACGTGCCCTCCGGGAACTCAGCAGATAATACCAGACATTCCTCGTACTCTAGACACCGGAACGCTGAAGAGTATGCCGGAACCTGGTTCGGAAAAATCACCACATACGTCTTCGATAAGTTTCAGGACATCGTTCAGTATTTCTGAATGAAGAACACTCATTATTACGTGGCTATCCGAATTCCCTCCGGGGAACAAGGAGCTTAGACCGGCAAAAATCGGTACGTCCGTCTTGAGTACTTGGGCCATCCCCCTGGCGTCCACCACCGTCGCTCCGCTGATGCCCAGCTCCAAAAATCCTTCCAGGATCATGTCCACCTGCCGGTAGTCTTTGATCACGCAAAACATCAGTTCAAGATCGTGACAGGAGGTTTTGTCAGACATGGCGTTCATCCTCCTCCTGAAGCAATCTCAGCAAGTCGTCCGAGTCCTTGGCCCCCTTGAGGGATTGGACAAAAGTCTTGTTTGAGCACAGCCGAGCGATGCGCGCCAGCAGCTTGATGTGTGTGGACATGGCCTTTTGAGGGCTGAGTATCATGAAAACCAGTTGCACCAGCGAGCCATCCTGGGTTCCAAAATCCACTGCCTGGGACAACAGACC
>JALVPF010000537.1 GCA_027031935.1 Myxococcales bacterium | reverse complement strand
GAGACTCCATCTTCAAGATCACGCCCACGGCCATAGACATCAACGACACCCGCGCCCTGCACGTGGCAGAGCTGGTGCGAGACGCCCTGCGCAACATGGGCAGGTACATAGCCGGTGCGGACGTGGCCCTGTGTGGCGCGAGCTACCGCCAGGACGTGGGCGACACGCGCTACTCGGGCTCGGAGATGGTGGTGCGAAAGCTCGCGGAGATGGGCGCTGACATGAGGGTCCATGACCCATACGTGGACCACTGGTACGAGCTGGAAAAGCAGGACACCTATCCTGCCACCGGTCAATCCTGGAGCCGCTTTTTCCGCAACCAGGAGCAGTTGAAAAACATCGAGGTGCAAAAGGACCTCTCCAAGGTACTCCAGGGCGCAGAAGCGCTCATACTGGCCGTGCCCCACAAGCAGTACCTGGAGCTTTCCCCTGACGACGTGGTGGGCTGGGCAGGTGCGCCCCTTGCCATAGTGGACTGCTACGGCATTCTCTCGGACGACAAGATCCGCAGGTATTTCGAGCTGGGCTGCGAGGTCAAGGGCCTGGGCAGGGGACACCTGGCCCGCATGAAAAAGCAGGTCAGAAAGACCATGAGGTAGGTCCGACATTTGCGGTCAATTCGCTGGAAAAAATGCGACCGTCCACCGGGGCTGACCCTCGGATGAAAAAGCAGGTGAAAAAATGAGAGTGAAAAGACTCGTTCTCGAAGATTATCGTGCCTTTGGTAAGCTGGAAATGGAGTTTCTCGGAAACCTGACCGTGCTCGTGGGGGTAAATGGGGCAGGAAAGAGCAGCGTGTTGGATGCAATTTCGGTTTTATTGTCTCGGCTTGTTGATGGCATCCGAACCAATTCAAAGAGGAGTCTGGGGTTCAAGGAGTTGGATATTAAAAACGGCAGGAGCGTCACAAGCGGTACCATAGAAATCGACCTGAACGGTGAGGATGTCGGCTGGTCAATTTCTAAAACCAGAAGAGGCAGGAACAAAACACAGGATACGGATATACGCCCTCTCAAGGCGGCATTGGAGAAGATTCGGCACACTTTGGAAGAGGATGCGGATGCCGGTGTCCCTGTGGCCGTGTTTTACGGTGTCAACAGAGCGGTGGTGGACATTCCGCTCAGGATACGAAAAAAGCATACCTTTGATAGGCTTGCCGCATATGACGGATCATCATTGGGCGGAACGAGCGATTTCAGGCTGTTCTTCGAGTGGTTTAGAAATCGAGAAGACCTGGAGAACGAAATCCGTCTTGATTCATCGCATGAGTATCAGGACCATCAACTCAGGGCTGTTCGCACTGCCATTGAGAACCTCACGGGATTTGGTGGTTTGAGGATTCGCAGGGCTCCGCTCAGGATGGAGGTTCATAAAGAAGGGCAGAAATTGAACGTGGCGCAGTTGTCGGACGGAGAGAAGTGTCTTTTTGCCCTCACGGGAGACCTGGCTCGCAGGCTGGCCATGGCAAATCCTGGAATGGAAAAGCCCCTCGAGGGCGAAGCGGTGGTAATGATTGACGAGGTGGACCTGCATCTACATCCTGAATGGCAACATATGGTACTACCGAGTTTGTTGAAGACTTTTCCCAAATGCCAGTTCATCGTCAGCACCCATTCGCCGCAGGTGCTAAGTAACGTACAGAGCGAAAATATTTATTTGCTTGTGAGAAGAGGATCTGAAGTTGAGATCATGAAGCCTGATGGTACCTACGGACATGATTCAAACTACCTTCTAAAGGTTCTGTTCGGTTCTCAGGACAGGCCAAAAATCATCGCCAGGGATATCGACAAGCTTTTCGAGCTTGTCAGCAGTGACATAAAATCCGCGCGAGAGCTTCTGGACGATCTCAAAAACAGGGTTGAAGGTGCGGTCCCGGACCTGGTGCGAGCCGAGGCTCTCTTGCATCGCTTGGAGACAATGCAAAATTGAAGCACATAAACAAAGCTGCTGAACCAGGTTTCTTTGTTGAATGGAAAAACGGGCAATCACCTGATTGGAATCCCGGCTGGGCTGCTCTTGATGCAGAGATAAAAAAACGCTTGGCTAACTCACTTATACAGGAGCAAGGCGGGATCTGTTGTTACTGCAACGGAGAGTTGTTACAGAACAATTATCATATTGAACATTTCAGGCCGAAAAGCAGGCCTGAATACTCTGGCCTGGCCTTGGATTACAACAACCTCTTTGTCAGTTGTCAGAGCAATCTTGAACCAGGTGAACCACGGCATTGTGGAATGAAGAAGGATGACTGGTTTGATGAGGATTTCACCTTGGACCCCTCTGATGAGGACACCGAAAGCAAGTTTACATATTTTCCAAATGGAAAGATTGCAGGAAATGACGAGGCAGCAAATGAGATGATCAAACATTTAGGCTTGGGTATTACAAAGCTCATAGAACTTAGAAAAGCGGCGATAGTGCCAGTCCTTGACGCCTTTAGTGATGATGACAGTGACGACATAATCCAGCAATTGATGGACTCGTATTCACAACGAACACCGTCTACGGGGCATTTTGCCCCTTATTGCTCTGCAATAGTTGGGGTACTTGCCGGATTTATGGAATAAGTGCTGGCTCATGCCTTCAGGGCGCAATTGAGCCAAGATGAGGTAAAAACCATGAAGCTGGATCTTTCGTCCTTGCAAGACGCGCTGACAAGCCTGGACCGTGCCATTGCCCGTGCGCAGGCGGACGAATCGGACGTGGATTTCAGGGACGTGGTCATCCACAGGTTCGAATACACCTACGAGCTTTCGTGGAAGATGATGAAGCGGCAAATGCAGATGGATTCGCCAAGCTCTGTTGAAATAGACAGCTTGAACTTTCGGGACCTTTTTCGTCATGCCCATGCCAATGGACTGATAAAGGATCCCGATGCATGGTTCGTCTACCGCCAGCAGAGGAACATCGCCTTGCATACTTACGATCAGCACAAAGCTCAGTAGGTTTACGCAACGTCCTTTTCGTTTGCACACTCCGCGCTAGAACTTCTGGTCGAGTTGGTAAAGCG
>JALVPF010000536.1:4345-9071 GCA_027031935.1 Myxococcales bacterium | reverse complement strand
GCCTCAGCTAAGGGATCTGTGCTACTGGAATTGTCACCAGCCGTGTTGCTCATTATTACCTCTCGTTATTGTTCGAGGCCAATCATCACATTTTTTCTGAAATTTGCCAAGGGTTGCTTTGGCAAAAATTTTGACACATGTGCCCTAGTGTAGTACATTGTAAGATAGAAGCCTACAAGGAGGGCCGGTTATGAACAAGCCGTTCAATGACAGAAGAAGCAGCCAGTGGAGAATGAAACAGGGTGCAAGAAGAAAATACCCACGGGTAAAGTTGGGACTGGATGGTTTTTATCATAGTGATTCAAGGACAATGTTGGCCAGGGGCGGTGACCTGAATCTCCGGGGCGCCTTTCTCGCCACTGCCGTGCCTGACCCGGTGGGAACCACGGCTTTTGTTCGACTCGGCTTGCCTGGAAGCCCTGCCATGCTTCGCATCCCCGCCAGGGTTGTCTGGTCCAATGACAGACCAGAGTTGGGTGCCACAGGCATGGGCCTGAGATTTGAAGGACTTCTTCCCTGGCAGATAAAGCGAATAGCTTCCATCGTTCTACATAGAGGTGGTGCTGACGCCATTCCTCAACTATCACTTGATCCTTTATTGCAAACCCGGACAGGGAGTGAAACATGACCAGGCATAACAGGCTGATTCAAAGTACCAGTGCTCACAGCAGCCAGAGCGGGGACAGGGCAACCTGGATGGCTTTTTATCAGAACACCGATGAGCTTGTGGTCAGAGAGTTGCAGCGAGACTTGCAAAGCGATGTACAGGCTGCCGTTTATCTCGTAAAGTCTCTGCACCAGGACCGTTGGAGTTGGTAGCTTTGTCGACAAGTCCCTGAACAGATTGTTGCTCCAGCCCACCGAAGGTAGGTGGATCGTCTTTTTTTCCCGAATGCTGACTTTTCAAGCAGTTCATCTTGTGCTATTACCATAAGATTGACGGGTTTATTGCGGTGTTGAATTCAAGTTGTTTTTTCACCGCCTGGAAGCCAGGAGAAATAGTCTTTGTCAGCACAAGACCATCAAGGGCAGGTCCATCCTGAAAATTTGCCAGGTGCAGAATGGATGTTCAAGCTGCACGGGGAGATCTGGGGACCTGTTCCTGCCAGCGAGGTTTATGAGCACATGCTTACCGGGGAGGTGGATGAATCTACCCTGGTATCGAGAGAAGAGGGCTTCTGGATACCTTTACAGCAGTTTTCCGAGTGGGTCCCCCTGATTCACCAGGCAAAGGCCCATCTCAGGGCCATGCGTGCCAGGGCAGAGGCCCGGGAGGCACTGCGCAGGCGCAGAATGCGCACTTTCATCAATTTTGGAATTATCTCTGCGTTTCTTGTGCTCATCGGGTTCGTGTTGACATATATGGTAGTGGTGAGGAGTCCCTGGAAGAACGAGCAAATCATAAAGCGATGGACTTCACGGCATGTACCTTTGCTCATGGCCGTGGGTATTGGTACAGTCAAGAATTCTTCTTCAACGGACATGGATGCGAAATTGGGCAAGATCAGTATTGACGAGATCTTGGTAGAAGACGCACCGGACCTGGTCGCCATAAGCCCCAACAAGAGGAACCACAAAAAGCGTGTCAGGAAAAACAAGAACAAGACAGGCACCAAGTCTGCTTCAAAGACGGCTTTGAAAGCCGATTCAACTCAGCAAATTGCCAACATCGGTACCCTGAGCCGTCAGGAGATCATTCGAAAGGTTTATGCCAAACGAAACATGAACAAGCTCAAGGCATGTCTTTTCAAGGAGATCAGTCGAAATTCCGATTTGCCTGGTCGTGTAGTAATCAACTTTTCCATACGGAATGATGGTCATGTGCACAACGTCCGAATGGATGACATAAGACTGGAAAATGGACCTCTTCACCAGTGCTTCCAAAGAAAACTGGCGAAGATTTCATTCCCCCCATACCAGGGCCAGGTACAGAATGTTACGGTACCTTTCGACTGGAAGCGTTAGCAGCAAGTCTTGTTCCCTGTCATCTATTTGCCTCCAACACTTTTCGTTTTATATTATTCTGGACAATGAACAATACAACCACTAGCATTCCTTGCGGATTGTCTGACAAGGGGGCTGTTGTGGAGGAACCAACGTTGGATTTGAATATACCTGTTTTAGGGCCAGCCAAGATCCGTTCTCCTCTCAAGTTGTCCACAGTGATTGGTGACATGGTCGCAAATTTTGTACTGGACGATGAGAGGGTGATGTATGACATTTCACTGAAACACTACATGGAATGCATGGAAAACCGGCAGGAGTTGCCCCTCAGTTTCGAACGGGCGGGTCCAAGGGAGTTCATATATTTCGATCCCAGCAAATTGCATGTGGGCGTGGTGACTTGTGGGGGCTTGTGTCCAGGTATCAACAACGTGATTCGTTCTCTGGTCATGGAACTCCATTACCACTATGGTGTGAGAAAAATCCATGGCTTCAAGTTCGGTTTTGCAGGCCTCATTCCCGATGAAGGCCATGACGTGGTTGACTTGACACCTGAGTTGGTCAGGGGTATCCACCATGAAGGTGGAACGGTGTTGGGATCATCAAGGGGGCCCCAGGACGTGGGGGAAATGGTCGATTGCCTGGACCGCATGGGTATTAGGCTCCTTTTTGCTATCGGAGGCGATGGGACACAACGTGGAGCCCTTGCCATCCATGAAGAGATTACCAGGCGAGAATTGAAAATCAGTGTTATCGGTATTCCAAAAACCATTGACAACGACATACAATTGGTTGAGAAGACCTTCGGTTTTGAAACCGCTTTTTCCATTGCCATAGAGGCCATTCGTGCTGCTCACGTCGAAGCCTCCAACGCACACAATGGTGTTGGTCTGGTCAGACTGATGGGGCGCCATTCCGGATACATAGCTGCAACCGCTGCGATGGCTGAACCGGATGTAAATTGTGTGCTGATCCCCGAGATCCCGTTTGAGTTGGAAGGAGAAAGGGGATTGATTCAGTGGCTTGAAAAAAGACTGCAACGACGAAAGCATGCTGTAATAGTCGTTGCCGAAGGTGCCGGCCAGGATTTGCTTGAACATGGCACCGGGGGAACGGATCCATCGGGTAATCGCAGTCTGGGAGACATAGGACTGTTTCTTAAACACCATATAAACAGGGCCTTGGATGAAAAGGGTATAAAACACACCTTGAAGTACATAGATCCTAGTTACATCATCAGGTCTGCGCCTGCGAATCCAAACGACTCATTGTTCTGTGTAACCCTGGCCCAGAATGCAGCGCACGCTGGCATGTCGGGCAGGACAGGGATGTTGGTGGGATTGTGGAACAACGTTTTTACCCATGTCCCCATGAAAGAGGCGGTGGCCAAGCGCAAGATCGTTGATCCGGAAGGCGACCTGTGGAGAGCTGTCCTGGAGAGCACAGGGCAACCTGCAAAGTGGTCATGATATCTGGACTATACGTCCTATAGCTGCTCTCTTCTGAGTTCCAGCACAGCGTCTTGCTTAGGCAGCATGCGCATCTGGAATCTTCTGGTGTAGCGATCCTCCGGTCCAAATACGTCCTTGTCCATTACGAGTAACAGTGATGTTGGTACAGCCAGTCTTGGTGAGTTGTTTCCATAAAAGTGTACTGCAACCACGTATTGTCCATGGGGGGCCTTTTTCATCTGGTACAGTTCCGGCCCCAGTCCATCTGTGATATCCCAGAAAAGGTGGCCTCCCAGAGGTGTAGTCATGTTGTCATAGTAGCACTTGGAGTGGTCCGGTTCGTACACCCAGAGATCTATGTCTATATTGTCCGTAGACCAGTGTGTTGTAAGCTGGTAATCAATTCTCTCTTTTCCTGTTGTCTCCTGAAGTTGTTTTAGCCTCTTTTCGATTTTTCGCGTAAGGGATACGGGTAAGGAGGAGCCAGACCGTATGGTGGATGCCAGCAGTCGGGCCAGGTGAAACTTGGCCACGGTCTTGACTTGGAAATCATGCCTCAACCATGACCTGGACAATACTATCTCATAGCGTCGTACCGCTGCGCCAATCTTGCCTGCCCCATCCAGGGCCAGCGCTTCTTCTAAAAATGCCTGGCCTTCAAAAGGTCGAGTAAGCCTGGTGCGTTCGAAAAGCTCTGCTGCTGGTTCATACTGTCCAAGAGCCAGCAAGGCGTATCCAACCATCCTAGCTGCCTCTGTATCCCGTGGGCGAAGTTCCACTGTGCAAGACAAGGCCCGAATTGCCCCCATGGTGTCTCCAGCCATGGTTCTGGCTCTTGCGATTGCGTCGTAAACCATCACGTCCATACGTTCTTTCTTTCTCGCTTTTCGATACAACACCTCCGCATCTATGCGATCCTGACCTCCTGAAGTGGGTGCATCTATCAAGGGCTGAGCTTTCATGGAGGAGGTGAGTTTACCGTCTAGTTTTTCAAGACCTCTTACAATATCCACCGAAAGTTCGCTGGCAGAATCCAGATCAAGCGCCTGTAACTTAAACCTGCGTTTGTCGCTCTCTTGGCGTCTCAACTGCTCCAGGTTCGAAAGGTCGATGTTTTCTTCAGAGATGGCGTATTTTTCATAACTGCTTTCATCTTCCAGGATGAGCAAGCTGGCACGTTGGTTTGACAGCAGATAGTGTTGGCTCAGAGCCACAATCATCCGGTCGAGCCTCTCATCATCAAGAGAAAGCAAGCTTCTTACGAACAGCTCACCAAAAGCTCTGGGAGCCATGGTGTGGCTTGTATCATCGGGAATTGGAATATCCATGAA
>JALVPF010000536.1:0-4335 GCA_027031935.1 Myxococcales bacterium | reverse complement strand
ATAGCTGCTCTCTTCTGAGTTCCAGCACAGCGTCTTGCTTGGGCAGCATGCGCATCTGGAATCTTCTGGAACATCCATGAATATTTTTTTTCCATCCATATCGGCCTTCAACAGTAATCTGGCCGGACCCGGTTGTAGTATCCTTCCTGCTACCTGCAACCTCTGGCCAGGGAAAAGAAGTTTTGGATTTCCGGCTATCAGCAAATCGGCAGATTTGTTTCCCTTTATGCTCAGTGATTCCAGGACTGCAGCGCTGCGCCTGTGCGCTGTCACTGCGTTTGGAATCTCCGACTGGGACATGACCGTCACCGTACGTCCGTTCGACTCACGCCCCAATGCATCGAACAGTGCCTGGTTGGCTGCATTCTCTCCAAACCTGTAGCTGATCCATCTCAGCTTTTTGACGCTAGGATGTTTTTCGACCAAGGCGCTTACAGCTGTAAGGCCCCATGTGATCTGGCCATCAGAGAGGAGGAAGGCGGTTGGCTGCTTGCCTCCTGAAGTCAACCATGACAGTTGCTTGTCCAGATCCGAAAGCATGGCGTCAAAGTTGGTGGCACCCTCCAGGTAGACTTTTCGCAATTCGTCTATACTAGCCTTTCGGTTTTGCTCAGTGTTTTTTCTCCAGCTTGGACCGTGAAGCCATCTGGACCTTACGTCGAAAAGCAGTACCGCATATTCATCGATTGAATCATCGTTTTCTATCAGAGCTTTTAGCATGGCACTTTGTAACTCGTGCGCCCGATTGTCTTCGCCACTCATGGATGAATCTACAACAAAGAGAGCGCGTCGAGTTGGGCTCATCACATCTCCAGGTATCTGAGGAGCCAGGTTTGCAAAGAAGAGTCGACCTTTCATTCCACCTCTGTCAGGCCCGGCAACAATCTGAGCCTCTGGCTTTTTAGGCTTGAGTGCCACGCTCAAGGTACCACCTTTGCCTTCCTGCTGAAGGTCGAACACGGTCCAAATGCCCAGCTTGTGTCCCTTGGGCTTTACGGCGCGAAGGTCGTTGCTCATGGTAGCAGTAACTACGGTTGACAGAGTCTCGTCCACATGCACCCTCGCGCTGGCGGCAAGGGGCAATTTTTTTTCAGGTAGCGCAAAGATGTAGCGTGAAAATTCCCCGTCGAATGGCAGGGTCTGTTCATAGACCAGTACGACCCTTTTTAGTGCCTTGGGTTCTATGGGAAACACCCTCGCCTGGAAATTGTTTCCGCCGCTCCACTCAAGCAATGCAGGATCGATTTTTTTCCGAACCACGTCTTCATAGACTTCTCTGGCACGCTTTTGTTCGACTACCCTTGCCTCCTGTCGCTTTTTCCAGTCGATTCCTTTTCCCGAGGATGCCTTGGTAGGCGTCACGTCCTGTAATTGGTCAGGAACCTGAGTGTCTTTCGAAAGGTCGGGTAGAGCCCTTCCGTGCCTAAAGAGTTTGGACGAGTCTGCAGGAGGTGCTCCTGAGAACATGGCAAAACCTACGGGAGACGCATCTGCAGGGAGCGGAAAATAAAACGTGCCCTGAAGTCTATGGCTTGTATCATTTTCGAAAACAGTGTCAACCACGGTCCTGGCCCGAGGACCTTGTATGTACGACACGATTCTAAGCTCCCTTATCACGAGGGGGACCAACTTGCCCTGCTCGTTTCGTACAAGGATCTTCGCTTCTCTGGAAGATGTTGCGACCTTCTTCAGGAGGGTCTTGGCACCTGGCCGTGAGCCCTTGCTGGCGCCGGAGTCGAAATCCACCGATTTCTCCTTTGACAGTTTAGGACTGGGAGCTGCAGAAGCCGGCATGATCTTCAGTAGTTTCTTTCTATTTATTCTAAGGGGTATTATTTTCTCTCCGTTTTGAATCGGAGCTGATCCTGCAGAGGATGGGGTTTCTTCCTCTTTTTGCGCGGCATCTTGCTGCTCGAGTTTTTGCTGTTGCTCGTCGCCCAGGGCTTTTGCCTCTGCGATGGCATCGCGGATTTGTTCCATGTCAATGGTGTCTGGATTGCCAAGCTGGCTGGTCATGATCGTATCCGGAGGAGCGATGTGAGCAGCATCGAACATGGCCAGGATCCGGGGATCTGTTTTCTTGTGCTCTGGCGAGGTGGTTGCGGGTTGCATGGCATCAAGATCGGCTGGCATGGGATTATGATTGGTACAAGCCCCTGCAAACATGAAAGACAATAGGATAATGCGTAGAACCGAAATTTTTAGCACCATGGATCGCGCTCCCTTTGTTGTCTTGAGTTTACAGGATCATATGACACCTGGACTTCAATGTAAAAGCGGACACGAGAAATTTGGCTGTTTGGTATCTGCCAGGGGGATTGGACGGCGCTTTTTCCATGTGAAGTCTTAGCGTTATTCGTGCTAAGATGTTTGAAGTCCCTGCCATGGAGGTGGATTATGAAAACATGGGGATCATGGCTATTTTGGCTTGCTGCAATAGCATCGAGCTGCCAGATTAGCAGTACCGATGACTTGAAGACGGAAAAGCTCGCGGTGTCTGTGCGTCTTAGCGAATGCGGAGGCTTTGATGCCCCGCCTGATAAGTCACCACAAGAAGATGGGGACTACTGTGCAGCAGAGAGACTCTTTTGGAGTTACGATGCTGAGTCTGATGAACTTCTCCTGCGCAACACCAGGGTTGCACTGAACTGTTGTGGAATACACGAGATGGAAGCGATTTCAGAGCAGGGAGGGTTTGCGGGTGTGAACCAGGTAGTGGTGCATGAAACCGACATGCCAAAAGATGGCAATCGTTGCAAATGCGAGTGTGTATTCGATTTTGAGATAAGCATACAGAAAATTGCAACATATGCACATAGTGGGCAGATTCATATCATTGTCGACCGAGATATCACAGATAGCGGCGTAGGTCGCGAACCTGTCTTGGAGACCGATCTCGTTCTCTCCGAAAAAAATGGTGTTATCGTAATCAGCGATGACAGTGCCGAACTCGCATGCTCGACTAGCATGTAACTGCAGTCACCCTGCCACATACATCATTTCAGCGGTGTTTTTCATCAAGGATTGAGCAAGAATTCGGAGTCCAGAGTAAGGTGTTGAGTCTAAAGCTTGGTGCCTTTGACTTTCACGTTGCGCTTTGTTCTGCATACGCCACTTGCCCTAAGTCACTTGTCCTAAGCCACTTGCCCTAAGTTACTTGCCTGATTGATTGAATAGAGGGCTCTCATCATACTGCCAATAGAGAGTGTAGTAGATGAAAAGTGGTTCGTTATTTTGACGACAACAAAAGGAGGAAGCCATGTTGACGAAAATCAGAGAAAGACGTGCCCAGGGGATGACCGAGTACATCATCATTGTAGCACTCATCGCCATCGCTGCAATTGGTGTGGTGACTTTGTTTGGTGACAACATTCGCGCTCTTTTTGCAACTTCGGCAAACGCTCTGGCTGGCAATGAGTCAGCCACCGCCAAGACCAATGAGGCTGCAACCAGAGTGTGGGATCACAGGAATATGAAAGACTTTGCCATGAACAACAGCGGTAGTTGATGGTACTCATTTTGGCTTGCGAGCCTGTTCCTGAAACAGCCCACCATATCTCCATCGTATACTCTTGTGGCCGGAATTGTCTCTGGCACCCTGTACGTGATAGTTTTGCTGCTTGAGCTGTTTTAGTAGTGGCCCTGATCCGATTGCTATTGGGATAGGGCCGGAGGTGTGCTATGGGTGATACAGGAGAGGAGAACTTGGAGTTGCCCATGGCCGGATATCGTGACGAAGATCCACGACTGTGGTCCATTCTCGATGGCGTCTATGAATTCGATCTTCAAGGAAACATGACTTATGCGAACGCTGCCTGTCGGCGAATGTTCGGTTATGCGGAAGACGAAGATCTGGATGATTTGAATGTACAGGACTTGATTTCCGACGATGAGCGGGAAGCCTCACTCGGGGATATACAGTCCATACTCGAAGGCAACACCGTGGTTGCCGAGAGGAAGTTTTTCTGCAGGAATGGAACGACTTTTCATGGCGAGATTCATTCTGGACCGGTGAAGAAAGAAGGGAAGGTCATTGGTGTAAGGGGCGTTATTCGAGACATCACCAGGCGCAAGGAGGCTGAGCAGGCATTACGGGAGAGCGAACAGCGATTCAGAACCATGTTCGACCTTTCCCCGAATGCAGCAGCATTGACCGAAGAATCTTCGGGCAGGATCGTGGATGTCAACGTCAAGTTCGAACAGAAAACCGGTTTTTCCAGGGATGAACTGATAGGACGGACCACCACGGAGATGGGTTTCTATTCCCAGGAGGATCGGAGAAAGTTCATTGGGTATCTTTCTGAACAGGACGAGGTGATAGGGGTGCCTATGAGG
>JALVPF010000535.1 GCA_027031935.1 Myxococcales bacterium | reverse complement strand
GACACCGAGGAAATTTGCCTCCGGAAGATCCAGCATAGGCCAACTGATACCCCATGGGGAACAAGACTGTTACAAAAACCGGGAAGAAGGCCGGGGTCTGCAAAAAACCATCAAAACAGGGGAAATGAGCCTTCAGGATTCGAATGAGAGACCGGGTTTCGTCTATATAGGCACTGACGAAGCGTGAAAACGGGCCTCATGGATGACTATGACCTGGAAAGTACCCGAAATCATGTAAACTGACGGCAAGCAGATGGGCAAGTGAATGAATGTGGTGAAAAAATGCCTCCGTCCCTTTCCAAAATAGGGATACCATATGGTCCATGATAATGGTACGAACATTAGTGAAGATGATCGTAGAATCGTTTCCACGGAGGATGACCCGATGAGGTGGATTGGCTCACTTGTTATTTCCACAACGTTTTTTCTTACATTCTGTTCAAACGACACCGCAGGCAATCTTTGCAACACTGATGAGGATTGCAAGTCAGGCACTGTATGCATTAGCGGAACATGTCGTACCGAGTGTGCTGAAGATACCGATTGCAAAGCAGGAGAAAAGTGCACTGAGGGTGCATGCGTAGTCCCATGCAACACGGATGGAGATTGCCTCACGGGGGAAGTCTGCCAAAATGGCACCTGCGTCAACGCCACCTGTATCGATCTGGACAAAGATGGATATGGGACCAATTGTAAAAAAGGACCGGATTGCGATGATTCATCCGATGATGTCCACCCTGGCGCAGAAGAACTATGTGATGGCAAAGACAACAACTGCGACAATGTGAGCGACAGCGGAATCCTCTGCGCTGGACAATGCTGCGCTCATGGCGAGTTCTGCCTTGATGACAAATGTGTCACAGACAATGGTGACTGTTTACAGGACGATGAATGCCAGGAAGACAGCTATTGCAATCAGGGTAAGTGCATCCCCTATGGGCAAGGGCCGCGTGGTGACACCAACCCGGACTGTACGCGCATCATAGTCGCCGGTCTCTTCCAGCCCACCTTGCAGTGTGAATGGACGGCGCCCGAGACTGGAGACTTTCCCAATCACGTCCAGGTCCTTGGCACACCCATGGTGGCGGATTTCAATTTTGATGGAGATCCTGAGATCGTCAGGCCTTCCATCGTATTCAACTCCTATGATGGAACGGACGGAGACTCGGGGGTCATGACAGACGAAGACGGTGTCTTGCGCATAATTGACGGTGCCACCTGTCAGACGCAGTTCTCCCTGGGCCCATACTTAGACGGCTGTAACCCTGTGGCCATAGGAGACATGGACCGTGCTCCTGACAATAGACCGGAGATAGTGGCCCACATGAACAATGGCGGCCTCATCGCATACAAGTACAACGAGTCTACCCAAACTTGGGATACATTGTGGACCGGGCACGACAGCAACGGCAACCAAGTGGTTTTTGAAGAAGGAGCCACAGGATGGGGAGGCCCGTCCTTGGCCGACCTGAACGACGATGGATACCCTGAGGTCATGAGCGGCGGCCTCGTCTATGACTCCTCCGGCTTGCTCATCGACTCTTCATTGGGGCTCGACAGGCTCTTCGGTGTTAGTGGCAGTGGTAGCGGTTTCCCGGTGGTAGCAGACGTAGATAACGACGGAAAGGTGGAGCTGCTGGCAGGTGATGGGGTCTGGAAATTCGATGCTGCTGCACATGCATGGCAGGAGCAATGGTCTTCATCCACAGGCTCGGGTTATACGGCCGTGGCTGACTTTGGAACGTTTACGGCAAATGCTCCTGATGACGATCGTTCTACCCTGGATGGCATAGCCGAGGTCGCAGTTGTGGCCGAGGGTGTTGTTCGCATCGACACGATTGCGGGACGTACGGTATTTGGACCTATCGCTCTTCCCGCCTCTTCAGGAGGAGGCCCCCCAACAGTGGGCGATTTCGATGGTGATGGTAGAGCGGAGCTTGCTGCAGCAGCCTCCGACTCCATGACCATCTTCGATCCCGACTGCACTGGTGTTCCAGATGCGACCACTTGCCCCACTCTGAAGACAGATGGCATTCTCTGGACTCAACCCTCGCAGGATCATTCTTCCAATATAACGGGGTCGTCTCTTTTTGATTTCGAGGGAGATGGAGTTGTTGAGGCTGTGTACGCTGACGAGTGTTTCGTAAGGGTCTACCGCGGCACCGATGGGAGAGTCCTGTATTCTCAATGGCGTTCATCTTGTACCTGGAACGAAAATCCTATCGTGGCAGACGTAGATGGTGACTTCTCGTCAGAATTGGTTGTGCCTTCGAACAAAAGCTGCGGGACTGTTCCTCAAAACATGGGAGGCTCCGCATACGAGACAAGCCCCCATGGCAATCCCATGGACCCACTTTTTGTTGGACTTCCCTGCGAGGGGCCTGATGACTGCACGAGTCGGGTATGTGACCAGGGCTATTGTCGCTGCACCCATGACTCCGAATGTGCGGGGAGTGGATTCGTCTGTGCTCCACCGCCCGCTGGCACTCCAGGCAGCGGAGACACTTGTCGCGCAGAGTGGCTTGGATCCATGAACGGAGTGCGCGTATACCGTGACAGTCTGGACCGATGGGTTGGATCCAGGACCATTTGGAACCAGCACGCCTATGCGGTGACCAACGTCAATGAAGACGGAAGCATTCCCCGCACATCGGAGGCAGAACTCAACTGGAGAGTCGATGGTCTGAACAATTTTCGTCAGAACATCCAGGGCGATCTCAACCCCCACCACTCTCCGGATATGACAGCAGGACAGGGTGCATTTGATATCCACTGTGACAGCGAAGGCAACCTGACCATGACGGTTCGCGTCTGCAACCGCGGTACCAATCCTTTTGCCTCTGGGGCCAATGTTGGGTTTTTCGATGGTGATCCGGAGCAGGGTGCTTCCTTGATCTGCTCTGAGACCACCAGCAAGGATCTCTTCCCTGGTGACTGTGAGGAGATCTCCTGTGTCTGGACCGCCGCCCCAAAAGACGATCCTCACGATGTTACGGTTGTGGCCGACTATGACAGC
>JALVPF010000534.1 GCA_027031935.1 Myxococcales bacterium | reverse complement strand
TCACTGGCTTTTCCATGGAGGGCCTGGAGCCTGGCTATATCGCCCTGTACCTTGGTTTGGATCCAAGCCGGATTCAGGAGGGTGTTGAAGGAATGCTGGAGCAGCTCGCGCGATTGATCCACCAACCGGTGAGCAGGACAGAGATGGACAGGGCCAGGCGGTTTCTGGTGGGAACCCATGAAATTTCATTGCAGCGTGCGGCATCTAGGGCGGCATCCATGACCCTGAATGAGCTATACGGGCTTGGTTACATGGCCCACTCCAAGTATGCTGCTGCGATCAATTCCGTGACAACTCAAAGCCTGTCACGGGTTGCTCACAAGTATCTGAAACTGGATTCGTATGTCCTTGCTGCGGTTGGGCCCAAGAAAAATATCGACGTCCTGAAGAGTTTTGCCTGATGTTGAATTGATTTTTTAGGCCTTGTTGGATACAAGATCGGGTGTAGAGGGTATTGGAGGGGCTCATGGCCAGAATCAAACAATGGTCCAAGGAACAGGGATTTGGATACATAGAGCATCCGGAGTATGGTGACCTTCTTTTCGATTTCGAGGCATGTGACTTTGAGCCGGAAGAAGGAGACGAGGTAATCGTGGAAGAGGTGGGGAAAAGATACGACGGATCACCAAAGGCAACCAGGGTGAGTTGTCCAGCCAAACCTGCACCGCCCAAGTAATTGTTCCACGTTTACTCAGGCCGGAAATTCCTTTCCCATTCTTTCGGCAAGGGCCTTTTCGACCTTTCCCTTCAAGAAAAATGGGACATCGACGAAACCTTCCAGTTTTCCTTCGCCTATGGAGAGCTTTCCCTTGACCCCTGTGCCCTTGAGATTTACATCATCCCCGCTCCAGTCGTACGAGATCTTGTACTTCTGCTCCAGTTGATCGACCAGTTTTTCCAGTTTGGCTCTTGCCTCGTCCCTGTTGAGACTGTGTTTGTGAGAGATATTGATTTTTGCCATGATTACTCCGGTATTGATTTGTTCATTTTTTCAGGGCTGCCTGGAACATGCGATATTGCTTCATGAACCTGTAGGCTCCCCTTGGGCTGAAGAATAGAAAATTCACCTTTCCGAATGTGATTACATCTCCATCGTGGATTGCAGTAGGCTCACCTGCCGTCAGGCGTTTGCCCCTGATCTGGGTTCCATTTGTGGATCCCGAGTCCACCAATCTCCACTCCTGTTGTCCTTCGTCCATCAATATGCATGCCTGCCTGTTGGAGACGGTGGAGTGAGCGATAAAAAAATCCCTGCGACTGTCTCTTCCTATGAATGCTTTTTTGGGAAAATCCTTGCTGGTCTTCGCATTGGGGAGAAGTACGAAAAAATCGTTCAGCATGCTGGAGAAACGGTCAATGCTTGGAGCGCCCTGGACCGAGTCCACAAGCCTCGTGTGCATAAATTGGCTCATGTCCCCAGGTTTTTCGGAGAACAGAAAAATAGGGTGAGGAAACTGTTCCACAAATTCGTCCACCGACAGTGTATTTACCACTTTTGCAAAATCGCCAAATCGTTCCATGGGTAATTTCATTTCAGCCTGGTTCGATGGAGCCCTGCCGACCGCGGTGGTTTCTTCCTTGTCTTTTTTGAAAATCCTGACCATGACAACCCCTTTTCAGCGAGGATTGTAGCACCAGACCTCGTCTGATGGTTCTTCACCATCCTGACCTGCTCTCAGGCCACCAAGGAATACAAGCTCTCCTCCTGGCAAGCGGACACGCTCTGCGTGAGCCAGAGGCTCTGGCAGGGGTGTCGCCTCGATGAAGCTTACATTGGTGGAACCGCTCTCCATGATAAGCATCTCTGCACTTTTTTCCAAGGTTGTATCGAAACCGTCCATGGATTCTCCACCTGCAAGAAGTACATCACCCGAAGATTCCACTGCTGCCAGGGGTGATGATCTCGTTATGTGCGAAGCATGGGCTGCAGCTATATTCAGGGCAAATACGCCTGTGCCAAGGTCCGAGTTGAAAACGAAAAGCTCGGGATTGTCCAGTGACACGAGTCCGTTTTGTCCACCTGCGAACAATACGCCGTCTGGTAGCTCGAGTGCTACATGGTCAATCCTAGGTTCAGAAAGGCTACCACCGGCTCCCTGCCCTGTGGGTGATATATCTTCAAAGGATATCCCGTTGAACATTTCCACCTGAGGCACCATCGCGTGTTCATCCTTTCCGCCTGCCACGACCAGCAATCGCCTCTCTGAACCGAAAACCGTCATGGTGTGGTGACTTCTGGGTCTTCTCATTTTCAGGTTTGTCTCGAAGAAAGTCTCCAGCCTGGTGTCGAACGCAAGTGCACTGTCTGTAACCGTCCCGAGGTCAGGATCGGAGATTCCGCCTGAGATGATTATGGCTTCGCGAAATGGGGCAGTTCCGGGATCTTCCACTTGCAAGGCGACCGCTGAGTGATATGCCCGGGGTGTAACCTTTTGTGGATCGAATCCCGTCAGTTGGCGGAAAGCGTTCTGTTGGGCATCGAAAACCAGGACCTGGTCTGCCAATTTGTTTTCTGGATCCAAACCTCCGAATATCAGCACTTTGCCGAACGAGGTGGATGTGGCGCTATGGCCTATCCTGCGATCTGAATCGCTGAAAACCGGACAATCGAAATCACCGTAACCGCAACTGATCTGTGTACGAGGGTCATATATTTCGGGAGGCGCAAAATCCATGGGATTGCCAATGCTACCACCACTGGCGCCGCCAAATATGAGCAGTCTGCCGTCTGGGAGGAGACTTGCGGTGTGTCCAAACCTTGGGTGGTTCAGCTTGCCCAGCAATTGCGTCATCTCTCCTTTTTTTGAAAAAAGCATATCCACCTGGGTAGTCTCGCCGTCTATGAGATCAAAGGCAGCGCTTTGACCACTGGCGATTACGACTCCATCTGTATCCAGGCCCTCCACCCTCAAGACGGTGTTCACAGACGAAGGGGCGTCTATGTAAAATTCGCTGGCGGTTCCATCCACTATGCGTTCGGCCACCTGACCATCTTCGAATATCAGGGAAAACTTCAGGCTGGACACACCGGCGAAGGCGTCCTGGTAGGGAGGGGTGAAGACCCGGAGAGACAAGGTGCTTTGTGCACCTGGTATGTGTATTGTTTCGGGCTCACAGGACGATGCAAAAAGGGCAAGTCCCAGGAATAACCAAGACAATGGTCTGGATGAAAAGACTGATAAATTCATCGGTCCGGGCTCGTATCCATCCTGATGAGTATTCTGTCAGGATCGTTTATTGTCTTCTGTCCTTCATCCAGGGTAAGAGCCAAAGTGGTGGCAATTCCTCCCGCGACAATTACCCCGACACCTGTCCATAGCCACCACCTGGTCCACAGGGATGGGCCGGTATGGGCAACTCCTTGTCCTGGTTTCTCCTTTATGGGGCCTGGATATTTTTCCGTGCCAGGACTGGTGTCCATTCCGGCAGGTATTGTGATGACGGTGGGAGCCCTCAGGGTTTTGGGAATGCCCAGCAGGGAGTGTTCAAAATCGAGTCCTAATCTGTCCGAGACTGCAACCGGAGAAGATCCTTCGTCCAGGGTGTCTGAAATCTGCAGCGCCAGGGCCTCCAAAACTCTTTTTGCACTCTTTTCCGGCAGCCTGACAGCCAATTTGCTGGGCTTGCCCTCAGTGGGGATGATGGCTACGGAGAACACAGGGGAGATGCTCTGGCTTGGCTTGGTGAGCTGAGAGCATATCACCGCGTTTAGTCCCAGTATGTGATCCAGGTCTTTCGCCAACTCCAGTGATTTACCGACCTCGTCCTTGGCAAGGGATGTTCTCAATTTGCGAATCAACTCCAGGCCAAGTAATGGTTTGAGCTTCTCCTGAACCTTGGCTGTCTGCCCACCCTTTATCTCCACCACCATACGAAGGGGACTGAATCCCTCCCTGCTCACCATGATGAAATGAAGACCAGGCGGGATATCTCCTTTTATAATCGGGCTTTTTCCAATGGTGAGGCCGTCGAGCATTACCGCAGAACCCTCGGGCTGGACCTGGACCGAAAGCTGGCCGCCCAGTTGTCGCGATACCTCTTGTCTAACCTCTTCGAACAGGGATCTCAATTTACTTGGAACCTGTCCCGGGTCTGGTTCGAAGTCCGGATTGATACAAAGCACTTCCTTGTAGGAAAATCGTGCCCCTTCCTCGTTACCCATGGTCGACAGTGCTTCGGCCAGTCCCATCAGTGCAACTATGAGCGGCTCGGGATCATCCAGGTAGGCCAGGTTCTTTCTGTACAGAACCCTGGCAGACTGAAAGGCTTCGGCTGCATCATCGAGGGATATGTTGAGAAGACTCTCTTTGCCCTTGGCGATGAGGCTCTGTGCCTTGGCCAGCGCTTCTTTTGCAGACTCCGGTATGGCACTGGCCTCCCTGCTGGTCTCCTTGGGATCTTTCACCTCCAGGTGCTCGATTTTTTTCAGTTGCTCCATGAACAGGTCGGAATATTCGGCGGCCCTGTCCAGTCCCACATCACGAGCCAGAGTCTGTATGACCAAGACCTTCACGGTGGGCCTTGGAACCTTCGATGTATCAGGAGATTTTATCCCGCCGGCTATTGCCAAAGAAGAACACAGCATGGTCAAGATGATCAGGGAAGTATTTTTGATTGGACACACCTCAGGGATTCTCCGAATGAATTTGAAAAAAACTAGCACAGGGATTTGGCTGGGTCAATTCGTGGGCTTGCCTGTTTGTGTCTTAGTTGTTAAATTTCCATTGAGATGAGCGATGGGAACAAGAACAATCCTCCTTCTGCCGATTGGTGGGAGCAAGGAGATACGGATGCGGTGACGCAGGACCGCGATGAACCCCGTGAACCTCGGAAATATCGCGTGCTGCTGATCAACGATGATTACACCACCATGGAGTTTGTAGTCATGATTCTCATGACGGTGTTTCATCATTCGGAGCAAGAGGCGGTGGAGATAATGCTCAAGGTGCATCATGAAGGTGCAGGGCTTGCAGGGGTATACTCTTTTGACGTTGCAGAGACTAAAGTTGCCAAGGTCCACTCGCTGGCAAGGCAAAACCAGTTTCCTCTTCGTTGTACATTGGAGCCTGAATGATATCACGAGAATTGCAATTGACTTTTGCCCGGGCGGTGGCAGATGCCAGGCAGAGACGGAACGAGATGGTGGGATTGGAGCACCTCCTGCGGGCATTGCTGGACGATCCCCGCGGGATGGAGATTCTTGCGGCATGTGGCGCAAACATCGGGGTTTTGAGCAATGGTCTGGACGAGTATCTCGATGGCCTTGAGTCCTTGAGGGAGGAAGACGAGTTCGAGGTAGAGCAGACAGTATCCCTGACCAGGGTTTTGCAACGTGCAGCCCTGCATGTACAGTCCAGCGGCAGAGAGGAGATAGAGGCAGGGGACATCATAGCGGCCATGTTTCAGGAACCGGAATCCCAGGCCGTGTTCCTTTTGAGGAAACAGGGGATAACCAGGCTGGATATCCTGGAGTACATCTCACACGGTATCACAAAGAGCGAATGGGCGATCCCTTCTGATGACGCCCATGAGCCGGACGAAAGACAGGGAGAATTTGAAGCAGAAAAAGCCAGGGATCCCTTGGCCGCATTTTGTACTAACCTCATCGAAGAGGCAGCCAAGGGCAACTTGGACCCCCTCATTGGTCGGCAAAGAGAGATTCAACGAACCATGCATGTCTTGTGCAGAAGGCGCAAGAATAATCCCGTGTTTGTAGGTGAGGCCGGAGTAGGCAAGACGGCCATGGCAGAGGGGCTCGCGCTGGCCATATACTCCGGCGAGGTGCCGGAGGTACTTCGCACCTCGGAGATATTCGCATTGGATCTTGGGGCCTTGCTGGCTGGCACCAAGTACCGGGGTGAGTTCGAACAGCGACTCAAGGCCGTGATAAACGCCATATCTTCAGAGCCGGACAGGATATTGTTCATTGATGAAATCCATACCATCATAGGTGCAGGTTCTGTATCTGGCGGGACCCTGGATGCATCCAATCTTCTCAAGCCAGCCTTGGCTTCCGGGAAAATGAAATGCATGGGGTCGACCACCTACGACGATTACAAGAGGGTGTTTGAAAAGGACAGGGCCCTGGCCAGGCGTTTTCAGAAGATAGAGATATCCGAGCCCACAATTCCCCAGGCGGTGGATATTCTTTATGGCTTGAAAAAATATTATGAAGCCTTTCACGGAGTGAAGTACTCCAGGCCGGCACTTCGCACAGCTGTGGAGCTTTCAAACCGGCACATCAACGACAGGTTTTTGCCAGACAAGGCCATAGATGTCATCGACGAGGCCGGTGCGGCCGTCAGGCTTCAACCGGCGGCCAAGAGAAGAAAGAACATAAGACCCAAGGACATCGAGTCCATAGTGGCTAGAATGGCCAGGATTCCAGCAAGGACTGTCAGTACAAACGAGCGGGACAAGTTGATGACATTGGACCAGGACCTGAAACTGGTCATTTATGGGCAGGATGCAGCAATCAACGCCGTGGTCGGTGCCATAAAGCTATCGAGGGCGGGTTTGGCAAATCCTTTGCGGCCGGTTGGAAATTTCCTGTTTTCAGGCCCCACCGGTGTGGGCAAAACCGAGCTCGCCCGACAGTTGGCGCGTCTCATGGGGGTTGAGTTGATCAGGTTCGACATGAGCGAGTACATGGAAAAACATGCTGTCTCGAGGCTTATCGGGGCTCCCCCCGGTTACGTGGGCTTTGAGCAGGGCGGTCTGTTGACCGACTCAATAATAAAGAACCCACATGCGGTGTTGCTCCTGGACGAGATTGAAAAGGCCCACCTGGATCTTCAGGCGATCCTGCTCCAGGTCATGGATCACGCAACCCTCACGGATAACAACGGAAGGAAAGCTGATTTCCGCAACGTGATACTGATAATGACCACCAATGCAGGCGCGTTCGAGGTGGAAAGAGGTGCCATTGGCTTTGGAGATAGATCCGGTGCAGATGGAGGCAAACAGGCGGTGGAGAGGACCTTTCCCCCCGAGTTCAGAAATCGTCTCGATGCGTGGGTGCGTTTCGATCATCTAGATCCTGCTACTGTGGAACTGGTGGTGGACAAGCTGGTTGCCGAGCTGGAGGATCAGCTCACGGCAAAGCGCGTCAGCCTCTCTCTGAAATCTGCTGCCCGAACCTGGCTGGCTGCAAACGGATATAACAGAAAGTTCGGCGCCAGACCCATGGCGCGGCTGATCGACAGGGAGATTCGAAGACCTCTTGCGGATGAGATACTCTTTGGGCAGTTGCGTGATGGTGGAGCCGTGGTGGTGGATGCGCTGGATGACTCGTTGAGTTTCGAGATCGAGCCTGCAAAGACCGAGAAAAAACAGGCCGCAGAAAACAAGACCCCGGTTGACGGTTGATCCTCTCGATTTCGAAAGTTGGTTTTTTTGTTTCCGAGGTTGAAAATCAGGAAGTCATCTTGTGGCCACAGGATGCACAAAACTTAGCCCCAGGTGCCAAATCTGCACCACACTCGGGGCATTTTGCCGCAGCACCCAACTTTGCACCACAGTTGGAACAGAACTTCGCCCCAGCAGCGTTGGGAGTGCCGCAAGATGGACAAAGACCCGGCTGGGGAATCTTTGCTCCGCAATTGGAACAAAACTTGGCCCCTTCGGCATTGGGATGATTGCAAGCAGGACAAGCGACAGTAGGAACTGCCGCAGGAGCCGCTGCTGGAGCTGCTGCCGGTGCAGCCGCTGGTTGCACGGCTTGTGCGATCATACCTGGCATCATCATGCCCATGCCTAGCCCGACTCCAGCGCCCATACCAGCGCCGGCCATTCCTCCGCCACCTGGTTGATTCGCCGCATCCTGCATGGCCTGGGCTGCCTTGTACTTCATGTACTGATCCAAGTTGCCCATGGCAGCCATACCCGAGCGCTCGTCGATTTTCTTCTGTACTTCTTCTGGCGGACTGATGGAGTTGATGAGGAAATCTTCCAGGGTCAAACCGTACTTTGCAAAATCGTCCTTGATCCTGGCCTTTGTGCCGGCACCCACCTCGTCATAATATTGAGCCAGATCGAAAATGCTCTTCAGGTTCTCGCCCAGGAAATCAGCCAGTCTGGAGATCACGATTCCCTTGAGAAAATCATTTATTTCGGTGGAGCTAAAAACTCCCTGGGTACCCACCAGCTTGTTGATGAACAACTGCGGATCTTCCACCCGGTAGGACAAAATGCCAAAGGAGCGGAGACGAACCATGGCCAGTTCGGTATCACGGTATAAAATCGGTTCCCTGGTTCCCCACTTGACATTGGTAAACACCTTCAAGTTGACGAAGTAGACCTCTGCCTTGAATGGAGTGTCACCGCCAAAGGGAATATTTACCAGCTTGCTCAAAATCGGCAGGTTCGCCGTGGTCAAGACATGACGACCTGGACCAAAGGTATCCAGCGCCTTGCCGCCGCGGAAAAACACGGCCACCTGGCTCTCACGCACTATGACCTGGGCGCCCAGTTTCAGGTCAGCCTCTCCGCTGGCAGGAAACCTGCTTACGATAAGCTCCCCGGTATCATCCAGACTCTGCACAACCTCTATTGCAAGTCCCATGCTCTATGCCTCCTCGTTTGGCACCGCCTACTCCAGCGCCTCTCCTCCAAAAGTTCTAAGGATCTGCTCCCTGTCGTTGAGAGACTCATCCACATCCCGAATGACCTTGGCCAAATCCTTCAGGGCCTTGGTTATCTCGGTATCATCGCCCAAACCCTCCAAAGCGCGAATGTCCTTTTCGATCTGCTCCACCCTTGTGGCGATGCTCTTGTCAAACTCGTGAACCTTGTCCAACTCATCCACGCCGATCTTCTGACCAAACCACCTGCCTGAAAACCCGTAATTGGCGTACCGCAATCGATCCATCAATTTGCCAAGGGTCTGAGTCACCTTTTCAGCAGGGTTCATCAAGCCCAGGTTGCCTCGTCTTGTAAGCTCTGTCTTGAAATCATCATAATGACCGCGTGCCTCACGAAGCTTGGAAGCAAGAAACTCCCTTAGTATTTTATCCGTATTGCGTGCAGTCTCACGCTCTTTGTAACCCTTGTAACCGGGCAAGACCTTTTCCCAAAATCCCATATGTTCCTCCTCGCGCCTGAAAATGGCAGGAATCAAAGTCTCTGACACATATCAAACCGCCAGATCGCGCCCATAAGATATCAGCAGCATGCAATATACGTCAACCAGATTCCCCTCCCCTGATTTCCCATATCGCTTGCGATCTCTCCCTTGTCCCGGTGGTTTGTTTTGTGGAAGACTAATACAGAGAGAGGGGTGTTTTTGTAAAGAAGTTTCTCGAGTCAGCGGGCAGAAGTTAGGCTTACCGGCTGATTAGTTTTTATCGAGAAATTCCTGTATGTTCAAAAACGCGGTTATGCCGTCTCCCACTGCTGTACCTATCTGTCTCACTGATTCTGCCCGCACATCTCCTGCTGCCCAAACCCTGGGGTTCGAGGTGTTCATGGAAATGTCAGTCTTGATGAATCCAGCCTCGTCAAGATCGAGCTTGCCCTTGAACAACTCGGTGTTCGGTACGATGCCCACGAACACGAAAACTCCATCCGCCTTGATTTCCTTCGTCTCGTCGGTCTTTACGTTTCGTATCTTGACTCCGGTGACTTTTTTGTCGCCGAGGATTTCATCTAGCACGTGAAACCATTCGAATTCGATGTTGTCGGTGTTGAATGCCTTTTCCTGTATCACCTTCTCGGCCCTGAGTTCGTCCCTGCGGTGTATAACCGTAACCTTCGAGACTATGCGTGAGAGGTACACAGCTTCCTTTATGGCGGTATCGCCTCCACCAACCACCACCACCGGTTGATCCTTGAAAAATGCACCGTCACATGTGGCACAGTAGCTGACTCCATGGCCCGTAAGCTTTTTTTCTCCCGGTGCACCGAGTTTCCTATGATCTGCCCCGGTGGCTATCAACAGCGTCTTTCCCTGATATGATCCATATGCACCCTTTAGCACAACCCGGTCATCTTCAAATGTGACATCTTCGACCTGGTCAAAGGTCACTGACACTCCGAAGTTTTCCATTTGTTTTCGCATGTTTTCCGCAAGGTCTGCGCCGCTTATGGGTTCCACCAGGTTAGGGTAGTTTTCCACGATGTCGGTAATGGCCATTTGGCCTCCGCCACCCATGCCGTCTAAGACCAGCGCCTTCAGTCGGGCCCTTCCTGCGTATATTCCTGCGGAAAAACCAGCAGCTCCAGCTCCCAGTATAACTACATCATGTAATTGATTTTCGTTTGTGTTTTCAGTCATTTCAGCCTCCTGGAGGGTGATGATATGGGTTGCCTGTCACAGACGGTAAAAAAGCATAATCACTTTTTGGCATAATGCAAGCCTGTGGGCATGTTCAAGGTGAGCGAATAAGCTTACTTTTGAATCAAAAGCAGTATAGTATTTTGCAGAATCTGGACAAGGAGGAGACATGCAAGGAAAAGGGCATGCGGCGTTGTACTCGATGCTTTTGCTCTTGGGTGGGATGTTGTTGTCGAGTTCGTCTGCCTCAAGTGCGGAAAAATTCTCTCTCAGCATGTTTCATTTCAACGTACAGTATGTGGCCGGTGGTCTGAAGGGTTTTCCGAGCGGTACGGACAGCAAGGACGTATACGATCTGGATGACGCACAGGTTCAGGACCTGATAATCAAAGAGAGTTTCGAGCCGGTAGTGGATCTCTTTCTCGCTCATCCTGACTGGAAAGTGACCCTGGAGATGCAGGCATACATGGTCGAAGTCATGTTACAGAGGCACACCGACGTGATGGAAAAACTCAGGACCCTGGTAGACAATGGTCAGGCCGAAATCGTGAGCTTCCACTGGTCGGATGAATTGTTTCTTGCATATCCGCGCAGAGACCTGGAAGCGTCTTACGAGCTCATGGACGATGTTTGGAAAGATGCAGGCTTCAGCCCGTCTCCGGTGGTGTTTTGCCAGGAAGGGCAGTTTGGTACAGGGATGCTGAAGTTTGGCGCCAGGTATAACAGGACGATTTTCGTTTTGGCCAAGAATCTTTTCAAGTACCAACATGCAGCTGACTATGACAGCGCAGCTGCCCTGTATGAAAAAGACGGTGCGGACATCGTTATAGGGTCCAGGTCGTTTTCCACTCCTGACGTGGAGGTGAACTGGAGCTTTTTTGATGACGGTGAATTGCTGGCCGCAGGTGGAATGGCTCCTTACATGGGAAAGGATTTCAAGGCTGATGCAGCGGCCTTGGACGAATATGAGCACGAGCTTGAGGGCTTGGCGCAGCAGGGCTGGCACATCGCGTCCGTGGAGGACTATGTATCCTGGGCCAAACAATACGGCATACAGCAGCGTCCCCTGCCCCCCATGTTGGACGGGACATGGCAGCCTCCCTCCACTGACTCCATGCACAGGTGGATGGGGGCATCCGGCTTGATAGACCTGGTTTACGCAGGAGAGAGAGACAATCTGGTACTCACCTCGAACGTCAAAGCAAGACATCGTATTGTGGCAGCACAGACCCTGGTCGAATATGCAGTGAAACAGGGTATGGCTGAAGAGGGGCAATATGACCAGGCATTGAAAGACTGCTGGTCTGAGGTCTTGCTGGGGGAGGTCTCCGATGCCTCTGGTATCAATCCCTTCGTGGGTGAGGTCGATTATGGGCTGGAGCATTCGGCTGCTGCCACGCAGTGCGCAGACGGGATCTTGAACGAGTTGGCTCCGAAACTTGGAGGCCCCTTTCTTGCCATAGACACTCTTGGTGGTAATGTCACCACAGAAACGGATTCACCGGTGGAAATAAGTCAGGCTACAGACCCATTGTTCGATGAGGTCTCGGGTTTTTTGGTGGAGGCAGAAGGTCGGGATGTGTCGGTCTCCTGGGAAAAAGTCGGCCTTGCAGATGGTGTCTTCAGGGTCAGCATGGATATAGGACCTGGTGATACCACCCACAGGACAGCAAGTGTGGATTTTCCTCTGGCCTTGGATGGGTTTTACCTGACTCCTGGTCTGGTGGAGGGTGAGGTGGAGTTTTTCCCTTTTTCCGATTTCGACCTGCAGGAGGGACATGTTGCCTTGCCTGTGGCCAATGGACTTGTGGGCCTGGATCAGGACACATGGTTGATCAAGGATACCTCCAGTGTCCATCTGGCTGCCATATTCGAGCCTGGCAGCGGCGTGGTGAGATTCGAAGACCAGACTTTGCCTCCTGATGAAGGGGTGAATTGGACCTTTTGGTTAATAAAGGGCCAGGAGCAGACCGCCCTGGATTTTGCTGAAAGGTTGAACCTGTATCCTGTGGTTCATGTGGACACGGGGGTGAAGACCAGCCGTGGTTGTGGCTGCAGTCCTCTTGGCAGTTACCCTGGCAATGGCCCGTTGCTGTGGATGCTGCTCGTGACTTTTTTGGTTTTGCACCGTGTGACGAAGAGGTAGTCGTCATGACGCCTTTGGCGTCACCAGCAGATGATGAAAATCACCCTGGAGCGTGTGGTACGGTCCTGCTTAACGACAGTCATCCCCGGCGGTGCTTGCTTACGCTGCGCGCAGGCTTAGGGCCCCCGACCGTCTGCGCGGACCTATGCGCGGAGCTGTTTGCTTTATTCGCAATACTCTCCACATTGTCGTTCTCGGAGAGTCGCGACCCCAAAAATGCGGGCAGTTTGTTCTGTAAGCAAGATGGAAAAATCAGGACTTCATCCTCTGGAAAAAGCCTTTTCTCTTCTTGGCAACATCTGTACCAGTAACCTCGGCATATTCCCTGATGATTCTTTCCTGGTCGTCGCTCAGGCGTTTGGGTATGACCACCCGCAAGTGTGCCACCAAATCCCCTTTACCATAACCCCTGATGCTCGGTACCCCGGCGCCACGGATCACCAGGGTGTCACCGGGTTGAGAACCCTTGGGCACGTCCAGTTTTTTGGTGCCCTGTATCAGGGGAATTTCCACCGTCGTCCCAAGGGCTGCCTGTGCAAAGTCTATATCCACCTCGAGGTGCAGATCGTTGCCGTCGCGCACGAACTTTTCATGGGGTTTTACGGTGATGAAAACATAAAGGTCTCCAGGAGGACCTCCCCTGGCGCCTGGTTCTCCTTCTCCGGAAAGGCGCATTCTGGTGCCATCGTCCACACCCGCCGGAATGGTCAGTGTGAGGGTTCGTTCTTTTGGTGTTCTCCCGGTACCCTTACAATCTTTACATGGTTGCTCTATTATTTCCCCTGTTCCGTGGCATATGGGACAGGTGGAAGACATTGTGAAAAAACCCTGCGAACGCAATATCTGACCCCTGCCACCGCATTGCTGGCAGGTCTTTTTGCCCGTGCCGGGCGCAGCCCCTGTTCCCGAGCAGGTTTCACATTGCACGGGATGTTGTACCTGTATTTCACGCTCACATCCCAAGACAGCATCTTCAAAGGATATGCTCAGGTCGTATCGCAGATCCGAGCCACGCACCGGACCGTTTCTGCGGCGTCCGCCACCTCCAAACCCAAATCCAAACAGATCGCCGAATATGCTGCCGAAATTGGAAAAAATGTCTTCCACCGACGAGAATCCAGGTTGATACCCTGCGCCTTTCAATCCATCTTTTCCGAAGCGATCGTACACTTGTCGTTTTTCAGGATCCGACAGCACCCCATAGGCTTCAGATATTTCCTTGAATTTTTCTTCTGCCTCTTTTGAGCCGTCGTTCCGATCCGGATGGTATTTTACCGCGAGTCTTCTGTAAGCCTTCTTGATCTCAGACTCATCAGCGTTTTTTTCGATCCCTAGAATCTCGTAATAGTCCCTGTCTTGCGTCAAGATCTCTCTCGCTTTGCTACGCCCACCCGGACTCCTGCCGGGCGGACTACTCGTTGTCCCAGCATATAGCCGGGTCGGATGACTTCAATGACCTTGCCGTCATCTTCATCGGGGACTTCGGCTGTCATCATGGCTTCCATGGTGTTTGGATCAAAGGGCATGCCCCTTGCCTCGATGGGCTCTATGCCCAACTCCGAGAGCCTCTCTTTAAGCTGCTTCAATACCAGTTGGGCGCCTTCGACCAAGCCTCCAACCGTCTGGCTGTCATCGTGAGAGACGAGCCTGTCGAGATTGTCCAAAACCTCCAGAAAGGGTTCAGCCAGCTTTGCCCGTTGGACTTCCAACTTCAGGTCCTGCTCTCTTTCCAGTCGTTGGCGGACCTGCTGCATTTCCTCCTTGGATACACGGTGTGCGTCCAGGGTCTTTGCGATCCGCTGTTCCAGGGTACGAATCTTTTCTTCCAGTTCTTCGACATAGCTGGGCTTTTTGTCTTCCGGGGCATTGTCTAAAGATTCCAGGTCCACGTCATCTTTCAGCCACCAGCGCTGGTCGTTGACTGTAAAACCCTTTTTTCCGGGTTTATCGTCAGCCACTCCCATGATGACAACCTCCCTTGATTTTTCACACAAGATAAAGTGTTTGAAACATCTTCTCCATGAATCCGGTCACATTCCATGCCTGGTAATGTATTCATGAGAGAGTATTCGTCAAGCGTTGACAACGGGGACCTTCATGGAGCATTGTTTTGCCATGGAAAAGAAAAGATCTGCAATATCAGCTGTATTGTTGAGCATTGCTGCTCCCGGCCTCGGGCATATCTATTGCGGAAGCCTGGCCTGGGGGGTGTTATTCCTCCTGCTTTCGTTCTTGCATTGGGCTGTTTTCCTGGTCTTGTGGGCCGGTGCTCATTCTTCTCTGGAGCCGGCATTGACCGGGTGGATGGTCACCTCGGGACTGGTGTGGCTCGGTGCTGCAGTCCATAGTGCCGCGTTGACTCGTCGCACAGCGGATGGATTTACACTAAAGGCGTATAATCTCTGGTATTTGTATGTACTTGTGATGGTGTCGAGTTGGAGCGCCCATTACGGGATGTTGAAGCTCTTGGGTGCAAACTGGCTTACCGCCGTTGAACTCAAATCCGATGGAATGATTCCGGGCTTGCTTGTTGGAGACACGGTCAGAGTCGATCTGCGTTCGGAAACCATAAAGAATGTCAAGAGGGGGACAGTGGTGGTGGTGCTGGATCCTTACGATGGAGAAACGTGGAGAGTCCTGAGGGTTGTGGGCGTTGGTGGGGACGAGGTGCGCCTGGACGAACATGGACTTGCAATAAATGAAAAACCATTGCTCAGGACCACCGAGGGCACAGGCGAGTACATGCGTCAGGACGAAAACGGAGGATGGGTAGAGCAGAGATTTGCCAGATGTGTGGAAAAGATCGGAGACAGGACGGTGACGGTTGCCGAGCAACTGGACCCTGCCCGCAGGCGACATGGTAGCTGGCAAGTGCCTTCGGACAAGATCTTCGTGCTTGGAGACAACCGCATTAGGGCAATCGACTCTTCCATGTTCGGGCCCGTCGATGCTACGAGCGTAAAAGGTGTGGTGTTCAAGATATGGTTTTCAAAAGATCCCCGCACATCCAAACGCAGAGTCCACAGACAGGGTATGGCTGTATACTGAGCGAGCCTGACTCATTTGTTTCTGTTTACAGCGTATCTGAGTAAACCTCCGGCCAGCAGTATGTCTATCTGTCGCCTGGTGAGGCTGTGTGTCGTCTTGAATTCCAGGCCCTTGTCAGGGTTTCTGATGGTCACGGTCTTGGATCTCCTCAGCTCCCGCGCGATCCATGGTAACTCCAGGTAATCGTCAGGGTTGATCTCGTCATATATCCTCTGGTCCAGGAATTCCAAGGGAACTATGCCGTGATTTATCAGGTTGGTCTTGTGTATTCTCTCGAAGCTTTTGGCCAGTACCACTCTTACGCCCAGTATCCTTGGACACATGGCGGCGTGCTCCCTGCTGGAGCCCTGACCATAACCAGCACCTGCCACCACGATGTTGAACAGGTCGTGCTGGAGGTTTTCCTTTGCACGCTGTGCAAAGCCTGGCGAGATCCCGGAAAAAGTATGCTCCGCATATTTGACCACATTGGAGCGATACTTCAACCAGCGTCCAGCAGGAAGGATGTCATCCGTCGATATCTTGTCTCCCAGTTTTACGGCGACGTCGCATTTGAGCGAAACAGGCAAAGGCTCACCTTCGGGTGGTGGAACGATGTTTGGACCGCGTGGCAGTTCCATGGATCGTTTGGTTGTCTTTGGAGGAGCAATGATCATGGAATCGTCTATGGAAAACTTTGATGGCAGCCGGACTCTTGGGGCCGAGCGATTCAAGGTTCGTGGATCCACGAGCTTTCCCGAGATGGCCGTTGCCGCTGCAGTCTGAGGGCTTACAAGATATACCGAGGCGTTCATGGTGCCACATCTTCCTCGGAAGTTTCTGTTGTTTGTGCGTACGCTCACCCAGCCGGAACCAGGCGTATGGCCGTGGCCGATGCAGAATCCGCATGCAGGTTCTGCAATTCTGCACCCCGCCTCCACGCGCACCTTGATAAGTGATTTGTCGATCAAGGTTTTCATGGCTTGCCTGGTGGCAGCTGCCACCACCATGTCCACGTTTTGATGGACCCTGTTGCCCTTGAGTACGGCAGCGACTTTGGCGATGTCTTCGAAAGAGCCGTTGGTACACGATCCCACCGCCACCTGTTGCACATCTACATTTTTCGCCTCAGCCACTGGAGCCACCACCAGAGGCGTATGGGGAAGAGCGACCATGGGTACGACCTTGCCAAGGTCCACCTGTATCTCGTCCGCATATTCACCCTTGTCGGGAGAACGAATTTTTCTATAGGAGCCTGCCCTGCCCTGAGCCGAAAGCCATGCCTTTGTCGTGTCATCGGTGGGAAAAAGGGATGTGGTGACTCCGAGTTCTGCACCCATGTTGGCTATGGTGGCCCGCTCGGCAACACTCAGGCTGGCCACGCCAGGACCGTCATATTCCAAGGCCACGCCAGCCAAAGGACGGGATTTCAACAAGTCGATGATGTGCAGGATAATGTCTTTTGCCGAACACCATGCCTTCAAACGACCGGTCAGGGTGATCCTGTAGACCTCCGGACAGACAAGATAGTGAGGTGCGCCGGTAAAGGCCAACACAAGCTCCAATCCCCCTGTTCCAATGGCCAGCATGCCAAGTCCACCCAAGGTGGTCACGTGGCTGTCGGCGCCAAGGAGCAGACCGCCTGGCTGAGCGAATCTCTCCAGGTGAACCTGGTGACCTATTCCGTTGCCTGGTTTGGAATAGTGAACCTTGTACTTTTGACATGCCGCCTGAAGAAACTGGTGATCGTCTGCGTTCTCGGAACCCACTCCCAGCGTGTTGTGATCCACGTAGCAGATGGCATGACGGCCTCTCAGGTTGACCTTGCCGATCTTGTCCAGGTTCAGAAAGACCATGGTCCCGGTACCATCTTGGGTCATGAGTTGGTCCGGGCGTATGCCGATTTCTTCACCTGGCTTGAGCTTTCCCGATACCAGGTGCTTTCCGAGAATTTCGTAGATTGCGTTTTTTGCCATGGATACAATCCCTTTTTGCCCTGGCCTTGCCTGATCTGGCCCTACCTGGAACTCAAACAGCGAAACAAGTTGTAGAAATATTCTTCCAGCAGCCAGGAATAATATTGATCTTGATGATGTATAAAACACAGCCTGGCCTTGAGCGCAAAAGAATTTTGAATATTTTTATATACTTGGGATATTCTATGCTCCATGGAAGAAGCCATTTCTCACGGTATATCCTCTATGATCACCCTGATGGGTTTTTTGGTGGTGGTGTTTGGCGCCTTGATCGTCTTTGCATTGGTGCTGCGCTATCGCCTGAATCGGCAGAGCAAGGCCTCATCGGTCAGCCAGGTATCTGTGCTCAATGCAAAAAAAGGTGATCTGCTTTCGGTGCTTGGGCGAACTTTTACTGTGGATGATGTGAAGCCAGTGGGTGGAGCAGACCGTGCATTCACATGGGTATGTTTGTCTTCCGATGACGATACGGCAAGGGCTGCGTTTGCAAATACAGGAGACCTGGCCATATCTTTTCCCGGAAAGGCGTACAGGGTGGACGAAGACGGCTTGCCTTCCAGCATGTCTCTCGATGGCAAGGAGTACAAGAGGGCAGACAATGGCCCGGATGGGCAAGGCGGAGCAGGGGAGCAAGGGATTGCACTGTACTCGGGGGAATCGGGTTTTTGGCTCGCCTTGGAGAAACAGTCAGAATCTGTCATGGCATGGCGCGGCAAGGAGATCCCATCGGAAGGTGTGAGCTTGCTGCAAGATTGAGAGATCTATTTTTTCTTTTTAGATGATTTTTTTGCCGAGGTTTTTTTTGATCTCGTTTTTTTCTTTTTCTTTGGTTCCGGTTCCGGCTTTCTCGTTCGTTCTACCCTCGCGATAGCGTCGGCAGCCTCTTCGATTACTTCCGAACCAAACAATCTTGCCAGGAATCCGGGTTTGGACTTTATCGCCGAGCGCACTCGTTTTTCAGCGCCTGATTTCAGCAGGATGGCATCCGGGCCAAACACAGCGTGATTGGGATCTATGCGGATCATTCTTCCTTCGGATATGTTCAGCTCCACCACCTGCCATTGATTGTTGATCTCCACGTCCACCAAAGACCCCAGGAGTTTTCCATCCTTTGATGTGACGGGAATGCCCATCAGGTCCTTGAGGCTGCGTCCCACCGGAGCCTTCGCCTTGTAAGCGTTCGCTTTTGATATGAACAGGACATCTTCGCCAATCTTGGTGACGTCTTTTATGTCGATCCATCCCTCGTCGCGTCCAAGCCCGCTAGGCCTTACCAGTACTCCGGACACGGCCTTTTTTGATGGGTTGAGAAAGACCTTCTGTACCGCGCCAAGAATGCGTCCTTCCTCCAGGGAAACCACCTGCATTCCTTGAATTTCGTTAAGAAGTTTCCACATGATTCTGCCCTCCCAACTGCATGTTCAGGGATTGAAACCTAACGACGCTTCCTGGCTGATTTTTTAGATGTCTTTTTCTTGGTGGTTTTTTTCGTCGAGGATTTTTTCTTGCCAGGTTCCGACTGAAATACCTTGGCAAGGAATCCGCCTTGCTCATCCAGTTCGGTGATGTCATCACCGGCACCGGAGCGCAGCAGCAACATGTCCTGACCGAACACTGCGTCAGGGCCAATTTCCACCGCACCACCCGAGTCCAGTACCACGGCGACTATCTTCCAGGAATCCGTGTCCAGGACTATGTCGTCCAGGGATCCCAGTCTTTTTCCGTCCTGGGTCATTATGGGCAGACCTAGCATGTCCTTTACATCGCGACCCGAAGGCTCGTCATCCCTCACTGCCTTCATGGATGTCAGAAAGACTACCTCTTGCCCCACTCTTTCGATTCCAGAGACCCTTGTCCAATGTTCCCCGGACATGAGTTTGCCCTTGAACACCAGGCCCAAACCCTGCTTTTTCTTCGAGTCCAGTTGCAGCCTTCGAACCGCGCCCAGCAACCTGCCTTCCTTGTTGGCCAGTACTTCCATGCCCTTGATCTTTTGATATCGGAGTTTCATGGTTCCTCCCTGGTGTTTGTCGTCGGAATTTACTATTGAGAGATAACCCGCAAGCCGTGTGCGTGTCAAGGTGCAGTAGGTGCCCATGATTTCCCACCTCCCTTGCGATCTCTGTGGCTATGTTTCGGAAACAATCCTCGACGTATAGGAACATACGCCCGTTAAGCAGGGCCGTACCTTGGGATCTATCGTAGGTCCGCGCAGACGGTCGGGGGCCCCCCGCCGGCGCGCAGCGAATGCGAGCACCGCCGGGGGTGACCGTCGTTAAGCAGGACCGTACCTTGGGATCTATCGTAGGTCCGCGCAGACGGTCGGGGGCCCCCCGCCAGCGCGCAGCGAATGCGAGCACCGCCGGGGGTGACCGTCGTTAAGCAGGACCGTACCTGTGGATCCGGGAAATCTGATTCAATTGTGTGTGAGATTCGAGATTGACATACTGGCTGGACATATTTGTTCAATTGGGGTACCAAGTTCATCCAGGGCATATCCCAACAATTCACAGGAGAATTTCCATGTCAGCGCTAGATCCAAAACTGGAACAGACTGCGGTGAACACCATTCGTTTTCTTGCAGTGGACGCCATACAAAAAGCCAACTCCGGTCATCCAGGCATGCCCATGGGAATGGCCGATTGCGCGTTCGTGTTGCTGCATGATTTTTTGAGACACGATCCTGCAGATCCCAAGTGGCCCGGCAGGGATCGCTTCGTACTGTCCGCAGGACATGGCTCCATGCTCCTGTATGCCATGTTGCACCTGAGCGGATACGATCTTCCAATGGAGGAGATCAAAAGATTTCGACAGTGGGGCAGCCGCACTCCCGGTCATCCGGAATATGGAGTCACTCCAGGTGTGGAGACCACAACGGGACCCTTGGGACAGGGCTTTGCCAATGGAGTGGGAATGGCCTTGGCCGGAAAACTCCTGGGTGCCAGGTTGAACACAAAGGACTTTTCACCCGTGGATTGGCGAGTGTTTGGCATTGTCTCGGATGGTGATCTCATGGAGGGCATCTCCTCCGAGGCTGCTTCTCTTGCCGGTCACCTTGGACTTGGAAATCTGAATTATCTCTACGATGACAACCATATTTGCATAGAGGGCGATACGAATCTGACCTTTGACGAGGACGTGGCTGCCAGGTTCGAGGCATATGGCTGGCATGTACAGAAAATAGATGGACATGATCGGAAAGCCATCTCCGATGCATTGAACAAGGCCGTGGCAGAAGACAAAAGGCCCTCCATCATATGCGCTCGCACCCACATAGCCTTTGGCAGTCCCAACAAGCAGGATTCTGAAAAGGCCCACGGCTCACCCCTGGGCGAAGACGAGGTGCTGGCAACCAAGAAGGCCCTGGGCTGGCCCGAGGAGCCGTCCTTTCTCGTCCCGGACGAAGTGCGGGAGCTTTTTTCATCGAAGCGAAAACAGTGGGCTGCCGAACACAAGTACTGGGATACAGATTTTGCCAAATGGCGTGATGAAAATCCCGAGCAGGCCAGGTTGCTCGATTCCATCAACTGCCCTGTGGACAAGGAAAGCTCTCTGGCGAAACTCGTGGATGCCGCAGGTGCCATGCCCTCTGCCACCAGGGCTCTGTCGGGCAAGGTCCTTCAGAAAGCCGCACAGCTAGTACCTGGCCTCATTGGCGGTTCGGCCGATCTGGCACCGTCGAACAAGACCAACATCAGCGGAGAAGATTCCGTAGAGCCTGGGACTTTTTACGGCAGAAACATGCACTTTGGAATCAGGGAACACGCCATGGGTTCCATCATGAACGGCATGGCCCTGAGCGGGCTGATCCCATACGGTGGCACCTTCCTCGTGTTTGCCGACTACATGCGTCCTGCCATTCGCATGGCCGCCTTGATGGAACTGGGAACCATCTATGTCTTTACCCACGACAGCATCTTCGTGGGAGAGGACGGCCCCACCCATCAGCCCATAGAGCAACTTGCCTCCTTGAGGTGCATACCCGGGCTGGTGGTTTACAGACCTGCCGATGCAGTGGAAACAGCTGCAGGCTGGACCTTGGCCTTGTCCAGGCGACACGGCCCTACCGCCCTTGTGCTCACGCGGCAAAAACTCCCCGGGCTGGAACGCCCCTCCGGTTTTTCTCCTGAGCAGGCGCTGGCCGGTGCATACATGGTGCAAGAGGAAAAACCTGGCGCCAAGGCAGTGATCGTGGCCACAGGCTCTGAGGTGGCGCCCGCGGTCCAGGTAGCCAAAAAACTCGGCATCAGGTGCGTATCCATGCCCAGCGTGGAGCTGTTCTGGGAGATGTCCGGGGAGCAACGCAACAATCTCGTACCGCGAGATTGGTCGGTGGCCGTGGTGGAGGCGAGCCACGATCCGGGATGGTACAGGATCTGTGGAAAAGATGGTCTGGTGGTTGGCATAGACAGGTTTGGCGCGTCCGCACCAGCATCCGAGGTCGCTTCACACCTGGGCATGACCGCAGAGGCAATGGAGCAAAAGATTAGTGCGTGGTTGAAAGATTAGCTGCTACAGCTTATGATCTCACGAGCCTGGTTTGGCAGAGATTTTTTTTGCCACCAGCTTGAAGTTTCCCACCAGTTGCCACGACTTCAGTTCAATGGCCAGGCGTCTTGCCTGCTTTTGTGATTCTTCGGGTTTTACCATGGGGCTGGGCTTGATCACGATGGTGCCTCTCCGGATCTTGGAGCTTACCACGGGAACGGCCACTACCTGATCATTGACGATTATGGCGATGGGCCTGTTCAAGTTTGCGCGGACCAGGTCTGCAAACTCGTCCCAATAGGGTTTTGCCAATTCGGCTTCCACTCCCATGCCCGCTGTGTCCTGACTGGCGACAGGTTTTATGTGCGTAATGACAGGGTTGGTCATGGGAGCGGGATGCTGCACCAAAAATGCCATGGCACCTCGATCACTCCACATGGGCACGAGGCGTGTTCCCTCGGGTGTCTTCATGTTTTTCAGAAGGCTGTGCATCTGTTGGGCGTCTGCGGTCAGGATGAACCTGACTTTTGTCTTCCTGTCGGTTCTCATGATTCCCAACTCGTCCTTCTGAACCTTCGCGCCTTTGTAATTTTTCAGCCGGTTCTTGACCTTATCGAAGAAGTCATCCTTGCTAACTACCGGTGCTATGGAGATGGACGAGGGCCTGGTGATCAGTTGCTGTATCTTTTCCAGCAACAAACTGTTTACAGATGGCACCTGTACCCTTATGTTCGCAGGCTTTAGCGGATCCACTTCTATCCCTTTTACCCCGAAAGCCTCCAGGCGCATCTTTACCTGATTGGCCTTTGCCTGTAAGTTCGAATCGGATTTGATGTCTGCGGAAAAAATCAAAACTGACGAGCCAGCCGGGCTGTCCAGGAGACCATCGATATTTTCCGGGAGTCCCTCCTGGCCCTTGGGGCAGTGGGTGAGAAAAAGTGCCAGGCTCATGAGCAACAAGGTACGAAAAAAGCTTTGCTGCATGGATTCAGTCCTTTACCACGATACGGTGTATTCGTTTCTTGCCTGCGCGAAGCAGTACCTGTCCATCTTTCAGCGCGTCCATGGTGACCATGTGTTCAAAACCGCTAACCTTGTTTTCTCCTATCCTTGCACCCCCTCCCTTTATGAGCCGTCTGGCGTCGCTCTTAGACTGGGAGAACACCTGTGCAAAGAGATCGATAGCAAGTATTCCTTCGACGAGCCTGGCCTTGCTGATGGAGGTGGTGGGAATATTTTCCCGTCCGGAGTCCATTCCCCCGAATGCGCTCTTGGCCCCCTGTCTTGCCTCTTGTGCAGCCTGCTCGCCGTGTACGATCCTGGTAGCCTCGTACGCCAGGACCTCTTTTGCCTCGTTGATCTCGGCGTCTTTCAGGGCGCCGAGTTTGCGAACCTCTTCCATGGGCAGGAAGGTGAAGTAGGCCAGGAATCTTTTTACGTCCCTATCATCGGTGTTGCGAAAGTATTGGAAAAAATCGTAAGGGCTGGTGCGTTCGGCTGACAACCATACAGCGCCCTTGGCCGTCTTGCCCATCTTTTCACCCGAGGCGGTGGTCAGCAGGGGGAAGGTAAGACCGTGCGCTTCGCCAGATTCCACCCTGCGAATGAGGTCCATTCCCGCCACTATGTTACCCCACTGATCGTCACCGCCCATCTGCAGCTTGCAGCTGTGTTCACGATACAGCACGAGAAAATCGTAGGCTTGCAAGAGCTGGTAGTTGAACTCCAGGAACGAAAGCCCCTTTTCCATGCGGATCTTGTAGCTTTCGAAAGACAGCATGCGGTTTACAGAAAAATGTCTCCCTATGTCCCTGAGGAACTCTATGTAGTTCAGGCCCATCAGCCAGTCCGAATTGTTGAGCATGAGGGCTTCGCCCGAGTCCAGGTCGATGAACCTGGAAAGCTGCTTTCTGAGTCCCTCGGCGTTCCTGTTTATCTGCTCTGCGGAGAGCATCTTTCGCATCTCTGTCTTTCCCGAGGGATCTCCCACCATGGCTGTGCCACCACCCAGTATGGCTATGGGCCTGTGGCCATTGCGCTGCATGTGGGCCATGGCCATCAGGGGCAGCAAGGAACCCGCATGCAGGCTGTCTGCCGTGGGATCGAAGCCGACGTAAAAGGTGACCTGTCCCTTGCCAAGAAGGTCTTCTACAGCCTTTTGATCTGTAACCTGCGATACAAAACCTCGCTCGGTCAGAACTCTTAGTGCGTCATTCATGTGTTTTGCTCCACTCCCATGAAGGCAGGTACAAGCCGGCGTCTATTGGGATGCCTTGCGCTCCAGGTAATAGTCCAGCACTTCCCGGAATGCCTTGATCCTGAAGACTGCTTCGACTTCCTCTGGAGAGAACTCCAGACCTTCGAGCATCTGTTCTATGGCGTCTAAAGCCTGGCCGACCTTTTCCCGCTCGCTTTTGTCTTCAGGGAGCTTGTCCTGGTCCAAAAGCTCGTTGAGCTTGGAGCTTAGCTCCTGGAATTCATCGTCCGCCTCTCCGAGCCGGGTCTCGAAGTAGATGTTCCAGAGCCTCTCCATCTCCTCGTCCGCCTTGGGCCGTTCGCGCTCGTAAATGAGCGTCTGCAGCTTTGGCATGAAGGCGCCGAGCTTTGTCTGACGGGGAATGGCGGTTCGTGCAACCTCGTTGAGCCTCAGCACCACGTTGCGTGTGCCAAGTTCCCTGACCACGGGCCGGAATATGGTCTCGAACTGTTCTCTCGGTATCCTGTCGCGTAATCTTTCCATGTTGTTCCTCCTGCTGTGCTCTGCCTGCAATTATCATATGAGCAGGAGATGAACAAGGGTGCAGACCATCCCTGGCTCTGGAAACCTTTCACTCAAATCTTCTAGCCCCCTTTTATCAGAATTTTAAGATCGCATAATCACGCAAAGCAATCCGCGATATAGGGGTTTTCAGTGATCGCTGGAGAGATCGCAGAAACACCTC
>JALVPF010000533.1 GCA_027031935.1 Myxococcales bacterium | reverse complement strand
AGATGAGCATCATGCGTCGTGGACTTGGCGGCTTGGCTACCGTTGGATCCACCGCACCCTTTGTGGGATTGTTCGGTACGGTTTTTGGCATCATCAACTCCTTCCAGGGCATGGCAAAAGAAGGCGGCGGTGGATTGGGAGCCGTGTCTGCCGGTATTGCCGAGGCCCTTATCACCACAGCAGTGGGAATCGGAGTGGCCATCGTCGCGGTCATGCTTTTCAATTACTTCACTTCACGGGTGGATGGCATACAGGTGGACACTGATGAATCTGCTGTGGAGATTGTAGATATAATTATCAAGCGAACCGAATCGGACCTGGCTCAGGCCAAGAGCTGAGCCGGTTTTCAAGGAGCAACGCCCATGTCCATGCAACTGGGCAGCAAGGGGCTGAACTCGGAAATAAACGTCACGCCCCTGGTTGACGTAATGTTGGTGCTTTTGATTATCTTCATGGTGGTCACCCCCATGCTCCAAAAGGGCAAGGCTGTCATGTTGCCCGCAGTGCATCATCCGGAAAAACAAAGCGACACAGGCAAGGATCTGATAGTCTCGGTGGAATATATCCGCAGGGGAGCCGGCTTCGAGACCAATCTCTATCTAGGTAGAAATCCCGTCGACAAAAACGGCCTGCGAACCAGGCTTCAGGACGAGCTGCGCAAGGATCCCACCAAGGAGATATACCTAAAGGGGGATCAACGCCTTACCTATGGAGCCGTGCGAGAGATCATGGAAGTATGTCACGAAGCAGGATTTCAACAGGTCAAACTCGCCACGGAAGAAGATAAATCCGGAGAAGGGAGCTAACACCATGGGAATGAGCACTGGAGGCAAGGGTGTACGCTCGGACATGAACGTCACCCCCTTGATCGATGTTCTGTTGGTCCTGCTCATCATCTTCATGGTTGTCACACCCCTGATGATGATGCAGCACAGACTGGATGTACCCAAAAAGGCCGAGGTTGACCTTCCGCCTGATGTCACGCAGGACCAGGTGGTGCTCACTTACACCAAAGATCGACAACTGTACCTGAACCGAACCAAAATCGAAGTATCCATGCTTGCCAAGAAATTGGACGATATATTCAAAAACCGCAGGGAAAAGACCATTTTCATCAACATAGATCCAGAAGCAAATTATGGAGAAGCTGTAAAAATAGTGGACACCACCAGAAACGCCGGCCTTGAAAAGCTCGCGGTCATCACCATGAAAAAGGGCGAAAAATTCCAGGTCCCTGGTGCTGCACAACCATCGTCCCCTACTGGCATGTAACAAGCATCTTCAGGTAACACTTCTGTATTATCTTTGGGTTCCCACCTTGGATTGCGATCTATATTGATGTTGCATAATCTTTTTCGGTTTTCCTACCAGCTACATTATATATTTTGAATTCAAGCTAGCGTGATGCTTGCGGTGATTCCAATGCAGGGATGTTCCTTGAGGCTCCTGCAAAAAGGATACATGCAACTCTGTTTGATAAAGGCAAGACAAACAGGGATGGGTAACTTTAAACTTTGCCGGGCTACTTAGCCGGTGTGGATGCAGCCTTTGCCGGTGTGGATGCAGCCTTTGCCGGTGCAGGGGCAGCCTTTGCAGGTGCAGGAGAAGCCTTTGCCGGTGCAGGGGCAGCCTTTGCGGGTGCAGGGGCAGCCTTTGCCGGTGCAGGTGTGTCCGATACAGCCTTTGGCTTCTCCGTCTTTACCGGTACAGCTTTTTCAGGCTTCTTGGTATTTTCTTCCTTGGTATCAGAAGCTGCATCATCATCTGCTGCGCCCTGGTCGTCCTGTTGCAGGCCCACAGGGTGTTCGGCGGGAGGTTCATACAACGCCGAATCATCGCCGCCGCTCATGGATGCCAGCGCAACGGACAAGGCCATGAACAAAAAAGCCATGACCGTGGTGGCTTTCTGCAGCGGAGTCGACTTTCCGCCACTTCCGAACAGGGTCTGGCCGCCACCACCAAAAGCTGCTCCCATACCGGAGCCCTTGCCCTGCTGCAGCAAAACAATGATCACCATGAAAAAACAAACCAGAACGTAGATAACAATGAAAAAGGTGTACATTAGTTAAAACTCCCAATCATCTATTGAACTGTCATTTATACATTACTGATCAAAATGAATCAATGCCTCAAAGCTATCGGCTTTAAGACTTGCACCACCAACCAGCGCACCATCTATGTCGGGCTTTGCCATCAACTCCTTGACGTTGGAAGGTTTTACGCTGCCACCATACTGTATCCTGACCTGCTGAGCTACAGAGTCATCATAGAGTGTCGCCAGCAGTACACGCAGATGCGCATGCACCTCCTGTGCCTGTTCCGGGGTAGCGGTCTTGCCCGTTCCAATGGCCCATACAGGCTCATAAGCGACGGTCAGGGACGGCATAGTGCTTGCTTCCACCTTGTCCAAGGCGGCGGTCAACTGAGCATCGAGCACCTTGAATGTATCACCCGCCTCGCGTTGTTCCAGGGTCTCTCCAATACACACGATGGGCAAAATCCCGGCCCTGAAAGCCGCATGGATCTTTTTATTTACCCACTCGTCTGTCTCCCCGAAATACTGTCGACGCTCCGAGTGTCCGATTATCACATGGCTACAGCCCATGTCCTTGAGCATCTCCGTAGAGACCTCACCCGTAAAAGCACCCGACGGCTCCCAGTGACAGGTCTGGGCTGCCACAGCAACACCAGTGCCCTTCAGGACTTCCAGGACCCCAGCCAAGGATGCAAAGGTAGGAGCTACCAATACGTCGACGGTGTCTGTCTGACCTGCTGCTGTTTTGACAGCCTTTGCCAAGGCAAGGGATTGGTCCACCAACAGGTTCATTTTCCAGTTTCCAGCGATAAAGGGACGTCTCATGTCCCACCTCCAGTCAACTTTCCAGGGCAGCGATTCCCGGAAGAATCTTTCCCTCGACAAACTCCAGGCTGGCACCCCCACCGGTTGAAATATGGGAGACCTTGTCGGCCAGTCCACTCTTTCTCAATGCAGCGGCAGAGTCACCTCCGCCAACCACGCTTATGGCCTTGGATGCAGCAAGGGCATCGGCAACCCCGAAGGTTCCCTTGGAAAAAGGCTCCTTTTCGAACACTCCCATGGGGCCGTTCCAGAACACGGTCCTGGCTGATGCAAGGGCCTTTCCATAGATCTCTATGGTACGTGGTCCTATGTCCAAACCCATCAAGCCCTCCGGAATGTCTCCTTCGACCACCTCTGCCGAACTGGAGTCCGGCCCGGCAGCAACCACGTGGTCTTCTGGCAGAACCAGCCGAACTTTTCGTTCCTTAGCCATGTCCATGAGGTTTTTGGCCAACTCTACCTTGTCCCGCTCTACCCTCGATGAGCCGACCTTTTGACCACGCGCAGCCAGGAAGGTATAGGCCATGGCACCGCCCACCAGGATGGAATCAGCCTTGTTGAGCAGGGCGGAAATGACTCCTATCTTGTCAGAGACCTTTGCACCACCGAGCACTGCAACGAAAGGCCGCTTTGGTTCCCGAAGGGCTTCACCGAGGAACTTGAGTTCCTTGCGTATCAGATAACCAACTCCCTTCTCGGAAAAATGCTTGACCATTCCAACGGTGGAGGCATGAGATCTATGAGCAGTACCAAAAGCATCGTTGATATAGACGTCTGCTATGGAAGCCAGCTTTTCTGAAAAATCCGGATCATTGGCTGTCTCGCCCTTGTGAAAACGCAAATTTTCAAGGAGCAGAAGCTGCCCGTCACGCATGTCCTGGGAGAGTTTTCTTACCCCATCACCCACACAGTCATCTGCTGCAATCACCTCGATCTCCAGAAGCTCTGCCAGGCGAACTCCCACAGGTTCCAGGCGCAGGGAATCCACCACCTGCCCCTTGGGACGACCGAGATGGGAAGCCAGTATGACCTTTGCACCACGTGCAACAGCATGTCTTATGGTGGGCAAGGCAGCCATAACCCGGGTGTCATCCGAAATGCTCCCTTCCGAAAGGGGCACGTTGAAATCCACCCTGATGAAGGTCCTCTTGCCCTCGATGGGCAGGTCCTCTATGGAACGAATTGCCATGAAATCAACCCGTTATGAATTTTACCATATCCAACATGCGGTTGGAAAAACCCCACTCGTTGTCGTACCACGACAGGACCTTGACCAGGTTGCCTCCCATGACCGCGGTGTTGGGAGCATCGACGATGGAGGAGCGAGCATCACCGATATAGTCAGTGCTTACAAGGGGAATTTCCTCATAGCCGAGTACGCCCTTGAGTTCTCCCTCGGAATATTTCTTGAATGCTGCGTTGATTTCTTCTGCCGTTGTTTCCTTTTTCACTGTGGCTACCAGGTCCACCACGGAGGCGTTTGGCGTGGGCACGCGGATTGAAATTCCGTCCAGCTTTCCATCCAATTCTGGCAAGACGACTCCAACTGCCCGTGCTGCGCCGGTGGTGGTAGGAATCATGGACATGGCAGCAGCCCTGGCCCTTCTGAGATCCTTGTGGGGCAGGTCGAGAAGGCGCTGGTCGTTGGTGTAGGAGTGGATCGTGGTCATGATTCCCTTTTCGATCCCGAACTCGGTATGCAGCACCTTGGCCACTGGAGCCAGGCAGTTTGTGGTACACGAAGCGTTGGACAAGATACGGTCTTTTTCCTTGTCAAACTCCTTGTGGTTGACGCCATACACAAAGGCCCTGATATCCCTGGTCTTGGGGGGTGCTGACAGCAGTACCCGAGGAGCGCCTGCGTTCAGATGTTTGGTGCAGGAATCCACGTCCCTGAAAAGTCCAGTACATTCCAAGACCACATCCACCGACTTGTCTTTCCAGGGCAAGGCCCCGGGGTCCCGCTCAGCAGAGATTTCGATGAGTTTGCCATCTACTGCAATACCATTGTCGGCCAATTCGACATTTTTGGAAAAAATTCCATGTACTGAGTCATACTTCAACAGATGAGCCAGTGTGGCATTGTCAGTGATATCATTGATGAGGACGATCTCGATCTCATCGGCCAGCCCCCGCTCGTACAAGGCGCGAGTTACACACCGGCCAATACGACCGAACCCATTGATCCCAACCTTGATCGCCATGATGATTTCCTCCTGTAGGCGTCCGTCCGAGGACGCGACAAAGGATTAATAGGACACAAGAATCCCACCACCGGTGGGGGTGTTGCTTGTAACCTACCTGAGAGGAATCAGTCAATGAAAAACTTGTACAGGGGAAAAAGCGCTCCCGGCCAGGAAACAGCACGGGGGAACTTGGAAAATCAGCCGGGTTATGACACCCAGGCCAGGCCGCTCAGATCAATCTCGAAAGTCATCTTGCCCAGGCCTGGAATAAGGTGGGACGAAATGGATTCGTTGTAGATCATCTTGCCCAGTTCCCTGGACAGAGAGATGATTTGACCATCGGAATACCCGTTGGCGCGCAACTGATGAAATATGCCCTTGACCATTGTAGGACTTACTTTTTCAGGTAATTTTTTTTCAATAGTGCTCATTTGTCTCCTCCTTTATCTCTCGCTTGCGTACTATCAAAGCAAACAACATGCCAAGACCATGAATAATTCCGGTTTTCTTATATTTCCACGACTTGACGCACCCATGCCAATGTCATCAGCTGCCACTTTTGATGCCGGTCTTTGCACAAAAGTGCGCATCGGCTTGCACAGCCGCACCGCGTCAAGCGATAAGCTTGAAGGGCGTTGGTTCATGGTCTAGTGTCAGCAGTACATGAAAGAAAAAACGCACGAGATTCTTGTCAGAAACCTGAGCATCAGACTGGATCAATACCAGCAGAGCCCTTGCGAACTCGTGGCCAGGAGGCTGGGTGTCAACCCAAAGTCCATCGTCAAGGCCGAGATCATCCGCAGGGCCATAGACGCCAGGGGAAAAAGCCCAAAGCTCGTGCTTCACCTTAGAGCAAGAGTGCATGAATTTCATGCAGGATCCGACCCTGACATAATACCGCTGCCAAGCTACGAGAGACTCGCCGGGCCAAAGGAGATAAAAGGCAAACCTACCGTGGCCATCGTGGGCACTGGACCAGCTGGACTTTTTGCTGCATGGCGCTTGGTTCAGGCTGGGCTGGCTCCGACGATAATTGACAGAGGCCCTGGCTTTCCCCAACGACACGAAGCTGTACAGAGCCTGAGAGACAATGGCGTGCTGGATACTGAAGCCAACTTTCATTTTGGTCTTGGTGGAGGTGGGACATATTCCGACGGCAAGCTCTATACCCGCCTGGACAGGACCATGGTCAGAACCGTACTGGAGGTATTGCAACAACACGGCGCAGGCAGCCGCGACGAGATCCTCATAGATGCCCATCCACATGTGGGCACGGACAGGTGGCCTGACGTACTGCAAAGCTTGGTGGTTTTTTTACAGGAAAAAGGATGTACCTTCCAATTCAAAACCCTGGTCACAGGGACCATCAGGCAAGGAAAAAAACTGCGAGGCCTACGTCTCGAGCAAGGCTCCATCCATTGTCAGGCAGCCATACTTGCGCCGGGAAACAGCTCCAGGGATCTCTATGAATCCCTGCACACAGAGGGCATCACCATGGAGCCAAAGGCTTTTGCCGTAGGTGTGCGCATGGTGCATCCCCAGTCACTCATAGACGAAATCCAATACGGCAAGGCAGCAGGCCACCCGGCCCTGGGTCCTGCCACCTACAGATTGTCAGGAAAGTTTTCAGGTCGAGGTGTTTACTCGTTTTGCATGTGCCCTGGCGGAGAGGTCATCCCCACTCCCACCGAGCCCGGTCTGCTGGCCATAAACGGCATGAGCGACTCGCGACGGAGTTCAGGCAAGGCCAACTCCGCCATGGTGGTACAAGTTTCACCTGGTGATTTCCCCTCTCCAGGCCCCCTTGGTGGGGTGGAGTTCCAGAGAAAGATTGAAAAAGCCGCATACCAGGCGGGTGGAGGAAACTACGCGGCACCAGGACAGCTGCTCCTGGATTTCCTTGCCGGAACCCATGGCGGAAAATTGGCAGAGACACACTACAGACCATCCGTGAAAAAAGCAGACTTAGATAACCTGTTGCCCTCTGCGGTAAGTCAATCTCTGAGACAGGGATTGGCAGGATTTTGCAAACGCATGAAAGGCCTGGCAAACGATAAAGCCATGCTGCTTGGTGTGGAAAGCAGGACATCCAGTCCGGTGAGAATTGTTCGCAATCCAGACGGCATGAGTTCATCGACAGATGGCTTGTTCCCCACGGGTGAGGGTGCGGGTTACGCAGGGGGGATCACCAGCTCTGCCGTAGATGGAATCCGCCAGGCCGATGCTGTGATCGAATTTCTCAGCAGATGATTCCTTGCCGGAGATCACTAGAGCAGGTAGAGGCCGCAATAGACAATAAAGCCTGACAATTGCCTATTGACATTCAACAAACATCAGGGTTAAATGTAGATCGTGGACCCACAAATTCAAGCCTTGTTGAGCAGAGATAATCCTTGGATAGAGGAGCATGAGAGCATAACATCCTGGACTTCAAGGAGATTACCAGATCATTTCATACCGAGAGTTCAATCTAAAGAGGTTATGAGACGGTGGGGGGAGAAAAACAAGGCTCACCTGATTATTGGGCCTAGACAGGCTGGTAAATCCACTACCATCTGGAATTGGCTGCACCACCTTGGTAAACCTGTTTTGTTCATCGATTGCGAACAAAAATTGGTCCAGGACTGGTGCAACTCTGCTTCTTTCTTCGTCCAAGATCTGGAAAGCAGCTTCAACTCCATTCCAATCCTTTTCTTTGAGGAGGTTCAGCATCTGAAAAATGCCGGCCTGTTTATCAAGGGAATTGTGGATCGCAAGCTTAAAACAAACATCTTGGTGACTGGAAGCAGCGCCTATCATATTCGCGCAAGCACCCGGGAGTCATTGGCTGGTCGAGCTACTCGCACACGTCTTCTTCCTTTTTCATGGAAAGAGGTCTGTCGTGACATCAAAGATGACAATCCCATGGCACATGAACTGAAAATCAAAAAGTCCATCGAGAGACATATCATTTATGGGGGTTACCCGGAGGTTTGGTTATCTGAACATCCGGAAACTGTCTTAACTGATCTCCTGGAATCCTTTGTTCTCAGGGACGCCTCGGACTTTAGTAATATACACCGGCCAGACGCTTTTCGTACTCTACTTTCATTGGCGGCCCACCAGGCCGGTTCCCTTGTCAATGTTTCAGAATGGGCCCAAATACTGAAAGTCGATCGGCAAACCGTGTATTCATATCTGGAGATATTGGAGTCGGCCCACATTCTGGAAACGGTACGTCCCTTTACAGGGGGCAAACGTTCAGAACTGACCCGAACGCCTAAAATCTACTGGCTCGACTCAGGATTGCGAAATAGGGTCCTGGCTGATTTTCGCACCCTAGAAACACGACAGGACAAAGGCCCCTTGCTGGAAAACTGGGTTTTTACCGAAATACGAAAAGCACTGCCAGCCCTGGCAAGACTGCATTTTTGGCGCTCTACGTCTGGTGCGGAAGTAGATTTCGTTGTCGTACAGGAGGATCGGCTTCTTGCAGTCGAGGTAAAGGCTGGTCAAAACCCCAGGAGAATAATCAAGCGCTCGCTGCATAGCTTCACCAAAGCCTACAGGCCATATGCAACATGTATTGTCACAGGATATTCACACAGCGACGAAGGATATAGCGAAGACAAAGTGAGCTGGGTCCCTGCGCAAAACCTGGCTCACTGGCTGCAAGCCCACCTCAAATGAAAAGAATCAAAGCAAGACACCAATACTAACACCTCTCGATCAAGGCAGGAAATCTAAAATCTCCCACCCTCTGGAATCAGATTTCCCAGATCGCTTGAGGTCACGGAGATGCAAGGAATCGTCCGCAGTCGTGGATTCACCACGTCGAGGCCTCACCTTACCGGAAAAGATTCCGCAGCATAGCCACAGAGATCGCAAGCGAGGTGGGAAATCTGGGCATGAGTGGAAAAGGTCATGTTTGTCATTCATGTACCGGAACCACCGGCAGGCCTGACTTGAGCATGGACTCTAAAAAACCCAAGTAATGGGCCTTGGCCTCGGGATTTCGAAAAACAGCAAAATGACCGTCATCGGGATATTGCAACATCACGGCAGTCACTTTCTGATCATCAGCAGTTGTCACGTTTCCT
>JALVPF010000532.1:3398-9152 GCA_027031935.1 Myxococcales bacterium | reverse complement strand
ACCCATTGGCCTGGCACCCACCAAGGCAAAAAACATCAAGGCATTGAGTCGCCAGTTGGTAAAAATCCATGGATGCAAGGTCCCCGCTTCCTTTGAAGAACTGGAGGACCTGCCCGGCGTAGGGCACAAGAGCGCATCCGTGGTCATGACCCAGGCTTTCGGCATTCCGGCTTTTCCCGTTGATACCCATATCCACCGCCTGGCTGCACGTTGGGGCTTGTCTGACGGATCCGGTGTCGTCAAGACCGAAAAAGACCTCAAGAAAATTTTTCCAAGAGAGGAATGGAATATCCGTCATCTTCAGATCATTTATTTTGGCAGGGAACATTGCCCGGCCAGGGGACACGATCTGAGCCAGTGCCCCATATGTTCATGGGCCGCTACAAAAAAGCGCATGAGACAAGAGGCAGAGAGCAATCGTCGGAAATGAAAAACGATTGCTGCCGTGATGCAAGGTCCCCCCGCCATTATTTCATGGCTACTGGTCAGGGGGCCTCGGGTCACGCAGGGTTTGTGCCGTGGATCTTGTCTGCCAGTTTTCTGAGCAGATGGCTCGTGAGTTCACCTGCTATCCACCTGGCCCATTTCTCTGCCAGTTGTTCTTCCCGCTGCATGGCTATCTGCCTGATGGCCTCGGTGGATTCGCCCTTTTTCAGTTGTTCGAACAGTAGTTCCTCCATGTCCGAGTGAAGAATATCTCTTACGTCTCTTGGAATCTCACCTTGCAACTCGGTCAGCAACGACTCCCTGAGTTCACCGGCAAGTTGCTCGGCAAGCCGTCTTGCAGGCAGAGAAGGCATGTCTTCGGAGAAATCTTCATCCAACTGTTCCTGGAGTTCAGAAGAGAGATCCTTTGCCAGCTGATGTGCCCAGTATTGGCGGAGGTTTTCGCTCAGCTCCTGGACCAGGAGATTTGCCCATTGTTCGGCTGTCTTGGCTCGCTTCATAAGGCCCATGGCTCGATCCTCCTTGCACTGAACTTTAAAGTTTCACACTAGAGGCATAAGGTGTCGATACTTGTTGAATGAATATCCAGCCTCGTACCGCATGGAAGTGGTGGGCTGGCATAGGTGTGCCAAGCGGTAAGATCATGATCCCACAAGTTTGAGAAAATTCATAGGGGGATAGTGGCGTTTTTCCTTGTCAGCTGTCATATGCCATTGATTGCATTGGTTCAGCCGAATCTACTGCACACAGCTTTCCTTGCTGGGGCCTGCCTTTTCGAGTGCATCGCGCAGGATGGACGGTGTAAGAATCTCCGGAAGAAGGATGGTCTTTTCGTCTTTGGCACAAGCGGGAAATATGAGGTACATGGGTACACCTGCCCTGTGGTAGCGCTTGAGCCATTTTTGGATGACAGGATCTCTGCGTGTGTTGTCGGCTTTGAGCGATACTATTTTGAGCCTGTCAATGATGGCCTTGGTCTTTTGGGTCTCTATGACCAGCCTTTCATTGGCCTTGCAGTTCATGCACCATCCTGCGGTGAAATCCACAAATACGGTCTTTCCTGATTTTCTCAACTCGGCCAACTTGTTTTCATCAAAGGTTTTCCATTGTATGCCTACCCTGGATCGTAGCTGTGGTTCAGTGGTCTGTTGTGAACCGGACGGAATCTCCAGCAACCACCATCCCGCTGCTGCAACGAGCAGGGCTATGGGGAGGAGTTTCAGCAATCTCTTTTTCCATGGTTCACTCTCGGAAACCAACAGACCATAGAGCCATGCGCTTGCGCCAAGCACCAGGCAGAACCACAAGGTGGACGCCAGGGCTTGTGCCCCATATCCATCAGCCAAGACTCCCAGGAGCCAAACTGCCGTACCAAACAACAAGAACGCCATGCCTCTCATTACCCTGTCGTATCGTTCCGTGACCTTGCTGGGCAGGATTTTTGCCCAGCCTGTCCAGGCTCCCAGCATGAGGAAGGGAAAGGACAGACCGAAGGCCACCGCAGTCAACAGAACGAACACCTCGAGGTCACCTGTTGAAAAGGCATAACCCAAGGCTGGTCCCAACATGGGAGCCGTGCATGGTGTTCCCAGGAAAGTCACCAGCAAGCCGGTGAGAAAGGATTCGAGAAGGGGACTGTTCCGCCTTGTTTTTCGCAGATGCTTCAGGTCGTCCGAGTGGGATGAACTCTGCAGGGGGAAGACATGCAACATTCCCAGTCCGAGTACCAGGAGCAGAGAGACCATGAAGATCAAAAACCAGGGATTTTGAAACTGGAACCCCCAACCAACCTCGTGCCCCACGTGTTTGAGAATTACTACCAAAGTGGCGAGAGCCAGGAGGGTGGAAAAAACACCACCAGAATAAGCCAGGGCGTTGGCCCAAAGGAGCTTTCGCCTGGTGGCCGGGTCAGATGTCTTTTGTGCCGTTCGGACAACGTGCAACAATTTTGGAATCACCACGGGGATGACGCATGGCATGACGTTGAGTATCATCCCTCCGAGAAAGGCAAACAGGAGCATCAGCCAAAGGGAGCTTTGCCCATCGGTTCCTGATGCAGGTGTCTGAGCCGATTTAGTCTCCGTAGCCTGGGTGACGACTTTGGGGCCCGCATTCTGTGCTGATGATGCCTTTATCCTGAAAGGCACAAACTTATCGTCTTTACCCGAGTCCTTTTTTTGCGCCAGCAGCACTCCCCCTGCTCCTGGTAAACACGAATTTCCGTGCAAGTCCAGCTCCATGTAGATGGGTCCATCGTCTGGTTCATGGATTTCATACCTGTCGATCTTGCAGCTGCTGCCTTGTATCCAACTGGGTACAAAACCCTTGGCCCGGGATACTCCGGGCAGGCTGATGCTTAGTTTGTAGTGCCCGGCGTGGTATGAAAGGGATTCCAGGTAAGCATCCTTGGATCCAAGGCTCTTGGGAAGTTGGCCTTGCGTGGCATCAAACTCGGCGGCCATGGATGAAGGCCTTCGATGCTCACCCACCGCAAGGGTCAAGCTTGGATCAGCACTGCCGGTTACGCAGGAGTTTTTACAGGCCAGGAAGGTGACATGGGCGCTAATGCTGGTTTTCCCTCCATCGGGAGTATCAAAGACCATGGCATTGGCCGGTATCAACACCTCATGTTCGTAACCGAAGCTCAACTCGTCCACATTTGATGCATCAAAGACCTTGGGGTAGGGAAAGGATGGCTGAAGAACTTTTGTGTGATTCTGGTTGGAGCTGAATTTTACCCTGGTGGGTTTTCCTGTGTTTCCAGGGTAGGTCCAGTAGATATGCCAACCATCTGCGATCTCAAGGCGAACCCCGACACGGAATTCTTCTCCCACAGCCACCTGTTGGGAATCTGATACAAGGCTTGCAGTAACAGGTTTCAGGTGGGCAGCCAGGGAGACGGAACTTGCCAAGGTGATGGTGGCTAGCGCAGCAGCCAGCAGCAGTTTGGGGTGTTTGCTCATTGGGTTCTCCATGCTTTGTTACCAGTTCAGCGGTTTGCACCTTCATTGTATAAAGGACACAAAATAGTCTTATTTGCACGAAATCTCGGGAAGCAAGGCCTAGAAAATTTTAGGGGAAATTTTGCACCAATTTGGAGCAGCGATTTGCTGCCTGTGATCCATTGGAGCACTCATATGGAGCGAAAAGAAAGTAGCGAGCGATAATGGGGCAAAATTGGGGACGGAGGTCTATTTTTACAAGCTAAGTCTTTGAAATATCGCATGTTTGAATCTGGCATGGGGTTTGCTAAACAATATGATGTAAATTGCGAGAGGAGAAACTGATGAATACTGCCAGACGGACGAGACTCTCAATTGCAGACCCTGGTGTACCACGGGTAAAAAGGGATGGAACCACATTCATGGATACGGGACCAAGGACGGATCTGAGTGCTCAAGAGAGAATCAAGCTGGCCATGGGCATTTTAGACTACAACCAGGAACTGATAAGTTTCTCCGACGCAAAGGCCAATACCCTGTTGGTGGTCAATTCCATTTTTCTCGCAACCACTGCATCTGCCGGGCTTGATCACCCACTGGCGCTGGCATCTGTTTTGGCCTCTGCGGTGGTGGTGCTGTTGTGCTTGAGAGTGGTATGGGCACGTTCCACACAGACGAGGATAAAGGAGAGAGGTCAGCTGGTGTATTTCGGTGATATCCTCAGAAGGCAAAGGGCGGCAAACTACCTGGATGATTTTCTCAAGGCGTCTGCTGACGAGGTCCTGTCCAGCACAGTGATGCAGGTATATGGCCTGGCTGGCGTGGCCAAGAGAAAATACAGCGCATATGCTCTTGCGCAGTTGGCCACAGTTGTCTCTGCATGTATCTGGCTGGCGAATTTACTTCAACCTGTCCTGAAATAGTCTTGAATTTTTTCAATCCACGCCTGGTGGTCCTCGACCACGTAAGCTGGTATTGAACGTGGTTTTTCAGGGGCCAGGAAAGGTATTGCTGGGACCGGTGGAACTTCTTGAGTTCGATTCAGGTGAAAATCCCTTGTCCACGGCAGCAGCCAGCCAGTGGTTTGGAAATAGGACCAGTGGCCTTCTTGGAGCATTTGGAGGTTCGGCCTTGGGTATGTTGATGGCTCTTGTGGGGATCTTTACCTGGCTCGGAAGATCTCGTGCCACAGTCATTTCTTTGTTATGGGTGGTCCTTTCAGTTGGAATTGTGACGGTGATACTGGGAACTTGGGCGTATTTCGTCTCTCAATCTTGGTCTGTCTACTATCCTCTTCTTTTGCTAGGTGGACTTGGCACAATGCTCCCTGGCTTGGCTTTGCCGCTTGTACGACGGCGTTTCTCTGTGATAGAAATGAGGAAAATGAAGGCCATGGACGCATGAGCACGAGATTGCTACCTGCTACCAAGCTGTGAAAAGAGGATTTTACTGTGAGACATGTTTTTGAGATTTTCAAGTGTTCTGCTTTGTTTATGCTGGGTTTTGCTCTGCTTGCATGTTCCGGAGGTGGACCTAAGGAGTGGACCCCCGGACACAGGGACCCTGTGAATCCCGTGGTATTCCAGGCAGAGTCCTTCACCCTGGATGAAGATACATTTCCCGAGACAGTAATGGCCGGTGATCCAAAACCTGCGAGCATGCTCCTGTGGACCCGTAGCAGCATTTCGGAAGGCATCAGGTTAAAGGTTTGGATCGACTTGGATGATGGAACTGATTCTGCAAAAGTAGACTTGATTTTCGATGAAGAGGTATCAACTGATGACAAGGGCTTCATTCACAGGCGAGTGGATGTGGCGCCAGGTTTCAGACATCATTATGCGTTTTTTGTGGAACCCACGCAGGGCGATATACAGGGGCGAAGTGCCATCGGCAGCTTTATGGCAGCGCCGCCTGAAGGAGCGCTGGTTCGACTGACCTTTTCTGGAACCCACGGAACTCATCAGAACGAGGAGCCCTATCCTGCCTTGATCGCGAACGCATCTTTTGAACCATTCACCCTTTATATCCACTTGGGAGATTCCATATACTCAGACTCCAAGAGGGATGAGCAAGAGCCGGCCTGTAGCCTGGATGAATACCTGAATTATTGGGATGCCAACTGGAAAACCCAGGGATTCAGGGATGTACTGAAAAACGCTGTTTATCTACCAGTACCTGATGACCACGAGGTGGCCAACAACTACACGGCCGAGTTTGATGATCCAGCTTGTCCCGGACGGGTAGAGTCAGGCAAGAGCGCGTTTTTCTATGCCAATCCAGTGGAGCGAGACAGCCAACATCCGGATAGGCTGTGGCGCAGTTGGAGATGGGGAGACACGGTAGAGTTTTTTGCCTTGGATGGCCG
>JALVPF010000532.1:0-3388 GCA_027031935.1 Myxococcales bacterium | reverse complement strand
GTTCTCAACCCTGATGCCACTTTCATGAGTCGCGAACAGCTGCAGTGGCTCAAGGACTCTGTTGCCAACTCCAGCGCCGTCTTCAAGTTGATCCTCAATCCCGTTCCCATAACGGCCTTTCCCAATCCTCCCTGGCTCAACCAGTGTGACACCTGGAACTGTTACAATGCTCAGCGAGAGGATCTCATGGCCTTTTTGGAAGATGGCATAGAGAACGTGTATTTTCTTTCAGGTGATTTTCACATGACCATGGTTGGTCATCTAGATCCACCGGGTGGCACCGGCTACGACCTGTTCGAGTTCTTCATGGGCCCCGGAGCCCAGTCCAATCCCCTGGGAGACAGGGACTATATCATAGAGCAGTTGGGCGAGGACTACGATCCTCTTCCCCCCGATCAATTTTTATGGGGCTATCCCACCCCGACCCTTACATACGTAGACTTGGATCCCCTGGCTCAACCTCCGACACTCACAGTGAGGTTCTACAATCCGGATGGGCAGGAGTTGTTTTCCACTGTATTCGCCGGAGGTCAGATTCAGGATTCGCCCTGAGCTGTTTTCCAGACCTGTTTGGGGGTGTTCAATCTGAAGCAATTGCCTCTTCAAGGTCGGGAGTCTCTGGTAAAAAGGCAGCCAACTCAACCTGGGAATTTGGTGCCAGTTCGCGAAGCTTTTCTATGAGGGCAGGCCCAAGCTCCTTGATGTCTTCTAAGTACGCCTCGAATTTTTGAGCCAGATTCTGTGGCATGTCTTCGGTATAAGACACGTAGAAGATGAACTCGTCCAAGGCACGGTAGAAATCATCCACCATCTGGAATACATCCGTCGGAAAAAGAATCAGCAGCTCAGCCTTGATTTCATAATAACGGCTGGATAACACTCTCAGAAGTGGTGCGCGGATTCTATCCCTGGACCAGAGGGAAAATAAAATATCTTTTCTGAACTCCAGATCAAATACAATCCTGTCGATTTCACGGATGAGAAGCACGGCCAGCCGCTCGGCTTTTTCCAGGTCATCGAGCCAGTGCTTTTCTTCGAGCTTTTTGCCTTTATGTTTCATCCGTTCTTTCCAATCCAGTGCTGATTGCTATCGGTCTATCATGGACCTGAGTGTTTCGAAAAGACCGGATGAGGAGTAGAACAAAAACATCATGTCTCCAAAGGACACAAGGTCGCCATCATGAAGGATAACAGAACGGCCGGGGAGGATGGGGTTTTCGTTTATCCTGGTTCCGTTTGTGGAGTCATAGTCCTGAATCGTCGGTTTTTTTGTCCTGGGAGAAGGCATGAAAATGGCGTGATGGGACGATACTGTTTCATCGGTTAGTACGATATCGTTTTCCTCTGATCTCCCTATGGTTACCTGATTGAGGCGATTGGGTTTTTGAGGTCTCAGCTCCATGACCTTGGCCTTGTGATCCAAGGGGGGTTTTTTTACCGGCGAGAGCCTCTCTTCATCTGAGATCATTCGGGTCGGGGCTGCTTGAAACGAAGGCTCAAACTGTCTCGTTGCAGTAACAAGTATGTAATCTGACAGCTGCTTGCAAAACGAATCCCTGTCCATTGTCATCGCGACGTCTATGTAATCCTGAACGATTGGTTCGATCATTTTTATTCCTTGTGCTTACACTGACTTTACATTTGATGATTCCCCTCGTCAATGGCATAAGAGTCCATGAATACATGGCAAAAGCGGTTTTGTTCATACAGCCCATGTGCAAAGGAGACGAACTATATGAAGAAAATTGCTGTTTTGGGTTGCGGTCTGGTGGGCTCGACCATCGCAAGGCAGTTGGCCTCTGTTACTGGCTTGAATGTGACTGCAGTGGATGCAGATTCTGAGCGTTTGAACTCCATCCGCCATGTCCAGGGCCTTTCGCTTCGCAAGGCAGACCTCTCAGCGGAAGGTTCAATTACGAGTCTGGCAAAGGATTTCGATGTCTTGGTGGGTGCGCTGCCTGGGTGGATGGGCTATCGCGCTCTGCGTGAGGTGATAGTCGCCGGGAAGAACTACTGTGACATCTCTTTTATGCCTGAAAATGCACGCGAACTCGATTCCTTGGCCAGAGAAAAGGGAGTCTGTGCGGTAGTGGACTGTGGGGTTGCGCCAGGTGTGGCAAACCTCATGGTGGGCACCAGCCATAGAAAACTGGAGCGAACCGATTCGGTGCTCATCATGGTCGGTGGGCTGCCAAGGCAAAGAATACTGCCCTGGGAGTACAAGGCTCCGTTTTCGCCAGCCGATGTCATAGAGGAGTATACCCGCCCGGCCAGACAGAAAAGAGGTGGGAGATCCATCTCCATGCCGGCATTGAGCGAGGTGGAACTCGTAGACGTGCCAAAGGTAGGTACACTGGAGGCTTTCAATACCGATGGCCTGAGATCTCTGCTCGATACCATTGGCGCCTTTGACATGAGGGAGAAGACCTTGCGATATCCGGGGCATGCAGAAAAAATAGAGCTGCTGGCAGAGAGCGGTTTTTTTGGTACGGACCCCATGGTTGTCAATGGAGTCGAGCTGAGGCCCTTGGACTTTTCTTCCAGACTTCTTTTCAATAACTGGTCCTTGGAAGAGTCGGAGGCAGAGTTTACCTATATGAGAGTCGTTGTAAAAGGACAGGGCAACACTGGGCAACAGTGCCATACCTATGAGCTGTTTGACGAGACCGATCCAGACACAGGTGCTTCATCCATGGCAAGGACCACCGGTTATCCCTGCGCCTTTGTGACAAAGAGGATCGCAGCGGGTCAGCTCGCCAGGCCGGGAGTGTTGCCGCCCGAGCTGCTGGTGGACGAAGAGTCCTTGTTCGACGACATGATGGATGACCTACGTGGCAAGGGTATAAGCATCGAATACCATCAGAAATCCACCAACAATCCAGCACAAGCCTGACCCCCTGTCTCCATGTGAGACGACTTGAGCCAGTCGATGGGATTTGAAAACACACGCCCTGCAAGTTGCACAAATAGTCCCAGGTGTTTTATCAGTTTTACCTCGAGGCCCAAAAATGCATCGCCTCCAAAGCCGAGATGTGCTGCAGCGATCTCCTGGTCCTGCTGGGTCTTCAGAGCCGTCTCGGAATACAGATAGTAGGAAAATCCTGCCTTGATGCCGGTCCAGAGTGCAAGCCGATGAAAAGTCCATTTTTTTGCAAGACCAATGGTCGCATGGCCCAACAGGACCCCGGTGGCCGGGTCCTGCGAACGGCCCAGGTCCAAAAAATCGAGATTTACAATCAGGTGCATTTCCGAGATGTCAACCGAGTTTGCCAGGTCTGCCCACACCGTAAATTCACCACCTGGATAAACACCTGGAGCGGATCGATCCAGAAGATCGCCACTGGTCATTTCAACGACGGCTGATGCCTGGAGGTATACGCCACTCGTC
>JALVPF010000531.1 GCA_027031935.1 Myxococcales bacterium | reverse complement strand
TGATGTATAGGGACAGTAGGGATAGGGGGATGTGGGTTTTTTGGGGGAATTTTGGGGAATTTTGGGGACGGAGGTCAATTTTCGGAATTTTGGGGACGGAGGTTAATTTTCGAGGTTAATTTTCTACACAGGCAATGATATTTATTCCACCTGCCTGAGTCCATATGGCTACATTAAAATAGAAAGTAATATCAATATACTACGACCTGTTTCCTGGTGACTTTATCGCTTTTATGCCTATTTGACTTGAGTACCTGAAACAATATGGTTTCAGTGTCGCCCTTGTTCGTAAAGCTTGAGACCAGAGTAACGGAGATTTTACAAGGTGATAGACCTGTGTGGCCTTGGTGGATCACAGATTGCAATGTATTAAACCTGGGAGGTAGTGCCTATGAAAACTCGGTATTTAGTATACCTCGGTGGACTGATGCTTTTTATGCTCATGCCTGTTGGTTGTCAGATCCTGTCTCAGAGTCAGGATGGTCTGAAAGACGAGGATGGCTTGCAGCCATGGGATGAAAAGGATGACAATACGAACAACAATACAGATGATTCCGTAACGGATCCCAACAATCATTATAAAGAGGTCTGTGATGGCAGGGACAACGACGGTGACGGTCTGACGGATGAGGGTGTGGACGGCGAGGTTTGCGAGACCGCCGAAGGAGAAGAGGGGCTCATCGCCTGCATAGGTGGAATACCCCGCTGTCGTGTGTGTGAACCTGGCTCTGTCCGGCAGGCCGATTGCGGTTGCGGAATAGAGCGCCAGGACGTTTGTGGTGAAGATGGCGTATGGCGAAAGGGCGCTTGCGATCCCTGTGAGGACCCTGAGCCCATGCCCTGTGGTTTTTGTGGTACGGTGGGTTCTGATGGTCAATGCGAACACCCGGGAGAATGTCAACCTGGTGACGTGATGTATAGACGGTGTGACAGCTGTCCTCAATCCAGCGGCTGTGGTCCTTCCACCTGTGTTGGAGAAAAGTGGACCTGTACCGATGGCTGCGTGTGGGAAAAAACCGAGGACTGCGAAATCAGGCCCAGCGAGTGTGAGCGCGATGCCAAACTGGTCCAGCCATGTGGTCAGTGTGGCATTCAGATCTACGAATGTGATGGGTGTTTCTGGAACCGCAGCAATTGCCGCGAACAGGGGCAGTGCTTTCCCGGTGCATCCAGACCGATTCCGTGTTTTGACAAAGGCTGTCGTGAGGGATGGGGCTCGAGGCAAACCTGCGACTCCAACTGCCAATGGAATATATCCCAGTGCCAGGGCTGTGATCCGGGCAGGCACGTGGACAAGGTAAACTGCGTTTTCAACCACCCAAAGTGCGGACAGAGGGACCTGCAGTACGACTGTGTAATCACCCAGGAGGCCACCGAGTGTCTGCCGGGCGTGGCCAACAAGACCAACTTTGTATACCTGAGTGATTGTCCTCCCATCGACTGTTACCCGGGACAGGTCCAGACCACTCCCTGTACGCTGGACTCGGGAGAGGGTGGGGAGATGAGCAGAAAATGCAACTCGTCATGCGAGTGGCCTGAAGGCTGGTCTCCTTGTACAGCCACCACTTCCAGCTGTGTTCCGGGGACTCAGAAAGTGGAACACACCCCCTGTGGATGCGGTGTCAGTTATACCACCACCAGCACCTGCCAGGAAGACGGGATGGGCTGGGATGTGGAAGTGACCGGACGGGAGGACTGCCCGGAGTGCGAGGAGGGCGACTCGTATAATCAATCCTGCATGGTGGACGATCGCTGTGGAACCAGCACCACTTCATGTGATGAAAACTGCCAGTGGCAGGAATCGGAGTGCATTCCGAGGGCAAACTCATGCGTGGCAGGATCCACCGAGTCTCGCTCGTGTAACTCCATGTGTGGGGCTGGCCACGGTACTTATACCTGCATAGGTTGCAACTGGTATCTGACAGGAGAGTGTGTGCCTGACGGGAGTGTTGATTGTACCCCAGGAGAAACCCGCACGGTGCAATGTAATCCGGAAGGCTGTCCGCAGCGGACAGATGCGTGTAGCAGTAGCTGCCACTGGGTGGAGGGCGACTGCCCGGCTTGTGGCTAGTGCATGCAGGAGATGCCTCATGAAGGCTAACCTTATAAAAAGATTCTTGACTGTCTTGGCAGCGGCTATCCTCGTTGCCAATTGTACCGATGCTGATCTGTTCATAGACCTGGCTCCCGAATCCGAACTCATGAGGATGGGCATGAAAGTGCAGGTCTGTTCACCGGATCCCATCGTGGAGAAGGTGCCCTACAAGATTCTTTTTGTGATCGACACATCCTTGTCCAACCGCTGGAATGATCCTGATGAACACAGGGTGGATGCATTTTTAAACGCTGTGGAAGAACACGTGAGCAAGGACAGTGTGTTTTTCGGGATTGTCACTTTCAACGACTACGCTCACAGGCCAACATTGGTGTTTACCGACAACAAGGGGATTCTGACTACGGCTGCCAATGCATTGACCGGTGAAGCAGCCGGAGGCGGGACCAACTACGAGGATGCAATTCACGAGATGTATCAGTTCATCGTCGACGACCTGGACACCATGAACAATCCCATGGAAGCGCTCAGGACACACTATCTGGTCTATTGGCTAAGCGATGGTTTTCCAACTTTCGGTACAAGGGATCGTCCTACGCTTGTGGCAAACGTGGATGCGGTCAAGCAGTATTTCAAGCCAAAGGTGGCAGAGTTCAGGCTAAACACCCTGTACCTGGAGAGTTCAGGCGAATGGGAGAGCGAAGAGGAGATCCTGGGTGCTCGCATGCTCCTGAAGGAGATGGCAGAAGCAGGTGAGGGTTCATTTACGAACATCTCCAATGGGGAGAGCTTCGAGTTCGACATAGATCCCACACCGCAGGTCCGCTCCTTCAGGTTTTCCAAGGCAGTGGCCTTTAACGCAAATGCCCAGTTTGGTCAGAGGCATCCGATTCCCGACTCTGATGGAGATGGCCTGACCGACGCGCTTGAACTCAGCCTGGGGCTGGATCCCAGTCTGGCGGATACGGACGGAGACGGCGACTTAGAC
>JALVPF010000530.1 GCA_027031935.1 Myxococcales bacterium | reverse complement strand
TTCAAATTGTTATGAAATTTATAAGCGTTTTTTTCAATCTTGGGTATCTTTATCAAAAAACTAGAATTTGCCATGTTTTGGTAAAATTATAGAATCATTTCAAAAGAAAATGAATGATTCCCATGCCGGTTGAAAACAGCATTCAAAGACAATTTAAGTATGCGTGTAAAAATTTCAGGTTGACATCAGCTTGCGATCAGGGTGTCCGGGACGGCAAAAGTCCCCAGGAAGGATCCAGAATGTCTTGTGAGCTGGTGCAGGCATCCACCACCGAGACATCAGAGACATCAGCACTGTCTGTCTTCCAGACAGACACCCTGTCGCTCGTTCCAAGCAGAAATACAGCATATTGCCCATCCGGAGAAAAATCCCCCCTGCTGTAGTGAGGAGAGGGTATGAAGCGATCATTGTCAATGTCGAACAGGCAGTAGGGTTCACAATCCACGTCCGGATTACACCCACCGTGAGCAGTGCAGATTTCCGGCATGAACTCGGTGCCCACATATCTTCCATTCCTGGAAATGAAAGTACCTACCAGGTATCCTCTGCTGGAACCTGGCATGAACTGATTGTTCGACTGCAGATAGTCTATGGCTACATCCCCCATGCGCCAGGGGAAAATATATCCCAGCTTGCCGGCACCGGAATCGGCGTTGAAGACAATGGCCCCATCCCCGGCAAAAACCGGGTGATCCGCCTTGAGAAGATTGTCTTTTCCCGAGTTGGGATCTTGAACACCGTATTGCGTAACAGGACCGGGCACAAGTAGACCAGGAGCACTCGAAAACACCTGCGGGCCGTGTTCCGCCGCCTGGTCATCATAGATCACAAAGTCTCCGGAAACTCCAAAATTCGAATCCACACCAACGTCGTAGTTCCACGTAAGGGCATCGAGTTCCGTTTTCAGTTCGAACCTCACCAGGTCAGGTTCTATTTCGTCACGAACAATCTCGTAAGCACGCAGCCGTGGACTTCCGGTGTAAAAGTTGCTTCCCTCGTATGCCAGCACGTACAAATACTTTCCATCGTAGGACACCTTCGGATCGCGGAAGTTGAGCGTATCGTCAAAGACCGCCATCTGTCTTTCGCCATAGACGAGAGGATCAAAGCTCAGTATACGTTTGTACCTGATGTCGTAATGAGGATATTGCTCGCTGTAGGCATAAAAGATCGCATCTCCAAAAAACTCGCAAGATCCCTCCGGGGTGTCATTGTATTGCATGACCACAGCCCAGAAATCATTGAAGGGATCATCGGCGTCGGTCTTGTCATGAAGTGGACGACTCACGAGGCCCGGGTTGTCAGGATCCTGCTTGATGCAGTCGTCATATTTATCCAGGGCCTCTTCGATCTGAGCCGATACAAAATAGTTTGCGGCGTTCAAGGCCTTGAATCTCTTTGCCCCGGTGAGAGTGTCGTCAAACTCCTGCACCAGTTCCGGCTGCACCGAGGCCCTTTGCTCACGCGCTTCCTGTAGTTTTGCACCAGCTTCATCCACCGCATTCTTGAGCGGTTCAATCATCTGCTGCAAGGGTTCGCAATGGGTTTGACGGTACTCTTCGGGATTGGCCGACCTGCCCGCCCTGTTCATGCACAGGCTTATCCTGTGATAAGCCATGATAAGGCTTTCGTTGGCCCGCCTCATGGCTTTCTGCGCATCTCTGACCGCCTTGTCCTTTTCCTCGAATTCCTTGAAAACAGATTCGTCTTCCCAGTCTTCAGAAAAAACCTGCTGTCGGACTTCTTCCAGATGACCCATGGCCTGATCAACGCTTGCATCGAACTCCTGTTTGCATTCGCCGGAAATTGCGCATTCGGTCAGCCCGGCGTCATACCTGGTGAATATCTCCGTCACCTTGTTCAAGATCGCCAAAGCCTTCTGGTTTCGTTTTTCCCACTTGTCAGAGATGACCGTGAAGTGAAAATAGATATTAGTGAAGTTCGTCTCGGGATTCATGGCCCTGGCATAGCTCAACCTGGCCATGTTCTGATTGATCTGTGCAGCCAACTGCATGGCCGCGAGGACATTTTGCACCGCGTTGACACCATGTTCAGCAGCACCCGACAGCTCTGCACCCTGGTTTCTCAGTGCCTCCAGGATCTTTCTTGTCCTGGGAGTGTCCTTTACCAAGGATCTGCCCAGCTCCTTGGTGGCAATCTGCATGGCTGTCTTGTCCTCATCTGTCAATATGCCCTCTTCTATGGCACTTTCCAGCAGCCCCATGGTCTCGGACTTGACGGATACGGTGTCATCAAGAAGATTTTCCAGATCACCGCTGAAGTCCACCACAGGGTCCGAATCGTCCGAAAGGTACTCATCCAGGACGGTAAAAGCACCTGACACAAAAATACCTGCTGCCCCGCCGGTATAAACCGTCAGTACAGTGCCCACAACGGCGGCAGCAAAATCCACGTAACCTTTTATCAGTATCGCCTTTGAAAGTTGTTCAGCTGCCACAGCCGCTTTTCGCGTAGCAATAAGATGCATGCGATGTGCAGCAAGCCTGGATCCCCGTGACACAGAAGCCAAAGTCGCGGTCCTTTGCTGTTCCCGTTTGCTCACTTCCTTGATTCGGTCTAAATCGTTCCACAACTTTTTCAAGTCACTTCTGTTCTGGTAACAAAGGCAAGAACCCAATGCCAGGTAGTCTTCAACTTCGCCAAGTTTCTTGTCCAGCAGTTGGTCTATGGAACTTAGCAAGACATCGTCAGAGGAGTTGTCCGCCAGAAGGCTCATGTCAATCTTTCGCTGGCCGGGCATGACTCCAAAGGGAATCTGCGTTGCCTGCGACAGATCCTTTATGTGAACAGCGGCGTGGGGCATCACCAGCCATGCGTTTTCCGGAATGTTATCTGTGTCGAACTCCAGGCTCACCTGGCCCGATGCACCAAGATCCTCCCTGCCCGGAATTTGAACCTGAATGTTTTTCACCCTTGTCCCTGCTTGATTGGAGATGACATAAAGCGCCTCTTGCGGCTTTCTGTCCGACAGGTCTGTACCACCCCATCCCTCTGGCGCCTCATCCACTGCAACCAGGTTGATC
>JALVPF010000529.1 GCA_027031935.1 Myxococcales bacterium | reverse complement strand
ACAAGGACATCGGCATAGCGGTCTACGATGAGCCCCGGGATACCATCAGCCTCTGAAAACACGAGCCTTCCAACGTCATCGTTCGTGTCCGAAATCTCAAGACCCCTGCGAAGCGACAAGGCCGCCACCAGTCTGTCTCTCCAGAAATCATCATCTGGATGTTGGACTCTTATATCGATCAGTCGAAGACGAATCATGGAATCAGGATTGAAAAATGCGATCCCGAGCTCGTTGGCACCGCCTGACTTGTGACGGCTTACGACCTTGACGATATCTCCAGCCTTGGCACCACCGGTGCTGCGGACATCCGAATCGAATATCCAGACATGCCCCTGTCGCAACCTGCGGGCACCGCGACCATTGACCACCACAGTTGCAAGAGCGCTCAAGACACACCTCCCAGACCGGACTGCTCAAGCCAATTTGCAAAAGAGACCCTTGCCCGCTTTACCGCTATCTTTCGCCTGTTGCTTCGCCCCCGTGCCTTTACCGGAGGCAAGAGACCAAAATGGATATTCATGGGCTCAAACACCTTGCCCTGGTTTTTGCCCCTGACGTGATTCCACAAAGCCCCCAGCGCCGTATCCAGAGGTGGAGGAGTCAGGGGGCGATCACCTGCCTCTCCGACCATCATCAAGCCAAGCAACAGGCCCATTGCCGCGCTCTCCATGTAACCCTCCACACCCACGATCTGCCCCGTCAACCTCACCCGTTCGGCCGCCTTGAGTCTGAACTCATCGTCCAGCACCACAGGGGAGTTGACGAACAGGTTTCGATGAACTGCACCGTACCTCAGGAATTCGACATTTTCCAAGCCGGGAATAAGCCTGAAAACCTGGTCCTGGGCCTTGTAGGTCAGCTTTGTCTGAAAACCCACGAGGTTGAAAGCCGAACGCTCTGAATTCTCGGGCCGAAGCTGCACGACAGCATGGGGTTGTGTGCCATCATGCTCCAATCCAACGGGCCGCATGGGCCCAAAGGCCAACACATCGTCGCCCCGGTCTGCAAGCACTTCCACCGGCAGGCAGGACTCGAAATATTTTGGTTCTTCGAAATCATGCAGAGGTGTGCGTTGTGCTGTTCTCAGGGCCTCGACGAATCTCCCGTATTCATCCTCGTCCATTGGGCAGTTCAGGTAGTCATCACCACCCTTGCCCCACCTGGATCCAGCAAAGATCTTTCCCATGTCCAGACTGTCTGCGCTTACGATTGGAGCGAGGGCATCATAAAAGTACAAATCCTGGTCACAGCCTGCATACTGCTTCAGCCACGAGACAAGCTCCGGCGAAGTCAGGGGGCCTGTGGCCAGGACCACATCACCTTCGGGTGGATCCGAGACCAGGACGGATTTTGTGTATTCGATCCTGCTTTCCTTGGACAGGAGCTTTTCCACTTCCTCGGAAAACAGCCTGCGATCCACCGCAAGGGCACTTCCAGCAGGAACCCTGGCATGATCTGCGGCCTTCAATACCACCGAGCCCAGTTGACGCAGTTCCCATTTCAGCAAACCATGGGCCGTATCCAGAGAATCCGACTTCAAGGAGTTGGAGCAAACCAGCTCGGCAGGTCCATCCAGATTATGGGCAGGGGAAAACTGTGCAGGTTTCATGTCCAAAAGGCGAACCTGCAAGCCACCGCGTGCCAGGGCCACCGCAGCTTCGCAACCAGCCAGACCTGCCCCCACAACAGTAACAATCTTGTCCACTTTACCTCACCGAACCTTCCCGGAGTCCTTGTTTACATCGACGCATGACGACACCAAACCTGCGCTCTGCATTACCATGCCCTTGAGTTCAAGTTCAAGCAGCAGCCCAGAAAGCCTGCTGACGGCCAGGCCGGTCTGATGTGACAGCACATCCATGGGCATGGGCCCTGACTCCAGGGCCTCCATCAATAAGCGTTCCTCAGGGTCGAGATCAACCGGAATCGATTGGGCCTTGGGCTTCTCTGTTCCAGCCGACAGATCCAATTTCGTCTGTGCCGAAGGGCTCGACATGCCAATGGCTGCCAAGACGTCATCTGCATTTTCCACCAGCCCGGCGCCATCACGTAGAAGCTGATGACATCCGGCACTCAGGGACTGGCCCACTGGTCCCGGTACGGTCAAAAGAGGCTTGTTTTGTCGAATGGCCCAACGCGCCGTAATGAGAGATCCGCTATTTTTCTCGGCCCTGACCACAAGCACTGCATCTGCAAGGGCGCTGACCAGGCGATTTCTCCTGGGAAAATTCCCTGGCATGCCTGGAGTGCCTGGAGCATATTCGCTCAGCACAGCGCCTTTTTCTGCAATCCTGGCAAACAGTCTCCTGTTGGACGCAGGATAGGCTACATCCACCCCCGTACCCAATATGGCCACCGGGTATCCGCCTGCTTCCAGGCAGGATGCGAGCGCTGCGGTGTCGACTCCAGCAGCCCCGCCGGACACTATGGCCACGCCCTCTTTTGTCAGATCCCTGGCCAGGCTCCTTGCCAACTCCAGCCCATAACTGTCGCAGCGTCTGGCTCCCACCAATGCTACCCTGGGCGCAGGAGGAATCTTTCCAACGAGCCATATGGTCTCAGGTGGACTGGAGATGGCCAGAAAAGATCTTGGGAAAGCGTCATCATCCCTTTTTACAGGGACGATGTCTTTGGATTCCTGGATACCGGTTCGGGACAATTTGAAAAAGTTCGGTAAGCTTTACTTGATGCTCATCAGCACTCTGTCACCCACGCGTAATTCACGAATGCTCTCCATGACGATGCCTGTGCTCGCCGTCGGTCTTGCATCAACCACCATGATGCGGGCATATATTTCAGCGGGCATGCTCTTGTCCCACTTGCCTTCCTTTCTGCCCGTACCTGGCAGGAACAGACCGTCTTCCCGACGTACGACCTCGAACACGTTTCCTTCGTGAACGCCTTGCTCAGAGCCCTGATCGATGAACACCAGGTGGTTTTCACCGAAGTTGGTCAAGCTCTCTATGGATGAACCAATGATATACCCACGAACCTCCACTTCGTTGGCCATGGGGCCCACTTCCTTGGATAGCTTGTTCATCAGGGGGCCG
>JALVPF010000528.1 GCA_027031935.1 Myxococcales bacterium | reverse complement strand
TATGCGTCTAGCCGAGATGAGTCTTTTGAGGAGGCATTTTTTACTTCTTAGCTTGCTGTCTTGGACCGAACTCAATCCGGGATCTCGTCAGCTTCCACTAGCTTTGCCAGGAGATCTCCGGCAGGGACCAGCTTGAAGTCCTCTCCATCTACCCGGATCGTCTCGCCCGAGTACTTTTTGTAAATGACCCGGTCACCAATTACCACTTCGTCTGTGGCATTGGCGGCTATGGCTTCGACGATTCCTTCGTCTGGTGTCTCTTTTGCAGTATCGGGCAGGATGATTCCACCCTTTGTTACCTCTTGCGCCTCCACTGGGCGAAGGAGCACCAGATCGTTTAGCGGTTGTGGTTTCATGGGGTATTTCTCCTTTCTAGAACTTATTCGCCTTGCAAGGGCGGCAAACCCAGTAAGCGATCGATCTTGGGTTGGTCAAAACCCACAACCCAGCTTCCGCCGATGTTCACTTGGGGAACTCCGGTTTGTCCTGTTTTGCGTTGCAGCGCAACTGCTTCTTCGGGGTTGCGGCTGACGTTGACTTCTGAATATGGAACCTGTCGTTTTCGCAGGTAGAGCTTGACCTTGGTACACCAGGGGCACGAATTGCTCACATACACCACCACCCTGGGGAACTTGCGTTCCTTGGTGCCTGATCGTTTGGTCACTATTGTGCCGGTGGACAACAGCGCACGTTCGTAGCCATCCTTTGATTGGGGTCCTGTAATCTTTTGAAGCACTTTATCCTCTTTCAAGGCGATTACCGTGGGTACCGCTGATACACCATAGTTCTTGTGTATGCCTTTTACCTTGCCTACGTCCACAACAAAGCATTCTCCATCAGCTTCATGGGTTTTACAGAAAGCTTCGAATTCCGGCAAGGCTTTTTGGGAAGCGTCGGAGAAATCTCCAAAAAAGCCAACAAAAGCAGCACCTTTCAGCTTATCCAAACCCTGTTTCAACATCTCCGGATTTTTTACGTTCACAAGCGCCATTTTCTCCTCACTTATCAATCTGTTACATGGTGGTCCTTCAAAAATCCCATTTTATACATGAAACAATCATCATGTTTCGCGAAATATGTGTCATGTTTTTTGGTCTGTCAAGACTCAGATTGCACAAATTCCAAACAGCATATGCCAGTGGTTCTTGTTGACTCTCATTTCGATTTTGGAAAACATTTATGGATTACAACCGTATAATGAACTTCGGGAAAACATCAACATCGTCCTGCAGGATCAGCAGAGTTACTCGTCTTCGTCAGCCCATGGTGTAACGAGCAAGGCACACGGCCCCTGGTCAGTAAGCTTCATGAGCAGAAGTCAATCTAGCCCTGATTTCCCACCTCGCTTGCGATCTCTGTGTCGATGCTGCGGAATCTTTTCCGGTGAGGTGAGGCCTCGACGTAGTGTATCCACGACTGCGGACGATTCCTTGCATCTCCGTGACCTCACAAGCGATCTGGAAAATCTGATTTCAGGGGGTGGGAGATTTGTACCGTGAATGAAAATATGGAAAAAGCAGGTTAAGGTCGGTTGCAATACTAAAACGAGTATCCCAAGCCTGCATTGACCCCCATATCGACCGTCGTGATAGACTGTTCTACATCGGACCCATCTGCGCCTTCTTTGCCAAAACGTATTATTGCATTGACACCGGCTCTCAGATTGAAATTTGCGCTGGCGTAAAAGACAAAACCCAGATCAAGCTGCGCAGCTCCACCGTAGAGCTTGGTCTCAGCGGTGAGTCCAGCGCCGGCTGGAACAGATCTGGTGTTGTAGAATCCACCACCACCCACGCCTGGTTTGAAAAACAGGTTATTTCCCAGGCTCAGGTAATAGTTAGCCATTAAAAAGCCCATGAAACCTGTTTCGGTGCTGGTGGTATCCACTCCTCCGCTGGAAGCCGTGTCCTTCTGGTACAGAAAGTTAAGGTTGAGCCCCAGGGAAAAGTTGTTCATGATAAAATAGTGAGGGTTTAATCCTACAATGTAAACAGTTGAAAGACTTGAGGTATCTGCATCCGAGTTACTCAGATAGCGTAAAATGAGCATATTTTCGAGACTCAGGTCCACAACTCCTTGCTGAATATTATCAAATCCTTTGGTCGATCCAGCCCTTACAAGTCCACTTGCGGATGCAGGCAAGGACAAGGCCAGGATTGACAGGACCAGGGCCAACATTCTAATTTTTTTCATGAAATATCTCCTCTGCAGTGTGTAGGGAAAAGTAAGCTAACTTAAGCGTAATTCCTAACATGAGTAGTTTTCGTATTCAACAGTTTTTCTGTTTCCGCTTAGCTCGTCTGATTATAAAAGGAAAAAGCAGCAGAACAAACCACACTGAGCCAGGAACATGCGAGGATGAACAGCCGCAGCCGGAATTGGCAACATAGGATGTTTCTGATCCATTGTCTGCCCCTGCGTCAGCAGAGTATCCATCCGAACCAGCACCATCTTGCTCCCCTCCATCGACTCCTGCGTCCCTTCCTCCATCTGTCGATTCCACACAGGAGTTTTCCACGCAGTCCTGTCCGGCCGGGCAATGGTCATCCGTACAGCAGTCTCCATCCACCATGATCCCGTCACAACAAATCTGACTTTGACCAAGCCTGCAATCCTGGGGACAGGTAGAGCAGTCTTCATCACTGTCACATGTGCCGTCTCCACAGCAATCTGCCCCGCTGCAACCTGCTTTAAGCCAAAGGAGGTATGTTTGTCCCTGTTCCAATTGAGCCAATGTGGCTGTGCCTGATTCATCCACTTGCACTGCGTGACACTCACCAATCAGCTCACCCTCTTGGTCTGATGGACATAAGGAGAGATTGTCAGGATGCAAGGCGAGTTCATCCAGCCAGAATTGTGGCAGGTCTGAGTAGCTGGCATCGAGGGTCTGGCCCTGGGCAAGGTTGCGAACAGAGACCAGGGCTTTGTCGCTGTCCACAAAGCGCAGGTTGAAGTCCGCCCTTGTGGACATGTTCAGCAAGGGGTGCTCTGCGCTTTGGGCCATGGTCAGTCTTTGACCATGAATGTCCTGTCCTTGGCTTCCATGTACCAGCGCCACTGCTCCGTCGGTGTTCAGGTCACCCAAGCTCAGGAGGGTGCCGTTTCTGCTGCGTGTGTACGAATAGGCAGCAGAGGATACGAAGTCTGCGATCTGTCCTGAGTCATTGTCAATCAAGGTGCCGGCCTTGGTCTGCGAGACTGGTGAGTAAAAATAGAATCCCGATGGAGGAAGCACAGGTCCGTTCGGGCCTTCTATGGTCCAGTCGTGTTGCAGCTCGTCCTGCCATTTCAGGTTCATGTAGTAAGAGGTGGTGTCGCATGAGTTATCGGATTTTGGCTCCACCCTCAAAGAGATCTCGTCTCCGGCCAGGACAGGGACTTCAGTGGGGGCTAACTGGCAAGGCTCCTGGGTGTCACCTGCAAGAGCGCAAGTCCACAGATCTGAGCCGTTTAGCTGCAGCCTGGCCATGACTCCATCACCACAGGAGGTGTCAGCGTCGGATAAGGATGTCTCGATGGAAACAGTAGCATCCGAAGGTACCCTATAAGTCCTTATAATGGCCTGGCCATCCGGATGCATGTAGTTGGAGGCTATGATGCTCCAGGTCCTGCTGCCCTGCCAGCGCTGTTTTTCTGCGTCCCAGCGAAGCTCCACAGGGCCTGAGCCCTGGTCTTCGAGGTAGCGCCATCCGTAGGCACCCTGCTCGAAGGAAAATCCGCCCAGGGTATTGGTTCCGCCGAAAAAGCTATCGCGGTTTATCCACAAGGAAGCACCTGAGGCATAGGAAATTTTCAACCTTGCCCTGGAGAGATCCTGCCTGCGTCGAAGGGCCTGCTGCAATGATATGAAGCCTTGTCCGTCGAAGTACTCTGTGTTCGAGTAGTCCGCGTCTGCGATTTCACTCTGTATGGCCTGCATGAGCCAGTATTCCGGGGCATGCAGCTCGAGCCAGTCATTCACTCCACCCACTCCGTCCCCCAGAAAACCCGCGTGACCGAAGGCGAGTTCGCTGGCCCTGTATTGATCCAGGTCCATGTCTGTAACTTGGATGGGCTGTTGTCCATAAGGTGTGAAGTATCTTGCGTAATAACCCATGCCGTGGTTGAGCATCAGGGGTTTTATGCATTGGAGCTCATATTCTGGTATGACCTGCGCCCATTGTCGCCCCTCGACCTGTCGCTCCACCGCATCCAGGTGCCCTGCAAAAAAACTGTCGAAACGGTTTGAACCTTCTCCTCCTTCTCCCAGCAGGGGGCCTGAGTATACGTCCCGGATGAAGTCGAAGAGATCCACCGTGTGATTGAAGGCCCAGGCCATGGTTGGCTTCTTTCCGGCTGAGGATGTGTGATCGATGGCTCTCGACGGGTTCCAGCCAGTCGTCACATCCAGGTATGCGGCATTGGGAGCGTAGTCTGCAGCTATGGCCCTGCTTTCGAGTTGAGAAAACTCCAGCATCCTGTCGGCCGCTATGACAAATGCCTGCTGATGGGTTACTGGATGGTACCATCCGAGTTTTCGTTCTCCGCTTTGGCTCAGGGCTATGGCTGTGGGATCCCACAGGGGGCTTGGGTAATCCGGTGGATTGTCCGGATAGATGTCCGTATAGTTTTCGTGAAGCGCAAGCAGCATTCCGGCCTGTTTTGCCGTCTCGATGAAGTCGGCCATCTGCTCCGATGTGCCCAGGTCGGGGTTGGCCGGGTAATGATCGGGCAGTCCCTGGTCATAACCCCATCGCTGCCAGACATGAAAGATTATGGCCAGGTGCAAGAGACCATATTCTGCGTAGCGCTCCACCATGTTCTTTGCATCCAGGTATGAGGTTTTTCCCGTGCCGGGATGGGCAAATCCGGCACCGAGTATGGAGAAGTTTCCCTGCCCTTCCCACCAGCCCTGTGCTTGGTTGTAGGTCATGTCAACTCGCTGCTGGTCAATGAGTTCGCGATAGTAAAAACCGCGCTGACCCTGGGTGTCTGAAAAATCAACCACAGAGTCGAAGGTGTCTTGGGAACTTGCTATCTGCACTTTCAATAAAGTGCCGTCACAGGCGTTGTCTCCGGCGCGCAAAACGGCAAAGCGAAGCTCGTCGCCTGCATCCAGTGATACATCCGACTCCCATGTGTGAGTCTCCATGTCGCCATTGAGAATCCTTATGCGTGCCAGTTGTGTGCTGCTGGTGCTCAGGACGAGTTCCACCCCATTGCCGCACGATTCGTTCACATCAGCATATTGGACCACTGCGTGTACCTCGTCCTGCTCTGCGGTCTGCCAAGCCAGTTCCACTCCTTCCGGTGCGCTGAACTCGCCTTGCAGGCCCCAGACATCAAGGAGCAGCTTGTCAGAAAGCAGGGACCTGTAGTCAGAGGGCTGTGTGTCTGGTGCCACGTAGACATGGGAAAGCTCGCTGGACAGGGTCACGTAGGCGGTCTCGTCCATGGCCGTCTGCTCGCCGGAGGTGTTGGGCACAGAGAGTGTCCGGGAGTGGCAATACAGGGTGCCGTTATCGCCAATGCCTGTGGCAGAGTTTACCTTTGCCGCGCTGGAGGTGGAGGGATCCACAAAGGCGCTCAGCACGGTCCCTGCAGGGAGCATGCAGATGGGGATGGGAAGGTAGGGGATCTGTACCACCCGTGTATCTTGCCCCTGGGCTTGAGCCCAGCCCAGGTTTACACCTGCGTAACCGTCGAGGGTCTGAGTGGAGTCGGATTGGAAGTGGATCACCAGGCTCAAGCCTTGCAGTGAAAGTCTGTATGTCTTTTGTAGAGTGTTTGACGCTGGTTGCTCTTGAAAGACAAGGACGATCTCGTCGCCTTGGACGTGATGTTCGTACAAGGCACCTGCGCTTGCGTATTGGGCAGGCTCCAGGATCTGTCCCTGTGTGTTTCTGTATCTTGTGCCGGCCTGATCGAGAACATGGAAAAACGGCCCCCTGTCCACTGAGGCGCTTATGCGGAGCATTCCCCTCTGTAAGTCCGGGTCGTCCAGGTCGAGCACATATGTGACGGTGTGGGATCCTGTGGCAGTCAGGGTGTAGGAGTTGGCACCTTGGTCGTATTGGATTTCATGGGTGGCGCTTAGCGAGGCAGCCTTGGGTAAAAGAGCTGCTGTGCTTGTGGAAGGAGCAAAAAGGAATATGGCTTCCAAGGCCCATAAGAACAAAAATGTATGTTTCATCTCCACCACCTCATGTCTGGCTTGTCCACCGAAAGCTTTTTTGAAAACTGTTTTTCTGAAAAACTAGCACGGCTCATCACCAAATACCATTGGTGAAGAGGATCACAGATTTTATTCTGATATTTTGCGACAGTATTGAGCGGCTTGTGCAGATTTCAGGGTGCGAAATTGTATATGTATCCCGGTCAGGCTGAGGTATTATGGCGCTGGTCGATAGATTGTGTGATTAGACCTGCAATTTTCTATGGAGAAAATTTCATGGTGAGATTCTTTGCCTATGCCTTGGTCGTTTTTAGTGCTGGTGGCTGCGGTATATTTGTGCAGGATGGTCCCTGGGATCTTTCGGTGGGAGTGGGCGTAGCCGGCCAGCCCTTGGACTCTGACGTGAACATATTGTTTCCTGATGCACAAAGCTTGGGAAACTCTTCTGATCTGGAGCTGTGGGCTCTGGAGATCCAGGGTGTCAAGTGTCAGGACCTGGTGGATGGCTATTTGGATCCCGATCCTGACTCGATGCTACGCAAGATGTCGACGACCCTGCCTGCATCTCAAGGGGCATTGATTCGCGCCTTGCCCGACCGCCAGGTGATGTTTTTCGCTCGGGCGAGCGATTCTGTAAGTAGGGTCCTGTTGCGGGCCTGTACCACTGCGCGGGCGCGTAAGAAACAAGGCATTACACTGGACATGGTCTGTGTATGTCAGCCCGTGCCCGGCATATGCGCAGCACAGGACGAAAAGGCAGGAAACGACATAGACGATGATTGCGACGGGCTTACTGATGAATGCACGGATGGGCAGGATTGTGACGACGACAATGGCTGTACCCAGGACATCTGTGTAGAAGGCATCTGCCAGAACTCTAAGCTCCCTGATAACGTCCCCTGTTCCGATGGCGATCTGTGCACCTTGGACGACAAGTGTCTAGATGGTGAGTGCAAGGGTGAACCCAAGGATTGCAGTGATCATGACGGTACCTGCCTGCTTGGTATATGCGACAAGGAGACGGGTGCTTGCGAATCCCTACCAGCCCAGGATGGAGTGTCTTGTGATGATGGATTGAAATGCACGGTGGAGGATGCGTGCTTTGAAGGCCAGTGCCGAGGACAGGTGCGTGACTGTTCCGACGATGATGATGTCTGTACAGAGGATTCCTGTGATGAGCAGCATGGATGCACCCACGTTCTGGTACCACGTCCTGGGATGGAGGGTCCTGCGGGCCATGCGAACTGTTCAAATGGCCAAGACGATGATTGTGACGGACGGACCGACTTGGATGACTCCAATTGCAAGTCCTGCAATCAGGATTCAGATTGTGATGATGACAATGAGTGTACGCAAGACAGCTGCTCTGATAACCAGTGTAAAAATACACCCATCTCTGACGCTTTTTGCCATGATGGTCTGTATTGTAATGGAGATGACACCTGTCTGAACGGAGCCTGTCAGGTACATAGTGGTGATCCATGTGCCAACAGTGCGAGCGATGGTGACCCTGATTGCTCTGAGTCTTGCGACGAGGAGACAGACTCGTGTGTTGCCCATGATCCCGATGGATCCCCTTGCGATGACGGCCTTTTTTGCACTGACAACGACCAGTGCAAATCAGGTCAATGTACCGGCGTCGAGCATGATTGCTCGGACAATGACCACTGTACCATCGACACTTGTGATGAGGATGGAGACCAGTGCGTCAACGAGCCGGATCCCGATCCTGGCACTGAGGGGCCAATAGGTGATGCGAGCTGCTTTAACGAAATGGACGACGATTGTGATGGAGATATAGACCTTCATGATTATGACTGTTTCGAGTGTTCCTCAAGCGAAGGAACAAATGGAGATCCTAGCTGCACAAACGGAGTAGATGACGACTGTGACGGAAAAACGGACGGACAGGATGATGATTGCTGGTCTGCGTCACAATGCAGCTTTGGCAATGCGCAATATTCCAATCAAAATGAATACGTGGTGGACAGTCTCCCAAAAGATATCGTGGCTGCGGATTTCAACAACGATCAGCATTTGGATGTGGTAACTTGTCACGGAGATCGGGACGCTGTAATTATCCGTTTGGGAAATGGTGATGGTACGGTCGGCGATGCAAAATCTTCTACAACAGGAGATTTTCCGTACAGCGTAAAGGCTGCTGATTTCGACTCCGATGGAAAGATGGACCTGGCCACGGCCAACTACAACTCCAACAACATCAGTATCTTGCTGGGAAATGGTGATGGAACATTTTCGCCACATCAGGATTACTATTCAGGACCCTTACATGATACGGATCCAGGAGACCATCCACGAAGTCTTGTCGTATCGGACTTCAATGGAGACTTGGTTCCTGATTTGGCAGTGGCCAACAAGAAAAGCGACTCCATAGGTATTCTCTTGGGTCAGGGCGATGGGGGGTTTTCAGCTCCAGTGGTGGTTCCATTGATCGATTATACTGATGGAGACCAAGTCGCTCCATCTGCCTTGGTGGCTGTGGACATGAATAAAGACGGGGTCATGGACCTTGCCTATATTTCCTCTGAATACAGCAACGATAACGGACATGTGACAATATTGTTGGGAGGCAGCACAGGCGGGCATTGGGATGGGACTTTTGGCGATGCTTCAAATTTTACCATAGACAGGTCCACCTACAGCATGGTGGCAAGCGATTTCAACTCTGATGGACTTACGGACTTTGCCATAACACACACATATGATGTCAACGGCGCTCCTGATGTCACCATAATGATGGGGCAGGGCTCTGGTGGCATTTGGGACGGGACTTTTTCCTTCAAGCCTTTTTCTGCACAATACAGGGATGTTCCAAGATATATTGCTGTAGGCTATTTCGATTCCGATTGCATGGTCGATCTCGCCGTATCTGCTCAATCAGTGGATAATGTCAGGATATATCACGGCAATGGAGACGGGACATTTGCTGAGACCTATCTGTATTATCCACACCTTGAAAGTCCAGGAGTCCTGACTTCGGCCGATTTCAATGCAGATGGGGCCAATGATTTTGCAGTGGCAGGTAACAACTCAAGTGGGGATGTTTACTTGAACATTTCGCTTGGGGATTTGCAGCAGCGAACATTACCAGTAGCTGCAGACAAGAATACCAAAGCGCATATGTCCAGGAAACACTCCAGGGGGCAGACACGATGATAAAAAAAATTACTTGGGTTTTAATTGCCATGGCCCTTGGTGGCTGTAGCGTGCAGGATGGATTGTTGGACCTTTCGGTGGGAGTGGGCATAGCTGGTCAAGCTTTGGACTCTGACGTGAACATATTGTTTCCTGATGCACAAAGCCTGGGAAACTCTTCTGATCTGGAGCTGTGGGCTCTGGAGATCCAGGGTGTCAAGTGTCAGGACCTGGTGGATGGCTATTTGGACCCTGAAGGAGTTTCGCAACTTGGACGAACGTCGATGCTGCTGCCTATTCCTCAAGGGGCCTTGATTCGCGCCTTGCCCGATCGCCAGGTGATGTTTTTCGCTCGGGCGAGCGATTCCGAAGGGAGGGTCTTGTTGCGGGCTTGTACCACTGCGCGGGCGCGCAAGAAGCAAGGTATTGAACTGGACATGGTCTGCGTTTGCCAACCTGTGCCCGGCAAATGCGCAGCACAGAACGAAAAGGCAGGAAACGACATAGACGATGATTGCGACGGGCTTACTGATGAATGCACAGGTGGGCAGGATTGTGACGATGACAATGGCTGCACCCAGGACATCTGTGTAGAAGGCGTCTGTCAGAATTCTAAGCTTCCGGATAACGTCCCATGTTCCGATGGCGATCTGTGCACCGTAGATGACAAGTGTCTAGACGGTGAGTGCCAAGGCGAACCCAAGGATTGCAGCGATCATGACGATACTTGCCTGCTTGGTACATGCAACAAGGAGACAGGTGCTTGCGAATCCCTGCCTGCCCAGGATGGAGTGTCTTGTGATGACGGATTGAAATGCACGGTGGAGGATGCTTGCTTTGAAGGCCAGTGCCGAGGGCAGGTGCGTGACTGTTCCGACGATGATGATGTCTGTACAGAGGATTCCTGTGATGAACAGCATGGATGCACCCACGTTCTGGTACCACGTCCTGGTATGGAGGGTCCTGAGGGAGATGAGAGCTGTTCAAATGACCAAGACGATGATTGTGACGGACTGACCGACGGGGATGACCCCAATTGCAAGCCCTGCAGCCAGGATTCGGATTGTGATGACGGCAATGAGTGTACGCAAGACAGTTGCTCTGATAAGCAGTGTACAAATGCACCCATCTCTTACGCTATTTGCCATGATGGTCTGTATTGTAATGGATATGACACCTGCCTCAACGGAACCTGCCAGGTACATAGTGGTGATCCATGTGCCGACAGTTCGAGCGATGGTGACGCTGATTGCTCCGAGTCGTGCGACGAGGAGACAGACTCGTGTATTGCCAATGATCCCGATGGATCCCCTTGCGATGACGGCCTTTTTTGCACTGACAATGAACAATGTCTATCAGGTGTGTGTACCGGCACTGAGCATGATTGTTCAGACAATGACCACTGTACCATCGACACTTGTGATGAGGATGGAGACCAGTGCGTCCACGAGCCGGATCCCGATCCTGGCACTGAGGGGCCAATTGGTGATGCGAGCTGTTTTAACGAAATCGACGACGATTGTGATGGAGATACAGACCTTCATGATACTGGCTGTTTCGAATGCTCCCCAAGCGAAGGAACAAATGGAGATCCGAGCTGCACAAACGGCATAGATGACGACTGTGACGGAAAAATCGATGGGCTGGATGAAAACTGCTGGCCTGCAGATAGTTGCAGTCTGGGCAACGGCAACTTTCCAAGTGTGTCTATGGACTACGTGGCGGGCAGCAACTTGAAAGACGTGGTCGCTGCGGATTTTAATGACGACCATAGATTGGATCTGGCATTGTGCAGTGGCACCAGTGACAGTGTCAGAGTGCTACTTGGCCTGGGGGATGGAACCTTTGGCCAGGCAATCGATTTTCCTGTAGGAGATTTTCCGTACAGCGTAAAGTCTGCTGATTTCGACTCCGATGGAAAGATGGACCTGGCCACGGCCAACTACAATTCCAACAACATCAGTATCTTGCTTGGAAATGGTGATGGAACATTTTCGACCCATCAGGATTACTACTCAGGGCCCTTACATGATGAGGCACCAGGAGACCATCCACTACGTCTTGTCGTATCGGACTTCAATGGAGATTTGGTTCCTGATTTGGCAGTGGCCAACACGGGAAGTGACAGCATAGGTATTCTCTTGGGACATGGTGATGGGGGATTTTCAGCTCCAGTGGTGGTTCCATTGAGCGATTATCCTGATGGAGACAAAGCCGTTCCCAATGATTTGGTGGCGGTTGACATGAATAGCGATGGGGTTATGGACCTTGTCTATGTTTCCTATCTATACGTCAACAATAACGGACATGTGACAATATTATTGGGAGGCGGTACAGGCGGGCATTGGGATAATACTTTTGACGATGGTTTAGACTTTGTCATAGACAGGTCCACCTACAGCATGGTGGCTAGCGATTTCAACTTAGACGGGCTTACTGACTTTGCCATAACACACACACGTGATGTCGAAGGCGCTCCTGATGTTACCATAATGATGGGGCAGGGCTCTGGTGGCATTTGGGACGGGACTTTTTCCTCTAATCCCATGGAAGGTACACCGAGGTATCTACCCAAGTACCTAGTCACCGGGTATTTTGATTCGGACTGTATACCGGACTTTGCTACAAGCAGTGACCAGCGTGATAAAGTCAAGATATACAAAGGACTGGGGGACGGTACCTTCGAAGAGCAAGGTTCTCATCCGTCCATACCTGATGGCGCAACCGGTATCACTACAGGAGATTTCAACAAAGATGGAGCAAGCGATTTTGCAGTGGCCATCAATGCATCTGGCAACGACGGAAAGGTCAGCGTTATTCTGGGTAATTTGCAGACATCGCTCTGTACTATCAGCAAAGATAAGGTATCCGGTGGCAGGTAAACAGAACAAGGAGCTTACAACATGCTAAAGCAGACTGTATTCTCGGCAGCAGGGGTCGTGCTCATGATGTCTTTTTCTGCCCTGGCTCAGCAACACAGCGTCGCGGTCATGGGCTTGAAGGCCAGCGGGGATGTGGACCAGGCAATGGTTCGCTCCATGGAGGATCTCCTGTCCAACGAGATTCGTGCCATGGGAGGTCTGAGGGTCATCAGCCGCAGCGACATAATAGGTCTGTTGAACCTGGAGAAGCAAAAGCGGCTCATGGGCTGTGCCAACGATCAGTGTCTGGCCGAGATTGGAGGCGCCCTGGGTGTGGACTGGATGCTTACAGGGACCATATCGGACTTTGGCGATACAATATTGGTCAATCTGAAGTTGCTGGATGTGCGGGACGTGCGTGTCATAGCGAGTTCTTCCAGAAAGGCCACAGGAGGCAAGTCAGGGCTCGTGGATGTCTTGCCCACCATGATAAAGGAGCTGTTCGTGGGTCGTGCCGGTGGGCAGAGGGCGGTATCACTGGAAGAGCTGGAAGCTCGCAGGAGTCGCATTACATGGGGACATGTCTTGTTCTGGAGCGGGGCTGGACTGGCTGTGGTGGGAGGCCTTTCTTTGGGTATGTCCATGAAAAGGGGCAAGGATTGGGACTCGAGTGGCGACACGGCCGACAGAGATGCCAGTATAGCGTGGGAGGGGGCCATGTGGGCGTCTTTTGGGGTGTCTGTGGCCTTGATGACAGCAGGAGTGGTGTTTTGGACATGGGAGTGGGAAAAATCTGATCATATATCAAAGCAGGTCTCCTTTTGTCCTGTGCCAGGGGGAGCGGTGGTGGGTCTCGCGGGTCACTGGTAGTATTTTGTCCCGAAGAAAAGGAGTTCCTGGCCTGTGTGCTCATTCATAAGGGGAATGACCATGATGAAAATAGAAAAATCGATTCTGATGATGGCTCTGACATTGATCTTGTTGCCTCAGTCTCTTTTCGCAAAGTCTGTGCGTATCGCGGTGGTCATAGATGAGAGCATAGAAGGAAATACACCAAGCGTACCCATGGCCCAAGGCGAGGTGGAAAAAGGACTTATCGAAAAGGGTTACAAGCTGCTGGACGCCAAGCAGGTTGCTGCCGCCCGAAAGGATGCCTCCATCGAATTGATGCTCAAGGGCCAGGTCCCTCAAAGCCTGGCAGCCATGGACGCGGACCTGTTGGTGGTCGGCAAGATAGATACCACGCTAATGGGAAATGTTTTGGATGCAAACCTTTCGTATGTGTATGAGAGCTGGCTGAAGGTCAGTATTATCAGGGTTTCAACCGGTGAGATCCTCAAGACCTTTTCCATGGATGTCAGAAATGATGAGGTTTCGAAAAAACTGGCAGCCAGAAAATCATTGAGAAAAGCAGGCCAAAAGATTTTGGACAAGCTCCTGGTAGAGCTTCCTGTTTTGGATGCCAGGGGAGCAAAAATAGAGTTCATAGTTCGAGGAGTGCCAGGATCTTCCAAACTCGCCGAACTCGCAGACGACATCAAGGCGATGGATGAAGTAACAGATACATCCATCTCCAACCTTTCAAAGAGGCTCTCTCGGCTGGAGATTACCTCCAGTTCAGATGCCTTGACTTTGGCCTCCAGGCTGGAAAGGAGTCGGGTTCCTGTGGAGGTGATCGCGGCATCCAGCGGTAGAATCCTGGCAAGATGGGCTCCCGGGCATGCCCTTGGCTTCAGTCTGCTGCTGACCGTGCCAGCGGGAAGAGCGCACAAACGTTTGCGTTGGCTTCACAAGGCTCTCGCCCGTGTGGTCATGGCTGAACTGGAAAACATATCGTATATACAGGCCGAATTCAGCGAAGAGGCCAAGCTGAGATCCAAACCCAGGCCCGTGGATATTCGCAGGCTGGCTGAGTCACAGCAGAGCCCGACCCTGGTGGCAGTGCCCATGATCACGAGGGCAGGCAAGGCAATACTCCTGTCATTGGCGGTCTACAATGGAAAGACAGGAAGAAGGCTTTGCGCTGCAAGCTCCAGCGGCAAACCCTCTGAGATAAGCACAATGGTTCACAAGTTGGTCTCCAAGCTGGATAAAAAGCTTCTGAAGATCGCCGCAAGGCGAAAGCTGTTTTCTACCAGACGCTCTGGTGCGGTTTTATTGCAGGCAAAGGCTGCACTTATGGCACGTGATAAAAGGACCCTGCCCGTGCACATAGAGTCCGTGAACCTGGATGATGTTTTCCCCGCCCGCCTGGGCTACTACTCTGCGAATCCCATGGGCCTTGTTCGCATCAGGACATCGAAGGACTATTCCTTAGACGAGCTGAAAGTCTCGGTGTTTGTTCCGGGCTTCATGAACTTGCCTTGGGAAAAAGTGCTGCCCAAGCCAGCGGTCGGTGAGCTTATTGATGTTCCGGTAAGCGTGACTCTGGATTCTGAAAAAGTATTTCATGTGGATGAGAACACTCCTGTGCAGGCTGAGGTAAAGGTCAGTTACCGAACAAAGGATGGAGTGGGCAAGACCAAGAGGATCGTACCCCTGATGCTTTTTGACAGAAACGCGCTTAACTGGAAGGAGCCTCGCTCGGTTGCGGCTTTTGTGACGTCCAAGGACGAGAGCATCAAGAGCTTTGCTCGAAAGGCCATCTCCATGGATGCTCCAGGCACACTTCCCGCAGCCATGGCCAAGCCTGCTGAGCTTTTCGAGGCCATGCGGGTGGTGGGCCTTCGCTACCTGAAGGATCCTGTGAATTCTTTCGGATCCAGCATTTTGGACTATGTGCAATATCCCCGTGAGACATTGACTTACCGAACGGGCGATTGCGATGATCTGGCCGTTTTGTATTCCGCGCTGCTGGAATCGGTGGGAGTTGACACAGCGCTTGTGACCACACCGGGGCATATCCTGGTGGCTTTCAAGGTAGATCCCTCACTTTCACCTATCAACGAGCTGACATTTGATCCGTCCATGTACCTCGTGATGGATTCTGACAACAAGTCCGTTCCATCTAGATTGAGAGGAACGGCTTTTCGCGTAGATGCAACCAAGGACCAACTCGTGCTCATCGACAAACCCGTAGGTCGTGAGTACTGGATCCCGGTGGAGACGACGTCTCTGAAGAGCTCTTTTGTAAAAGCATGGAAGAATGGAGCCAAGGAATTATCACGTTGGAAAACCAGGCCTTCTTCTGTCTCCATCATACCTGTTCAGCTGGCCTGGAGATCCTTTCCGGCCGTGTCCTTACCCAGCCAGGGCTCGTATATAGCTCTGGACACAGGTGCTCTTGGTAAATCCATTGCAGCTGTCGCCCGACAAATCGAAAAAGAGAAAAAGCGAGGTCTGGATAGCCGAATGGCCGAGCTGAAAAAGCGCATGTCCAGGGGGCGTAGAGACATTTCTGCATGGTCCGAATCAGCCATGTTGTTATCCAACTCGGGCAAGGTAAAAGAGGCAAAAAAGCTTTTGGAAAAAGCCAAGAAGCTTGCACCAAGAGATTCAGCTTTGTTGAACAACATGGGAAACGTGCTTTTACTCGCCGGTGATTATACCCAAGCCCTGGATTCGTATGAGCGGACCATCAAGGAGGATGAGTCTTTGGCCGGGTGCGTGTATGCAAACCTGGCTGTGGCCTATGTTGCGTTGGGTGACGATCAAAAAGCAAGGCAAGCCATGGCAGAAAGCCTGCGGTATGGCGGCGCAGAGATGTTTGCGCGAATGGGAGTACTGCCGGAGTCCGGTGAATATACCGCGGCAAAGAAGGATGAGGCCAAAAAGGAGCTGAACCAAGCCAGGATGCGCCAGATGATTCTTCAGGTAATGCAGGAGGCAAAAGACCAGCAAAAGAAAACAACACAGGGTGTGAGCAATGAAGACCTCTTCTCCAACCCTTTCCCCAGTGGTGGGCGCAGGGGGGCAGATCAAGAGCAACAACGATTGCTGAGCGATCTGCTTCGCTGGGTGATTTGATCGGACTTGTATCGGTTAACATGCTTATTGGAAGAAAAACAAAGCTTAGGCTTTTGGGCATCCTGCTGTCGATGGTGGTAGCTTTCGTATTCGTGGGGATGCAGTATTCGGGTGTTTTCAAGAGGTTCGAGTACGGCAGCCTGGATGCACGTTATCGAACGCGGGGGCCGAGGCCCCTGGAATCTTCCATCTCGGTGGTGGCTGTTGACGATGAGACACTGCGGGCCTTTGGTTGGCCCCTTCCGCGTGCAAGCTGGGCTGCGCTAATAGACCTCGCCCGAAAACACGGCGCCAAGGTCATTGGCTTTGACGTGCTGTTTTCAGACCCTGGGCGAGCAGGTCCGGAACAAGACGCCCTTTTGGCACAGGTGGCTTCAGGTCACAATGATGTGGTCTTTCCAGAGCAGATGCTTTTCCGAGCGAAAGATAAAAGTGATTTTGGCATGATCGCACCAAAGGCTGTTTCGGTTGTACCTCCATTGGACTCTCTGGCCAATGCGTCAGCAGGTTCTGCACACTTTCAGCTAGACAGTCGGCCGGACGGGGTTTTTCGCAAGGTTCCCTTGTTCGTGGAGTACCATGGGAACCTGGTTCCAGCATTGGCCCTGCGCCTGGTCTCGATTTTTCGCGGATTTTCGATAGACAGTCCTCGCATCGATGAGCAGGAACGACTGGTAATCAACGACAAGATCAATCCCGTTCCCCTGTCGCGGCAGGGCAAGAGCATCGTGTATGTGGACTATAGGACCGTAACGAGCGGTATTCATTCTGCCAGCTTGTTGGACCTGTTGCGTGCTCAGGCCTGTGAAGAAAAGCCCTGCGCAAAGGATGCCATGGACCTGGATGATTTTTTCAAAGGCAAGCTGGTGTTGGTGGGGCAGACTTCAGGTACGGTGGGAGACCATGGTCCAACACCCCTTTCCAATTCCACACCGCTGGTGCTCGTACATGCCAATTTGGCGGACAACCTCTTGCGTGGCAGATATCTGACCCGTGCTTCGCCGCTGTTGGATGCTCTTGCTGTGATCCTCTTGTGTCTTGTCATCTCTCTTTTTGCCTGGAAATTGCGCATCGCATTTTCAGCCCTTGCGATTTTGCTGGTGCTAGGAGGCTATGACTCCTTGTCATATCTTGCCTTGGTCTACTGGCACGTGTGGTTAGACGCCATGGCTCCCTTGGTGGCTGGAGTGGTTACCGCCTTGCTGATGATTGGGTATAGATATTTCATCGCTGATGCCAAGGAGAGATTCTTACGAAAAGCCTTCGAAAAGTATGTTGCGCCAGGGCTTATAAATCGCATGCTGGAAAAGCCGGAAGACGTGAACCTTCTTGGAGCCACCAAGCGGATAAGCATTCTTTTTTCCGATATCAAGGGCTATACGAGCATGTCCAACCGCATGGAGCCTCGGCAGGTTCTGGACATACTTCGTCGGTATATGGACGTGATGACCAAGGTCTTGTTTGCTCACGGTGGCACGGTGGACAAGATCATGGGAGATGGGATAATGGCATACTTTGGTGATCCTGTCTCCTTTGAGGATCATGCTGCTCGTGCCATCGATGCTGCCTTGGACATGCAGCACGAACAGAGCTTGTTGCAGGAAAAATGGAAAGAAGAGGGTCTGGAGGGGCTGCAGATACGTATAGGCATCGCCACGGGAGAGGTGTACGTGGGCAATATAGGCTCACGCTATCACATCGAGTATACGGCCTTGGGCCGATCGGTGAACCTTGCTTCCAGACTGGAATCCGCGGCCCCGGCCGGTGGTATTCTAGTCAGTCGTGAGACATATAAAGATGTTAAAAGATCATACGATTTTGAAAAGGTAGAGGGGCTGGTGCTCAAGGGATACGAAAACACCACCAGCGCGTATTTGGTCAAGGGCCGCAAGAAGGCCTAAAATGCAGGGGCGTGATCTATCACGCCCTGTGACATGGGTCAGGATGAAGGGTGGGTACGAAAAAACCCCGCAATTGCTTGCGGGGCTTTTTTATGGCCAGGGGCGGAGTTGAACCGTCGACACACGGATTTTCAGTCCGTTGCTCTACCGACTGAGCTACCTGGCCGTCTAGTCGGGCCGTCTGAGCGGACTGCCGAAAACGGTGGCAAAATATGCCCTGAATTTGATCAGGTGTCAAGCTAAATGGCAAAAGGCAGACGAAAAAAGTCAGCCAGGATTGTCTGCTAATTTTTTCAACTTCTTTCCATTGTCTGATAATCTTGTCCCATGAACTTCTTTATGTCCGCGGCAAAGCATACGGTCATCCTGATGGCATTCGTGTTCATTGTTCCCTACGCAAGGGCTGTTAACCTGGAACCCATAATAAAAGCCGCCCATCGGGCCGCCGTACGGGATCAGCAGGTAGAAGCCTGCGATCTTTACCTGGAGGTGCTCCCAAGGCTGGATGATGCCACGGACAGAGATCGCCTCCTGGTGCTTCGGGGTCTACACGAAACAGTACAAGCCTTGGTGTCAAAAGGCCTTATGGATTCTGCGGTGAAGGGATTGATCGGTCTGCTTGACGCTACCGCAGGAAAAGACTCACAGAAGGTACCTGGCCCTGATTTTGCCAGGATGGTGCGCAAGCAGATGGATCTCATGGGCTTCGATCTCCTGCGCAAGGGAAATCCCGAGTTGGCAGCCAGGTTGCTGCGAGCTCTCGTGGCTGATGGTCCCAGCCCTGCGTTGCGCTGGGCCCTGTTGGCGCGAGCCACCATGAGGTCTGGTGAATTCGAAAAGGCTTCAGAGACCATCAAGAGGGGACTTGCTGTTTATCCTGGCTCACCAGAGCTTCTGTTTTCCAGAGCTGACCTCTCCGGGTATCTGTCCCAGCGAGCGGTGATGAGGTCCAATTACAGGGCTGCAGAGCACCTGCTGTTGCGCGCGCACAGGGATCTTTCCAATGCCCTGAAAACAGAAAAGGCTGCAGGGATCTATCGGGCCATGGGAAGGATCTGTGCCTCTCTATGGAACTATTATTCAGCCACCGGCCGCTATGAACTGGCAACGGCAAGTCTGGACGAAGCAGAGGAAGCTTATGAAAACGCTTCCTTGCTGGACCTCCAGGATAGCAATTCCCTGTTTGAGCTGGGTGATTTTCTCTTCTCGGCACGGGATTATCCATTTGCAAGGCAGACTTTCAGACATGCATGCAGCAGGATCAGGCACTACCTGGCTCATGGTCAGATACAGGAGCTGAAGAGAAAAATTGTCCGCATGGAGCTATCCAGATGCCGGAAGCGCGAAGCTGCGTGCACCCGTATCATGGCTGCTCATGCCGAGGCATATCAAAAGGCTCTTGAAGATGGGCGAGGGAAAGTGACAGCCAGGGGGGAGTCAAAAGGGGATGGATCGAGCAACATTCCCAATACGTCTGTGAATTTTTCCATGATTATTGGGCAACTCGAGGTTCATGCGTCATTGCCCCCTTTTATGGACCCCGGTGATTTCAGAGGAGGCATGGAAAAGGCCCACGCCATCACCATGGCTGCTTTTCCAAACAAACTAGTGGGACCTTTTGACGTAAAGGTGTTTGCAGATAGAGACTCGTATCTTCGTGTTTCGGGCATGGATGTCAGAAAATGGCTAGGTGGATCGTTTGCATATGGCAAGATGCTCACCTTTTATGATTCCAGTCGGAGCAGAATGAGCTGGCTTCGGACTCTTGTGGGCGGATTGACTTTTCGTTACGTGGACGAAATGACATATCATAATTGTCCCCTGTGGCTTTCCGATGGAATTGCGCAGCATGTTGCCATGGGCTGGGACAGGGATGCCCAGCAGCATTTTGACGGGCTGAGGGACAGTAATCTCCTGCTTCCATGGTCTGTCCTTGAATCGCTCATGGACGGAGAATGGGCTAGCCCGGAGGCGAGTGAAAACGCACATCTCCAAGCTCATCAAATGGTTCGCTGGCTATATGATCGCTTTGGTCAACACCGGGTATGGGCGTTTTTGGCCCAGCTTCGTGGTGGTAGAAGCCTTGATGCAGCATCGTCCGCTGCATTCGGCAAGAACTTGGCCGAGTTGGAAGAACTCTGGCAAGAGGACGGCGACAATGCCAATTGAACTCTTCGTGCTGGCTGATACTCCGGCACAGGGGCTCGTCAATGAACGACTTCTTTCATTGTTAAGCCCTCGACAGGCGGTGGACCTGTACAAGGCATTCGTAGAGGATACCGTTACAGGATATCTGACCGCCTGTAGATTGATCAATAACTCGTCTGGACACTCACCACAGGTCAGAGCTCACTTGGCCTGTTATCCCGACTCCGATGATGAGTTTTTTCAAGACCTGGCTAGAAAAAGCGGCATCTGCCTTGTTGACCAGGGCGAAGGTGAAAAAGGCCAGAGGATATACCGACTCCAGCGCAGGTCACTTGACAGGGGAGCCTTGGCTATGATTGTTGCCGAGGTGGATTCTCCCGGCATCTCACAGGCTACTTTGCCAGAGGCGCTCAGAGCCCTGGAGTCGAGCGGGATGATCTTGGGTCCGACAGAGAGAGGTGGACTTTACCTCTTTGGTTTTTTGAGTATGGATGGGGAGATGTTTCTGGACATACCATGGGGAACTTCAAAAGTGGCTGAAATTTTTCGTACCCGCCTTCGCGCTGCTGAACAGGAATTCGAAGAATTGCCCGAGTTCTGGAGCATTACAACACCGGATGATCTCATCAGGCTCAAACAGTTGCTCAGCGTCGAACCAGGAAGGGCGCCTGCAACGTCCAGAGTGCTGAGAGCCATCGAGAGATAGATCTAGTGTCTCCAACCATTCAATAGAAGTTGTCGCATCTCGATGGGTGACGATGTGGGCTTTTTACAGGTACCATGACTGCACACAAAAGCGGTGGCTTTGCCATTGATGGCGTTTTTACCCCTGCTGCCGGGCATGAGTTCCATCTGCTTTTTACCTGGACCGGATGAAGGCACTCTGATGAGTACAGAGTTGACAGCAAGGAGCTTGAAATAGCCACTTATGAGTTTTTTGGTGTTGGGATCATCCGAGTCTCCTGCTATCACCACATCGTAATATGGTCCCAGTGCCTGCAACAAGACATCGTCCCATCCTGCCATCTCCATCCCCATCCTGTCCATCAGACTGGAAAACAAGCCCAACTGTTCAAGGACCTCTTTTCGCAGGTTTTCATCTGAGGTGATGGTGGCCAGTTCAAGCATATCGTGTAGCATGACTGAGTTTCCCGATGGGCGTACTCCGTCGGAGATATCCATGGGCCTTGCAAAATGTCCCTCTTGTGTGTCCGGTGTGAAGAAGAATCCACCTGAGGGATTGGAGAAGTGTTTTCTTGCATAAGAGAGTAAATGAAGGGCCGTGTCGATGTGTCCCGTCTCTCCGTCTGCCCTGTAAAGGTCCAATAGTCCCTTAATGAAAAATGCATAATCATCCAGCACCGCTTCATGTTCGGCCACAGATGAGTTGGAGCTTCTCCATAGACCACCGTCTGTGCGTTTATGCACCCTGACTATGAAAGACTCCATGTCCAGGGCAGTATCCAGGTATCGCTGATCGTTCAACACCACAAAGCCCCTGGCCAGCGCCGAGATGGCCATACCGTTCCACGAGGTAATCACCTTGCGATCAATGGATGGTCTGGGCCTGGAGTCTCTCTCCAATGCCATGACCCCTTTATATTTTTCAAACATCTGCGAGACGGAGTATGCGTCGAGGCCTTCGTTCCTTGCGATGCCCATGGGATCCGCTCGACGGGTCAGTACAGACATGCCGTTGATGTCTCCCTCTTTTGTGACACCGAGCAGGTCGGCAAGAATTTCGCCATCCGTGTCTCCTGCCACTGTTTTCAGTTGTTCCCTGTTCCAAAGGTAATACAGGCCTTCGGTGCCGCCGGAATCCGCGTCCAGACTGGAGAACATTCCTCCTCCTGGTCGGTGCATCCTGTCGCACATGAAATCCAGGGTGTCTTTGGCAATTTGCGCATATCTCGGAACGTTCAGGGCAACAGATGCTTCCAGGTAGAGTGTCGCCAGTTGGGCGTTGTCATAAAGCATCTTTTCAAAATGGGGTACTCTCCATCGAGGGTCCACGCTGTATCTGTGAAAGCCTCCTCCCACATGATCATGAATTCCCCCGGAAGCCATCTTGTCCAGGGTCACCCGAACCATATGTGAAAGCTGCTCATCTCCCCATTTTCGATATTGATGCAAAAGGAACGACCATCTCACTGGCATGGGAAATTTCATCTGTCCCGCAAATCCACCCCAGGTGGCATCAAATGAGGCCTTCGCCGTATCTACCGCACTTTGCAGAATTTCCACGCCGGGTTTGCCACCCTTGTCCATGGGAAGCGCTTGCTTTGCGTGTTCTACCAGTTGTTCACCGATGTCTTGAACCCTGCTGCGTTGAT
>JALVPF010000527.1 GCA_027031935.1 Myxococcales bacterium | reverse complement strand
TATTTTTTCCAGCACTGACAGGAACTGTGCCCTGGGAAAATACGTTCCTCCAAAAAATGGTCTCTGATCCGGTGTCAAAAAAACCGAAAGAGGCCATCCACCGCTTCCAGTCAATGCAACAACTGCGTTCATGTAGATGGTGTCGATATCAGGTCTCTCTTCTCGGTCCACCTTGATGGAGATGAAATATTTATTCAACACCAGGGCGACTTCCTTTCTGGAAAAAACTTCCTCTTCCATTACATGGCACCAGTGGCAGGACGAGTATCCAATGGAAAGAAATATGGGTCTGTCCAATTCCCTGGCTTTTTCCAAGGCCTCCTGGCCCCAGGAATACCAGTTTACCGGGTTGTGAGAATGCATTTGAAGGTATAGGGATTTTTCGTTCTTGAGGCGGTTTCCTTCTTTCATGATGAACTCCGGTGTATCTATAGAGTGAACTTGTTCTTCGGAGCTGGTTTGTTTTTCCTTGTTCATGACATCCTCCGATAGTGCGGGATGTGCAAGGCATATTGTCAATGCCATTGCAAGCAAGTACATCCAGGATGCGATTCTTCTTGAAAATCCAGGCATACTGCCCTCCAGTCGTCACAGCTATTGGTCGTGGTTGACGGGCAGTCCTTACAGTCTTTTCATGATATTTTTAAAAATTATCTTTCGGCGATGATTTTTTCCAACCTAGCCTTGATTTCATCAGAAAGTTTCGCTGTTTCAGGAAGTTGGATGTCTGAAAGATTTTTTGCGATATCCCTCATGATGTGTACGTTCATCTCGTAGGTCCTGCAGTTTTTGCACATTACAAGGTGCAATCGCATCTTGAACCTGATGCTCATGGGCAGCTTGTGCTCCAGGGAGTCTGATATCAATCTGCTTACTTCGCGGCAGGTGAGCATGTCAGTTGTTCCTTTCCCGGGGTTCCTCAAGCCAATTTTTTTCCATACATCCTTGCAAGCGGAGCCTGGCCCGGTGCAGTATCACCCAAAGATTGGTCTCACTCAGGCCCAAAACCTTACATATCTCTTCACCTGAGAGTTCTTCCAGCTCGCGAAGGGAAAACACGTCCGCCATGTTGCCGGGTAGTAGGTCCAGACATGCCATGAACACCTTCTTCAGTTCCTCTCTATCCACCGATGCAGATGGGTCCGTGCTCCAGGGAGAAGGCCCGGTCCGCCATTTACCCGATTCATCGAACAGTGAGTCTTCTATGTCTTTGTAGTCGTCACTCAGGTCCTGTTTGTGGGACGGCGCCTCCTTGGTCCGTTTTCGGATGTAGTCTACGATCTTGTGTTTCAGAATACCCACGAGCCAGGTGCGTTCAGTGGATTTACCGGAAAAACGCTCAGCAGCTTTGAGCCCGGCCAGGAATGTCTCTTGCACCACCTCTTCGGCGGAGTGTGTATCTTTTAGTCTTGTAAGGGCGTATCTGAAAAGCACGTCCCCGTGATTCGAAATCCATCCCTGGGGATTTATTTCTCGTGATGAGTTGGATTCTGGCATGTTTGCGCTTTGTCTCCCCGGCATCGGTAAAAGTTTTTATTGTGATCGTGAGAATACGTCAGTCACAGCCTGCGTTCAAGCAATCCTCGGTTGTGCATTCAAAGGCGCCTATTTCAGGGCCACATCCGTTGAAAAGTCCTTCCTGTTCTCCGTTCATATCCACACCGAGATCCTCGGCCATGTCGATAGGCGGACAATCCACCTGTATAGGTATTGCATCGAGAGCACAGTCGGCAGATAGTGGGTCGATAGACGAAGAAAGGTTTTCACTGGAAAGTGGATAATTTCTCTCACTCCACTCCCTGTAGCCGTATTGCATGTTGTTGTGGATGGATATTCCTTCGTAGGTTAGACCGTTTCCGGAAAATACCGGAACATCCTGGTATGAGTAGGTTCGGAAAAGACAGTTGACTACCTGAGTGTCTATTTGATCACCATCGAACTGCATGGCGGCACGAGCTGGATTCAGGGTGATGGACATATGCTTGAGATAGATCGCCGCCTGGCTGTTGCTAGCAAGTAGAGCCACATCAGGTTGTTCGTCACTGGGAGCGATGATTTGAGTTTTGAATATTTCTACAGGTCCTTGGTTAGAATATATGGTGATGGGCCTTACTTCTTTTGTATAGATCAATCCGAAGGCGACAGCATCACGACCTGTGGCTCCCATGTTCCCTCCGTAACTTACCGGACCGGTGTTGCCGGAAATCTCCAGTCCCCAGTTGTTGTTTTGAGCAAAAGGTGCCATGTTAGGAGTGTCACCAATCAAAAGCCCTGGCATGGAGATGTCACCGCCCCCTTCAATGAGTACACCACCTGCGCCACTCCGGCCCACTGCCACAAACGAGGGCCCGATGGATACGCTTTGTTTTTTGTCCAAAGCCTGGTACTCGGCATCCAGTTGCTGCATACCGATTACCGCATCCTGCACATCGATGAGGTGAATACCCACCCAGCCGTTTCCGCAGGAGTCCCCATCACACAGGCTTGCGTTGTTTGTAAAACCTACCCACGTGCCGTAGATTCGCAGGTTCGATGTTCCCTCTGCTGAAATTCCGTTGTGTTCATTCGACAAGAC
>JALVPF010000526.1 GCA_027031935.1 Myxococcales bacterium | reverse complement strand
GATCAAGACGGCGCTATCATCAGCGACCAGGTCTACGACTACGACGCCTACGGCAACCCGCTCGGCTTCGAACTCTCAACAGCCGCCACGCCGTTGCTCTACAGCGGCGAATGGACAGACGCGAGTACTGGTCAGCAGTACCTACGGGCCAGGTACTACGATCCGGAGACCGGCCGGCTCGAGCGGGTGGATCCGTTTGGGGGGAACGTTAACGACACGCTAAGTCTGCACAAATAGCACTATGGGCTGGGCGATCTGGTTGCGGAGCCTGGCAGATACCTCGATGCCGATTCTGACCTCGATGCCCATGATGTCGGCTGCTTCGAGAAGTTCTGCTGCAACCTCCGGTTTGACATAATTGTAGTAGATGACCCCCAGAAAGCGGATACCCTTTATCCAGGCGTCCATGATCAGATGGGTAGGGGATTTTCGTCCCTTGGTGTTGGCATCATGCACATGGTGGTCAAAGGCCAATTGATTCCACGACTCCGGCATCTCCAACAGGTGGTATTTACGAAGCTGTTTTCGAATGAGGCGTGCTTTGCCTGACGAGACCTCGCGGAAATCGTGTGCCAGCTGAAGCTGTTTTTCTTCGTCATCGACAGAGCGAATCATCTCCTTCATTATCTGCAGGAGCACCCGTGCCAGGTTCAAACGCAGCGATTGGCTGCTCTCGTGCAATGACTCGGATCTCGCAGCACGCAGTGCCGCGATGCGTTCACTGGCAGAGCCTTGCTCCAGGGTCCCGAGTAGATCGATCATGGCTGATGCGATTCGCAGGGACTTGGGAGCAGCCAATTCCTTTATGCCTCTCGGATGCAATCCGGGATCGAACAGCTTGCGAAGAAGACTTGGATTTTGGCCCCGCGAAAGAATCTTGTTTACGATCTCCAACAGGCGGCAATCGTCCCTATCGTATAAAAGCCGATGTCTGATGCAAGGATCACTCACAAAATTCATCTCCAGAAGACACGTGGAATTTCAGATCTAAACTTTGAATTATATTATGTTCGGAGAATGTTGGCAAATTAACCAAAGAGCCTCAAAAGAAAAATCAGGCCCTAGCCATTGAGCCACTCAAGCCCTAATGGTCCATAAACCAGATATGCTCCCAGAAAAAAGATCACGAAAAAGATCATGGCAGGAGTGGCAATCTGCCCCCTGAACCAGCGATGAAAAGCCATGGCTACTACAATGAAACCGACTATGGCAAACAAGGGCCCCGTAATCTCCCAGAACATCAGCGCATACGAGGTAGCGGGAAAGAAAAGATCCACAAGACTTGCCCCCAGCACACCCAGGATCACCCCCAGGATGAGCCCGCTGGCAGCGCCGAAATAGGCCGCCCAGGATGGACGGTTAGAAAGCTCCTCATCCACCTGTTTGTCAAAGCCATCTTGTTCCATAGCCTGCAACCTCACCGCTTCGTTTTCACCACAGAGTCCTTTTCTGCCAGGTCCACACACAGCCAAAACCGAAAATCACCTGTCTTGTCCGGCCTGACAGATTCCGGCTCCAGGCTCAGCTTCCTTACGATCCCTGCCCCCTTACACAAGCCTGGTTGTCCCTGCGTGGTCCTGGGTTGTGCGAAAAGTATTCTCTTGGGCTTTTTCATGGATTTCCAGAGATCAAACTGTGACAGACGACTGGAGTTGGGTTCATAGACCACCTGAGTACCGGTGTAAAACATCAGTTCGCTCACCGGGCCATACCCTTCCGAAGCGAGTCCGGCATGGAGTTGGGTTGCCAGGTCCCTGGCGCGAAGAGACATGACTTTCCAACCCCGGAGCCTGCTTGTGGGATCACGCAGGTCGCTCAGAGAAACCAGCTGCCATAGGGCCTGGGCATGAATGAACAAGGTCATAAAAACGGCCAGGCCAAGGGCCAGGCTTACCCAGAGCTTTCTCTTTTTCATATACCACCAACCGCCGGTCAGCGCCCAGACCATGCCAGGAACGGCAGCGAGATAAGCAATAGCTGGCCAGTTGGCTTCTACCTTGTGAAACATGGACAGAACAAACGTGAGCATCAGAATGGGTGCTGCGAGACACCACATCAGGTAGACTTCCGTTCTGGCGAATCTGACTCTTCTCCTCCAACCTACCAGGACAAAGGCTAACACTGCAGCAAAAAGCAAAGGACTCAAGACCCCTGCCTGTCCCAGTATGAACTCCAGCGGGCCCATGGCATGGAATGACAAGACTGCTGCAGCGTGGTTTGCCTGGAAAGCCAGGGATCCTCCATGGTTGTGGATATTCCAGACCAGGTTAGGAGCTGCCACCAGCGCTGCCAAGGCAAGACCCAGCACAGGGCCGCTCGTCTTCAGGCAGTCCCTGCCAGCCTTGCATGTCATGGCGTATAATCCAAGTCCGGCCACCAGCATGAAGGCGCTGTGTTTGGACAACAGAGCCAGCCCCACGGCTACACCGCACACGATCCAATACTTGTTGGCGTTTGTCTCGAAAGCCTTCAATGCAAACCATGCAGCCAGAGACCAGGTCAGGGACAAGGCTGCATCGGGAGTGTGAATCACGGCACCGGTGGAAAATATGGGCGAAAAGGTCGCAAGGATGGCCGCCCAAAAAGCCCATGCAGATGATCCAACCACCCTCCGCGTCAGCACGTAGAGAATCCATGACACCACCGCTCCGCACAGGATCGCACCTATCCTGACCCCCAAGGTGGTGTTGCCGGCAACTGCAGTCCCCAGCCGGATCAGCCAGGCTACCAAGGGAGGATGGTCAAAATAACCGGCAGCCGGATGCTGTGACCAGACCCAGTAATAGGCCTCGTCAGGCGCAAGGTCCACCATGGAAGCAAAGATCATCCTGAGAACCGCCACTACGAAGATTACGGCAACCAGTGCAAGGGTATAGGGATCGGGCCTTTTCAATCCAGCCCCCCCAGGCGAATCCTCCACACAGCCACCAAGCCCTCCAGAAATATTTTCGCAGACATCTTCGATTGACCCCTTGTCCGATCCATGAAACGAATGGGCACCTCTCTGACTCTCAGTCCTGTCCGACAAGCCCTGAAGTTCATCTCTATCTGAAAAGAGAAGCCCTTGGATCCTGTATTCTCAGGATGACAGCGATCAAGGGCATCCGCCCTCCAGCACTTGAAGCCCCCTGTCAGATCCCTGATATCGACCCCCAGAACCGTCCTGGCATAGAATGAACCTCCCTGACTCATGATACGCCTGGTCATGGTCCAATCAGGGGCACCTCCCCCTGGCACATAGCGCGAACCGATCACCAGATCCGCATCATTGGCTGCTGCTCTCAATCTTGGGACATCAGAAGGGTCATGGGAAAAATCGGCATCCATTTGCAAAACAAACCGCGCTCCCATGGCCATGGCTCGCGCGAATCCATCCCTATAGGCACAGCCAAGTCCCCTGGGTAAATTCTTCCTATGAAGCACGTGCAGCCTCTTGTCTTCTGCTGCCATCTCATCGGCCAACTGCCCGGTCCCGTCGGGGCTATCGTCGTCCACCACGAGCACATGGGTGTCCATGGAGTCCAGGACCTCTGGCACTATTTTGGAAATATTCTCACGCTCGCAATATGTGGGGATTATCACCAGCGTATCTATCTGTTTCGTGCTCAAGCGCTTTCCTCCATGGCCATGATAAGCGCATCTGCCACCATGCGCGAAGGGCCTGGACCACGGAGAGTCTCAACCACTTCATGCAGTTCATTGAGCATCTTCTGGCGCAAGGGCCCATCATCCAAAAGCTCCGTTATTTTGTCAGCAAGCAAGTCCGGACGAACATCTCCCTGCAACAACTCGGGCACCACGGTCTTGCCCGCAAGGATGTTCACTATACAAAAGTTCTTCAGATGATAAAGGGGTCTGACCAGAGTGTATGAAGCCCGGGAAATTCTGTATACCACCACCATGGGCACACCATGTATGGCTGCCTCCAATGTAGCGGTACCAGATGTTACGATGGCAGCTCTTGCCCTGGCCAACGCGACATGAGCACCTCCTGCAACAAGCTGTGCTTCCACCCCCTCCTGGTCGAGTATACCTTTTATCCTTTGCTCATCGACTCCGGGTGCAACAGGAACAACAAACTCCAGCGATCCGACTCGGCGCTTCAGCAAACGAGCTGTTGCCGCCATGGCAGGAAGCATCCTCTCTATTTCCTTGGCTCGGCTTCCCGGCACCAAGGCTATTACATTGCCGGTGCCTTGTTCCATTTCGGGCTTCATGCCGGTATCTTCCATCAGGGGATGGCCTACATAGCTTGCACGAATACCCTCGTCCTTGAAAAATTTTTCCTCGAAGGGAAAGATGACGCAGAGTCTATCCACACGGTCACGAATCTTTTTCACCCTGGATTTTTGCCATGCCCAGGCTTGTGGAGCAATATAGTAGACGACCTTTACGCCACGCTTTCTCAGCTGGTATGCCAGGTTCAGGTTGAATCCAGGCAAGTCCACAAGCAACGCGACTCGAGGTTTTCGAACATCTACCTGCAAAAGGAGCTTCTTCCTCAGTGCAAGGATTCGCCCCAGCCCCCCTATGACCTCACTAAGACCAACGATATTCAAACACTCAGGATCGCCCACCAGGTCGAGGCCCTGTGCATGCAAGGCTGGACCTCCAAGTCCAAAAAAAGTCAATCCTGGTCTCAACTGTATCAAGCGCTCCAAGACCCGTGCCCCATGAATGTCGCCGGACGCCTCCCCTGCAACCACCAAGACATGTCTGCTGAAAGCTTCGGCATTGTTGTCGCTGTTTTTTGTCACTCGGAGAGATCTTCCATGACCGAGACAATGGACTCGGCCAGCTTCACGGCAGCAAGTGCCGTACGACCAGAGACTATGGGTTTTCGCCCGTTTACGGCGGCCCTGATGAAAGACCGATCCTGCTCCAGAAGAGGGTCTGCGTCCATGGGACCGATGGTCTCTGTGGATTGTTTTCCATCAACAAAGGAGCTGGTCTTCATGCTGCGTCCTGCCAGATCCACCTCGACGACTCCATTTGAGTCGAGAACCAAAAAGCCTCTTTTCTGTTCAGCCGACACCCTGGATGCGTTGAGCTGCGCCACCAGGCCATCGGCAAACTCGAGCCTAGCCCACACCGTATCATGTGTGTTTGTCACGACCTTCCAGCCCATGGCCCAGACCTTGACCACGGGCGCCGTGGTCAGGCGAGCCAGGATGTCCAGATCATGGATCATCAGCTCGTAGACCACATCTACTTCCGCTCCCCTGCCCGGGAAAGGTCCAGTGCGTTGCATTCCAATGAACCTTGGCTTTTCGATTTTATCAAAAGCCATGTCCAGGATTGGATTGAACCTCTCCAGATGTCCTACCTGTATCATGGCGCCCGTGCCCTCTGCTATTTGGCACAGGTCCAATGCGTCATCAGAAGTAGTGGCCAAGGGTTTTTCCACAAGCACATCGATGCCCATGGACAGCAACTTTGAGGCCACTTGATGGTGCAGTTGACTCGGGACTGCAACAACAGCGGCATCCACAATGTTTTTCAGTTTCTCTAATGACACAAGAGCACTGGTTTGCAAACGCCTGGCGACCGTTTCAGCGTGCTGCAAGTCGGAATCCACTACAGCTGCCAAGGATGCCCCGGGCAAGCTGTTGATCTTGTCACAATGGTAAAAACCAAAATGACCAACCCCCACCACCGCTACTCTCAGAGGTGGTAGTCTATCCACCATGTCCTTCCTCCAGTCACACCAAAGGCCCAAACACCGAAAGCCCAAACAGCCTCATGGACATTTGTGTCAAAGACCTCCCGAAAGCTTCAGCAAGGATCTAGCACGGCGGAAGCAATAGGGCAATCCTCAACAACACTCAGGAGCCCATTCTGAAATAAAGCATGATCCCCCTGGACATTTGTTGAGCCCCGATGTTGACCCCATCGTATCTGATCATTTTGGTTCCGTCCCTGAACCTGCTGTCGAAAATATCAAAGACCCTCGTTCCTATCTCGGCGAAGCGGTCCTTGAGATGGAATCGCCATCCGACGAAACCGGAGACTATAAAAACAGGTGGTGCATATACCCATGTCTTATTACCCATGAGGCTGCCGTCCTCTACCCACACGGATGAGTAGCCAGAACGGGTATATGCAGCAGCACCTGCTTTCAAGCCAAAGCCTGAAAGATATTGTAATGACAGATTTGCCAGGTGGTGAGGATAGTCCGAACTCCTGTCAAAGCCACCAGTGTCCGTGTTGCCGTTTTTTCCGTCATCCCATAGGTACCGGTAGCAATAATTCACACTGACAAAGATGATCTTTTTGTAATGCCATGTCGCCGAAATGGATCCGCCCAAGGCATTGTAATCAAGCTTGGAGTTGACGAACGAGAGATTGCTGGCGTCCAGGTCAGGCATGTTGAACTGATTGAACACCAGGTTGTTTTGGACTTCTATGGCATTCTTGTAGAAATTCAGATAGACATCCGCCTCGAGCACTAGGGCCTTTTCGAAAAACTGCCCACGATAACCCAGCTCGAAAGCGGTAATACTCTCGTTGGTAAGGTTTTCGTTACCGATGGAATGTTGGATGAAATCACCGAAAGTAGGCACCAGTTCCGATCCCTGGACACCGACCACGTGAAAAGACGTATTGAGAAAAGAAGGCTTTCTAAACGCCTGGCCGAACGAAGCCCTGATGACCTGTGATGGAACGAACCTCCAGACTATTGCCAGCCTTGGGCTGAAGGTCAGAGGTGTGATGCTGTTGTAATCGAGCCTAAACCCAGCGGTAATGAACAACTGCTCCCAAAGTCTTTGCTCGTCCTGCAAAAACAGGCCTACCCTATGTTGATACACTTTGTCCGGGTCATTGTGCTCCGAAATGTAGGTCAGCCACCGATAGTTTATCCCTCCCAGTATTCGGTTTCCCTCAAACGGAGAATAATTGACCTGTACCTCTCCATCCAGGTTTGTGGAAAACATATCCAAAGACTCGGGAAATGTTCCCAGGGTCATGTAACTGTCGTTGATCTTCATCTGAAGGGGCAGATCAAACATGGCATCCGTTTTAAAAAGACTGAACCAGACATGAGCCCGGAGCCAGGATGTCTTGTGTGTGACCATGGCATGGGCCAACCAGGTGTTGCGCAGAAACATGGGAGCCAACTGGTTATAAAAATCGCCATCTGCGTGGACAAATCCCAAATTGACAGTACTCGTGCCAAGGGTGTTTTCGTTCTCCACGACCAATCTGGCCCTGTAAACTTCTGACATGAAAGGTTCCGTGTCCACCCACGCGTCCTGGCCTTCCCTTCCAGCTAAAAGGTCCAGCCGCCAGTGTCCCAGTTTCTTTCCAGCCCGCAGATGCATCTCTGAACGATTATGCTCTCCCGCCGCGATAAATACATCTGCCCCGTCGTCCTGCCGGCGGGTGATGATGGAGACCACCAGGGAGTGGGCATTTGCACCGTACAGGGCTGAGCCAGGTCCCCTGATCACCTCGATTCTTTCGATGTCATCCAGGCTCACTGGCAAGGCAGCCCAGAAAGGCATACCGAAAGCCTCGACGTTTATCTCGCGTCCATCCACCAGAACCTGTACCTTGTCGTTCATGGCGGTGATAATGCCCCTGGAATTCAACACATGGTTCATTGGTCTGAGACGGGAGACCTGAAGCTCGGGCACCTGTCGCAAAAGACAGGCAAAGGACATGCAATGGGTGTTTTCGATCTCCCTGCGAGTTATCACTGTAACTGCAGATGGTGAATCGGATATGGGCTGCACATGCTTGGCAGGGCCATATACTGTCGCCTCTTCTTCGAGTAGAGCGAATTCATCATCCAGGGAATCATCACCAAGAGACTCATCATGGTCGGCTTCAGTACCAGATTGCTCTTCCCCGTATCCATCGGCTGCCAAGGAAACAGGCACAACGGCGAGGATCAGCAAAATGGTGGATACAAAGAAAAGTTCAAGCCAGATTGTGGCTCTTTGGTTCATTGAAAACATGTTAGGGCATCACGGACAAAACGGGCAACATTTTCTTTATCCAATTACCTGTTTCGATTCGCGATCGCAAACGAGCCGTGAAATCCCAGAAATCTTTCCGTATACCTTTCCGAACGCAGATGTTGAAGCAATTTGGAGTTACGGGAATGTGGGCCGGGAGAAAAAACCATGAAAAAAATTTTAATGATGAGCCTTTTGGCTTTTTGTGCATGTCAAAGTCCTGACATGGGACCTTTGAGTGACTTGAATCAGGCAGCCACGCTCCAGGTCCCAGAACAATTTCCAAGCATACAGGCAGCAGTGGACGCTGCGTCACCGGGTGACATCATCAGGATCGCCGATGGGGAATATTTTGAGGAGGTAAACATCTCAGCACCATTGACAGTTACGGCGGAGCATGAAAACCAGGTCCATCTCAATGGGCATGTACACCTGACAGCAGGGGCTGATGGGGCCCGCCTGGAAAACCTGGACCTGACGGGAGAGGGTGAAGGTTCTGGGGTTTGGATAGAAGGCGCCAGAGTCCAGCTATCCAACCTGCATGCAAGTGGATTTCGTATCGGAATCAAGGTTGCCCTGCCTGGCAGCTCTGGAAGTACCATGGACTCTTGCACCTTGGATGGAAACAAGCTGGGCCTGCTAGTGACGGCCGCAGGGCATGCGCGAATGACCAACAGCCTGATCCTCTCCTCTTCTGACGCAGGGGCAAGAGTGACAGCTTCTGCCAGCGCGAGCTTTGCCAACCTGACAGTGGCAGGCTGTGTACATGAGGGTATGTGGATAGATGGTCAGGCAGACCTGAAAAACTCCATCCTGGTGGACAACGACATAGGTGTGTCCTGCCCTGGCGCCTGTGATGAAGACTACAACCTGTTATGGAACAACAATGTCAACTATGACCGGACCGAAGCGGGACAAAACGATCTGAACTCCGACCCGGCTTTCGTCAACGCAGCCAATGACGACTATCATCTCCGCAGCGAATCTCCAGCCAAGGACGCGGGCCTGGAATCAGCAGCAGCCGAGTTCGACATGGAGGGCCGAGCCAGACCGCAAGGAGACGGGGTGGATCTTGGAGCCTATGAACTGCCTGCCGAGAGATTGGAGCTTGTAGTCAGCGAGGTGATGGCCAACCCCCTCGACGAGGCCACGGGTGAATATATTGAGATTTTCAACGCCGGCTCTTCGGACGTGGATGTTTCCGGTCTGCTTGTTTCAGATGGAGACGCCATGGACACCATTG
>JALVPF010000525.1 GCA_027031935.1 Myxococcales bacterium | reverse complement strand
CTACTCCGTTCACCTCGAAGACGAAGTGCCGCACCTCCGGCGCGATGTCGCGAAACTCCAGTAGCCTAGCCTTCTGCTCCACGTTCCTCGGAACGCCCCTCTGTGCAAGCTCGGGCGCGGTCGAGCAGCGCCTCGACCAGCGCCGGGTGCCCCTCCAGCCCCGGCGCGATTTGCACCCGTACACCCGGATAGATGCGCGAGATCTCCTCCACGATGCGCGGCAGGTCCTGGGCGGCGTGCCGGCCCAGCGTCAAGAAGTAGGGCAGCACCACGATCCGCTTCGATGTTCTTCTTGACGAAAGGGACCTTGCTGCTTTTCAGGTAAGCCTCCGCTTTTCGGCAAAACCCGCACCATGGAGCGCTATAAAGAATCACCACATTCCCAGACGCGTTCTCTGAGCTCAAGCCCACATAAGAGCCAAGTCCCGAGACCCCCTTTTCCACGAGGCGTCTTCCAAGCTGGCCAGGGTCCCTGACCAGGCCTGTGTCCCGTGAGACAGCGGAGGCAACAGAGAGATCTACCACGGAGTAGTTCAGCGGTTTTCCCTCACTCCACTTCCTCAAGTCCACCACCACGACCCGATCCGAACTCAGGCTCTCATGCCTGCTCCTTGCCGTATCCGAAACCACGACCCGGTCCTTGAATTCTTTTGGCACCTCGGTAACAGAACCCACCATGTGTATCTCTCCCCGCTCATCGACATAGGAATAGATAGTTGAAGAAGACGTCGGATTTTCCTTCAACCCATGGGAGGAATTATGACCGGACACGACCTTGCGCACATCATCACCTGTTCCGGCGTCTGCCGAATCCTGATGGAAGTCGACAATATCGTCGGATCTAGAGCAGGCCGTCATTAGCAAAAACAATGCAAGATGAAGACGGAGTTTTCCCAGTTTCATTTCATATCCCCACCTGTCACCTGGCTGAGCGCTGCATCTGCCCCAAGCCACTGAGCAAAGCATAGCTTATTTTTACCCTCTCGGGGCTGATGGCCGCATCGGCACAGGCCAGATGGTTTATGGTAGCCAAAGCCCTATTGACCGGATCCAGATCCAACACACAGTCACCATCTATTTTCATCAATCCATGAAAATTGTACGGACAAAAACTCATCTCCCTTTTTCCCTTCGCAGTGGTCACCAGACATGGCAGGCCATGAGTTCTGCAGATCACGGATCTCTTTGCATAAACCTCGCATTTTTCTTCGTGGAGCAAGGGACAAGGCGCCAGAGGATCTTCATGTGCCAATTGTGCTCTTTTCAGTATGCGTTCCCTGACCTTTTCGGAAAGCAGGCTCACTGCATGGATAATGATCTGCGCCTCAAAGGGAAAAAGGCTGATATCCCTGTGGCAACAATCCGAACACCCCGGCCTGCAAACGATGGCTTGGGGATAACGTCGTCTGGTGTTTTCAAAAAACTCGTCCAGGCGACCCAGGAGGGTTTCGTATGATTTGAGATACTCTTTCATGGAGTTTTGCAAATCCTAGGGAGATTTGCCGTCGGCAGTCCTGGCAGCGTCCACTTTCGATCCGCTGCCATCAGGCGCCAGGGAGACGGTGCATGACGAAGGACATCCCTTGCCATGCAAAATTACTGAAAAATTCCAGGAGTTCGACCCGGAGAGCGAATCCTGCCCATGCCTCTGATTTCCATCTATCCATCCAACCTGGCAACCTGGATACCTGGATGACACCACCTCCAACATTCTCAGGACTCCAGGCAAGACTGGCAGGCTGTCACCATGGGGCAGAGAGACAGACGCTATGCCGCCTGGCAGGGTATCATCAAAGACGAGTTTTACCGTCTTTTCTCCCGAAGCCTTTGCAGGCAGTCTTGCCTCGTAGGAGATGTGGACACTATCATCGGATTTGAAAAACTCCACATGCGCCTTGTCAACCGAAAACCGTTGAATGAATCTGCGCACGGTGTCCACTGACTCAGCCTTGCTGACCGCTTTTCTGACGGCGACCGCGATGGCTTTGTATTCAGCTGCGTTGCCCCTGTCCACTGCCCCGGAAGCACCATCCACCTTGACCGCGAGGCTGAGTTCATACAGGACGCCGAAGCGGGAAAAGCCCTCAGGACTGGAAATATGGAACTTGAACGCAACCAGGCCATACGTCACGCAAGGTCCCAAGCTGCTCGATACCAGATGCCACCTGGCAAAGGGCCTGAGGCCCGAAAAATGCCGGACCCTCTGACGCACGTCGCTCTGGGAAAGATCGTGGCGCACACACTCGGCGGGTTCATCAGCAGTGGCAACAGAAAATGCCGCCGAAAGTCCTACCATGGCCATCAATAAAATTTTTATAAAGTTCATGAGAGACAATATAGAACACAAGCTGGCAGGGAAATCCAGGATAGAGATCGCAAGCGAGGTGGGAAATCAGTGGAGATCTTCTTTTCAAAACAGGCAATAATATCGTAGCATGGAAAAAGGCTATAAACTGCATGTGAAAGATGTACAAGAAATCCTGAAAGGATGGAAAAATGCTCAACAAGCTCTCTCTGTCCAAAGCATCCGTACTTTGCCTGTTTTTCAGCATGATGCTCATGGCCCAGGCATGCAACGACACGGCCGACACATCGGATGGGGGCTTTGACGGTGGCTCCGATGGGGGCATACAGTGCAAGACAGATGATGATTGTAGTGACGGGCTCATCTGTTCAGCCGGCAAATGCGTAAACTGCCGCAACTCCCTCGACTGCAGTGAAGATGAAGTCTGCATGGGCGGAGAATGTCTCACCGCCTGCCCCGATGACGAAAAATGCGAACTCGGAGGCGACTGCTGTCCGGGCCAGTGGGAATGTGTAGACAGCAAGTGCCTGCCACCTTGCGAAGGTGCTCGCTGCGGCATGTTTCAACAACTTTGTTGTACTGCAGGTCAGGTCTGCGACCAGGACAGATGCCTTATCGATTGCGGCACAGACCAGCGCTGCGGAGTGGCGTTCGACCAGTGCTGTTCAGCGGGTCAGATCTGTTACGGCTCTCAGTGTACCACTCCCCAGGGTCAATGCAGCCTCCAGACAGATTGTCCTGATAGCTACATCTGCGAA
>JALVPF010000524.1 GCA_027031935.1 Myxococcales bacterium | reverse complement strand
CCAGGGGACGTGATCAACTTCGATTCCACCACAGAGTGGTACAACCTGCACATAAGGCTTGCGTACTGCTGCATCAGGCGTAATCAGAGAAAAATATTTGGTGAACTCTCACGCTGGCGCGATACCCACACCATGCTGTACCTGGACGAGGAAAAGATGCTCAGCGTGGAGCCTCCCAGGGCCAGGTGGGCAAAGCTAGAAGATCTCTACGATGACAAGATCAGCATATGGCGCTACACCAAGCGCGAGTTCGACGATCCGGATATCGACGTGATGATGGAGGCGGCCTCGGAGCTCATAGGCACGGTATATGACGTGGGCCAACTGCTGGACATAATGATAAACCGCCTGATGGGCTATCCCCATACCATCCAATATCGCATATTCGATTTTTCTAAGCACTGCAAGGTGTGCTCGGTCGGCGTAAGGGTTTGTTACGAAAAGCTCAGAAAACACCTGGAACAAAACGGTGACGAGTCCATGAAGAGGCTCTTTTCCAAGTTCAAGTACGATACCTGGCAGAGCCGGCCGGAGATAGTCGAGGCAAACACCGAGTTCAGAGGTGTGGACGTTGAGGCAACCTCCCCTGCGCATTTCGCCAACTCCGAGTGGTTCGACGACGAGTTCGAGTTGATCGCCGAGTTCGACCAGGGCCAAAGGACTTTCCCTCCTCCTGCACCCCCTGTCGACACGGACGATGGGGACGATGGAGAACAAGATCCAGACGGTGACGGGCACTGATTGTGCCGAACCCTGAGTGCTGAACAAGACCCCTGTTCATGACAGCTAAAGACCACAGTGAAGATAATATCCTGGCGGACTCTGCCCAGAAGGAAGCTGGATTTTTTGGCGGCCTTTGGTATGGGCCCGCGTCGTTTTTTATCTTCTGGCGATTGCTGGACAGACGATCCTGGGCCATTTTCTTTTCCTATCTGGCTGTTGCGGCTGGTGTGGTTACCGCTTTTGCCCTGGCCATGAAGGCCCTGGGACCAGAGGCCAAGGAAGCCTTGCTCGCCTATATATTTCCTGAAAACTGGCGCATGGCAGGTCGGCTGGTGTTCGAGAAGTTTTTTGGAAAACTGGGAAGCCAGGTACTTGCCAATTTCATCATCAACGGTTCCATGACCGTAATCAGCTTGAGCTGTTTCGTGTTCAAGGAGATGCTCTCGCGACGAATCGAACATCACAATCCTCTTCTGCCATACGGTCACAAGCCATGGCCCCTTTGGCGACAGGCAGTGGAGGAAGTGAAATACGCTGTTTTGTGGGCCGCGGCATACAGTGTGATCTTCTGGGTATCTTATCCGCCCTTCGACGGCACCAGGCTCTTGGGAAAGATATTATCCTACCTGGTACTGTTTGTGTTTTTCGACATCATCTTCCTGTGTCCACTCTTTCTGCGCCATCGTGTGGGTTATGGACGCATGGTGCGAACCTTTTTCATGCGTCCTTTCGCTTCTTTTGGATATGCAGCGTTTTTCCTTGCACCCAGCATCATCGCATCCAACCTGCTTCATGGTCAGCCCCTGAAAGTCGTGGTCCCGGTCCTGTTGGCAATCCATGTGTTGACAGTAGCGCCTGCCGCTTCAGCCGGAACATGGGTAGCAGCAAGGCTTTTGCCCACGGCAAAGAAAATGACGCCCTCACCTTTTTTCGTGCGGGTCGTGGGCATGTTCATCATCCTGGGAATCCTTGGCGCCAGCGGCTATGTTTTCGGGCAGCTTGCTAACTCCATCAATGCCAAGACGCAGATACTCAAGTGCAGGTACTCGGTGGATTGGGGTTCGTTCAAGTTGGACCCGCCCAGCTTTTCAGATCTCTCAGTGGGCTTGTCCATGGACGTGGAGATTACCAACCCTACAGATCTGGACGTGGTGATCGAGCACTCCAGGCTCGAGGTTCAAAACAACGAAAAACCCTTTGGCACAGTTCACTTAGACAGGATTGAGGTGCCGGCTGGCCAGACGAAGCGACAGAACATCAAGCTGAGGATCATGATTACCCTCAGCAGGCTGCTGGAGTACAAAGAGCTTCTTCACAAGCCCTGGGAGTTTACCCTGTGGGTCGAGGTAGACGAGGGTTTCGAGTTTCCCGTGTATTTCAGATAAGTTGCTAATTTATCAGAACTTATCCTGCCTGTACTAGTCACGAAAAAACAATATGGGTAAAAAATGGTCAAAAACTTGATCGATTTTTTTGGACGGAGTATGTACATTATTGACGATAATTATGTATATAAATGCCAAGAATAACTATATCCATCCCGGACGATCTCAAGCGCCAACTTTCGGACGTGCGGGTTCGCAAGGCGCTGAATGTCTCTCGGGTCTGCCAGGAGGCCCTGAGGCGAGAGGTCCGGAAAATGCTCGACCTGCCCCTGGAACTGGAGCGAATGGAGGCGCTCCTGGAAAGACTGAAATCGGATCTGCAGAATCACGAGGAGCGATGGTTTTCCCTGGGATCTTCGCATGCAAAGGACTGGGTGGAGCATGAAGCCAGTCTGGACAGCTTGCGCGAGCTGGGTGATTTGCCTGCGGACAAGAGGCTGGTCAGATTGAGACACCAGCCCCCGGCAAGGCTTGCAGCCTTGATTGAAGAGTTGGAAGTTGAACCGGGTTTTGACCTGGAATCCCTGCTAAGGGGCTGGGCCGCCACCCTGGGCCTGATGTGGGCTGTGATTAAACCAAACCTTTGATGGAGGGGAGACATGACTGAAGAAACGAAATTTGATTTTGAAGGAAGCTATCTCCTGGGCGAAGCAGATGGGGACATGTGGATTGTGGATGCCCATCCCAACGAGGCCCAAAGCCTTGCCATGCTCGGGCCGGATGACATTGGGCAGAGGGACATGTTCGGCCACAGATCTGCAGACTGGCTCATGGAGAGAGCAGAGAGCTATTCGCAGCAGGACGAGAGGTTCGACTCCTACTCGTACTACGAAGGATTTCTTAGCTCGGTACGTAGAGCAAGACAGGCCCGGGCTTTTGCCGCCGTGGGCTCCAGGAGTACCTGGTAGGGGCAGGCCTACAAAAGATCGCTGTGGTACTGTCCTGCTTGACGCTAAATCAAAT
>JALVPF010000523.1 GCA_027031935.1 Myxococcales bacterium | reverse complement strand
GCTCCGGATCCCTCTTCCTGATCTCCTGAAAGACCTCGGTTCCGCTCATGCCGGGCATGGCTACATCCAGGATGATCACATCAAAGGACTGCTCCTCGAGAAGTTCCAACGCGCTTTGTCCATCGTACGCACCCTTTGTCCGAAGCCCCCTGGCTTCCAGCCTTCGCGCCGTGTAGTTGACGAAATCCTGCTCGTCGTCTACCAGCAAGACGCTGATGCGGTATTCTTCGGGTTTGCCCACCATGGGTATGACTTTGCGCAATGGACAATCTTGTTCGTCGGATCCTTCATGCGCCTTGTCCCAGATGGCATCCACCAACAGGGAAGAGGTGGGATAAACATGATCTCTGCCGATCTTGTCCAGCAGGTGGCTCCTGCTCATGATGTCTAAAATGTGTTCGGAAAGTGCGCAGAAAAAAACATCATAGCCTCCTGATCGCAGCCTGTCTATGAGCAGCGATAGAGTCTGTTCTGCGGATGCGTCCAGGTGGTTGACTCCTTCTGCGCAGAATGCGAAATACTTCAGTTCAGGCATCTGTCTGATTCTGGCCAGGACCTCGTCTTCCAGGTAGCTGGAGTTTGCAAAAAACAGTGGGCCTTCGAAGCGAATTACAGCGATATGCTTGCATCGCTTGAGACCGTGATATTTTGCATCACGAAGCAGCCCGTCTTGCCAAAGAGACAACTCGGCGATGCTTGGCTTCATCTTGCGGTATAAAAAGACGCCGATGGAGAGAATGACTCCGATTAGTATTCCCCTGTCCAGGTGAGGCGCGAAGACCAGGGTTGCAAGGAAGGTGATTATGCTGATTATGCCGTCTGATGGCTGCACCTTCCATGCGTGCGAGATACCCTTGAGGTTTACAAGGCCCACCACCGCCATCATTATGACCGAGGCCAGCACGGACTGGGGAAGGTGGTAGAGCAATGGGGTCATGAACAGCAGCACCACGACAACGACAAGCGACGTGAATACACTAGAAAGTCCTGTTACGGCGCCAGCCTGTATGTTTACGGCAGAGCGGGAAAAGGACCCGGACACTGCATAACTCTGTCCAAATGAGCCCACTATGTTTGCGATGCCCTGTCCTATGAGTTCCTGATTGGGGTCCAGGCGTTGACCCGTTCTTGCAGCCATGGCCTTTGCTATGGAGATGGCTTCCATGAATCCCAGGATGGATATGATGATGGCTGCCATGAACAGGTCGCCCAGTACTCTCCAGTCCCATGATGGAACCTTGAACGAAGGAAGTCCTGCGGGAATGGTGCCTACCACTTCGCCACCTACCAGCATGGTAAGGGATTTTGTGTCCAGAGGACTGTTGCCGACCTTCAGCCTCCAGATGGGTCCCTCCGTTTGTTTGATTTCTTTGGAAGACCTGCTGCGGAAGCGGATTACATCGCCATTTTCCGTGGCCACAAAATGCAGTCGCCTCAATTTCTCCCTGTCGTCCGAAATGGTTTTTTTCAGTTGAGCAAGCTGCTTGTCCAGCAATCCCGCCATGGAGTGAAGCATGAGAGCGGTCTTGGGCAGGATCTGTATACTGTTGCCTGAAGCATTGTCCGTGCGAAGCATTTCCATGTTTACTCGTTGACGGACATGGCAGTGTGAACACACATCCTTGGCGCCATGTACCTGCTCGCTGTCCAAAGCGAGAGTCGTTCTCGCTTCCGCCATGAGTTTGGCGTCTTTTATATCGGAGTTGAACTTGTCAATGAGTTGATGAAGCTCTGGCGAGTCGATGGATGATATCTCCACTTCACGATTGTCCTCCAGTCCCATGCTCCAGGAGATCAAGGTGGTGATCACCACAGCAGTCAATACAAAGGGAAGCCTGGGGCTGATTCGTTTCATCCCATACATTATTGCGAACGCCAGCAGGGCCAGGAGAAAGGTGGGCCAATGGGTGAAGTGTAGAGAGGCGACTATAACTCTCCAAACCGTCTCGTAATGATGTGGGGCTTTATCCACGGACACGCCGAAAATTTTCGACAACTGGCTTGTGGCGATTATTATGGCAGCCGCGTTGGTAAAGCCCAGGACCACCGGGTGCGACAGGAAATTGACCAAAACACCAAGTCGAAGGATGCCAAGGGACAGCTGAAAGATTCCCACCAACAAGGCCAGGAACATGGCGTATGCAATGTATCCCTCTGTGCCAGCTGTAGCCAGGGGACCGAGTGTCGCCGCTGTCATAAGGGACACCACGGCCACAGGGCCTGTGGCCAATTGGCGACTCGATCCGAAGAGGGCAGCGATCATAGGGGGTAGAAATGCGGCATATAGTCCATAGTATGGAGGAAGTCCGGCCAACTGGGCATAAGCCATGGACTGAGGGATCAGCACCAGGGCCACCGTGACACCAGCGACGAGGTCCGAGCGAAGAGTCGCAGGTCTGTAGCCTTTAAACCAGCCAAGGAAAGGGAAGAGCTTTTTTACCATGTGTGCGATCCTTTATCATGGTGGCCAGGAAAGCTGATTGTTCGCACCATGGTATTGGTATTGGTGGTGATTTCAAGTAAATATTGACAGAAGTGTCAATATTTGAATGTTTGCAAGTGTTGTGCTTCCAATTCTTCCACACTATTGAATCAGATTTCCCAGATCCACAGGTACGGCCCTGTCAACGGCTAGCTACCCTTGGCTTCTCGAGATACGGGCAGCTACGCCTGCCGCGGGCCTACGAAGATCCTTTGTTGGTAGGTACGATCGCAAACGAGAAATCAGGGGTGCTTCCTGGTACTTGCTGTTAAACGAGTTTTGTGTTTATGAACTTGGGTCACTATCACCTGGAGGCTGGATCATGCCAAAAAGCTATACTTTTTTCGTCGCTTTTCTAGCACTGCTTTGCGCCTGGCCTGTCAGCGCGGGCAACCTGGAGGCACTCGAGTCAGAAGTAATGGCTGTCTATGAGCAGGCTGCTCCCGGGGTGGTAAACATTACCAATAGAAGCTATGGATATGATTTTTTTCTAAACCCGGTGCCTCGAGAGGGTACTGGTTCTGGTTTCGTGTATGACAATGCGGGGCACATAGTCACCAACTATCACGTGATCGAAATAGCCGAAGAGCTGCACGT
>JALVPF010000522.1 GCA_027031935.1 Myxococcales bacterium | reverse complement strand
CCCATCCACATCAGACTCTATGGTGGGATGGAAGAATGCGTGAAAGAGAGCTGTATAGAACATGATACGCTCGTCCTTTGTACCACCCTGTATTTCAACTCGCTCCAGCTCTTTTTTCCAGTCGTCGATTGACCTTTGACGAACCTCGTCAAAATCCCATCCAGGGATCTCCGCATCGAGGTTTTTCGTGGCACCTTTCACATCCACGTAGGACAGGCCCACCTTCACTTGCAGAGGTTTTGAAGGGTCCGTCAGTTGAAATGCAAGCCCTATGTCGGCCCCTGAGAGAGATCGTTCGCCTTCCTTGATTTCATCGCCGGACCATGTGCTCCAGGCAGAGGCAGCGCGGTCAAGTCTGAGATCGAAAAACAACTTGAATCCTCCGTCCCTGCCAGAGAGTTCTCCGTTATAGAGAATCCAACCCGTGAGGCCGTCAGCGCCTGGTGCCAAGTCAAAATGTGCGTCCACAACTTCACATGCTGGCAGAGAATGGGAGAGGTCCACGACAAGAGCAGGGGCCGAATGCTCGGCATTGTAAGTAAAACGATACATGGCGCAGCGGGTGGTGGAAGTGAGTTCTGCACGGACGTCAGGATCGTCCAGGGTGACGGCATAGTAGCCTATGGAGGCCTGCTCGGTGTCCTTGCGAAAACGGGATTGGTAACCGCTTTCCTTGATCTTTTCAGGAGCAAAGGAATCTGTAGGCATGATCAGAAGGGCCCCGTAATCTACGGCTCCTGTGCCTGAAATGTGCACCTGCGAAAAGCCTTGCATTATATCGTCATCGTAGTGATAGCCCGAAGAATGGTGAAAGGCTGCTGCACCCTCCTCGCTGGTGGTATCAGGACCTGGTTTGGCCATGGAAAATGGCGTTGTGGGCCCAACTGTGGTGGAGCCGTAGTGGAAATACTTGCCACCACTTCCTATGAAAGGATTTACCAGTTCTATGACAGGTTCAGTTGTCACGCCTCCATCATCTCCGCCTTCGGAACCCCCACAAGCCATCATATGAAAGGATGTGGCCGAAATGAAAATCCACGAAACTACAAAAATGCTTCGCATGCGACAGTCCTCCATGGAGCGATGGTTACGATTATGATTCTTACAGGATTTTCAGAGAAAAAGGCTAAAAAAGGTATGCCCCGCTCACTGAACCAGCCAGTGCCCAACCTCCTAACGTGTATCCGGGAAAACCAGGATTGTTGGTCTGCAGGCCGGCGGCTTCAGGCATGGGCTGCGCTCCTATGAGTGTACGCGCATCGTCGTCAAACTCATCCTTTATCTGGGAAGGGTCCTTGTTTACCGTGGTCTCGCCCATGAACCAGACCTGCATGGCCACATCGATACGCAACACACCTGCTCCAAGTTTCAAATCCAACCTGTGTCCCAGGGCCACATCCACCAGGTCTGCGTCTGCATAATTGGTGCGACCATCCTGGTCAGGCACCGGGGTGGGTCGCCAGCCTACTCCCCCAGTCAGGCTGAGACCGTCCAGATACTCGTAGCCAGCACCAAGGCTCAGGGAGAAGGTGTCTGAAAAAGCATACTTGTCATCGGGAGCAGCGCCTTCTTCCCACACTGCATTCTCCTGTGCCCGTTTGTGATGAGTGTCGATGAAATCCGCCCAGTGATTCCAGGTGACACCTGCCTGGGCAAAGATCCTGTCAAACTTGACACCAATGGCCAGGGACACCTCCTGGGGTTCGAAATCCAAGGCCATCATGTGGCGCTGTTTCACTCTCTTTGGAACCGTGTCATCACCTGGCTCATGGTAGTTCCATAAGTTCAACATGGCATCTGCGTCCACCTCGGAGTATCGCCTGTCTCGCCATACGAGGCCGATGCTGAGCCAGGACAAGGGTCTTGCGGCAACCCCCACCATGGCCCTTGCGGTTGGAGATGCATCGAAGGCCACGTTCACCAAGGCAAAATCCTGTACCGTTGCTTCGGGAATATACATATCCAGAGACGCGTTGACGTTCAGGCCCCCCTCGATGGCAGCCCCTATGCTCAACCAATCCACAGGACGATAGGCTGCACCAAGGAACATGGAGATCATTTTGCTCCACTCACCAAATCGAGTCATGTGTACCGTGTTGGAAAAAAACTGTTCCCGCTCGTCCGGATACTGAGAAGCAATATCCATGAGTCCGCTTGTCGGTACCAACACGCTCAATCCGAATCTGAAATTTTCCAAGCCCAGGGATTCGACCAAAGACAAACTCAGGTAAGAAGTAAGCTCACTGACATCATTGTCATGACGCTGTACCCTGAGTTCAGCTGTGGGCAGAGGGCGCTCCAGGTTGGACCCTGCGATACCGGCATCCGAATCATAGAAGGTGATGGGGACATCAGCATTGTTTGGTCTGTCCATGAGTTGGACGTTCATGAAAGGCTGGATAAACATGAACCCAATGCCCAGGCCCTGGTCCACGTCCACAAGCAAGGCTGGATTGGAATACATCACCCCGGCCCCATGTCCCCATGCCAGTTCTCCAGAGCCCTGCCCCATGGAGGCGGTGTCATGACCGGTCATACGCAAGGGACCAGCCCAAGAGGCGGACAACAAGGAGATGGAAAACAAAAATCCAACAGACGCCGACAATACTGGGCGCATAGTATCTTCCTCCAGATTAAGTTCTTACTGACCCAGCATGGTAGGATGGGCCAAAGACCGTGTCAAATGATGATAGGACAGAAATACTGGAACTGGAACCGAACACAATCAGCACTTGGGACATATGTCACCTGGTTGTCGAGGTAGAATCGCTGATTAGAACCATTGTCTTGGCCGGCTTGCTGATCACCAATTGGCAGGGCCAGAAAGGTGCCCAGAAAGGTGCCCAGAAAGGTGCCCAGAAAGGGCCCAGAAAGGTGCCCAGAAAGGTGCCCCCAGAAAGGTGCCAACCTGTTGACCCTACCGCCCCCCAGAAAGGTGCCAACCTGTTGACCCTACCGCCAACCTGTTGACCCTACCGCCCAGGGAGGGCCAGCCTGTTGGCTCTCACCAATATGTCATCACTATAGTGTGGTTTTGGTACAGATCGTCGGATCGTCAGGAACACCAGCGAGCCTTCAGTGAA
>JALVPF010000521.1:1629-9286 GCA_027031935.1 Myxococcales bacterium | reverse complement strand
AAGCGTCACTATTCCCTGGGTCGATTCCAGGATGGCTTCGAGCCGTCTTCTCGTTGCACCCAGGACCACGAATGCCTTGTGGGAAAATTTTTTCAGTAGCTCTGCAGGCCTGCCTCGGGAGATGATCTTTCCATGATGCATGAGATTGACCTTGGAACAACGAGCCGCTTCATCCATGTATGCAGTGGAGATGAGCACTGCCATTCCATCGGACACGAATTCCCGGAGCAGCTCCCAAAGCTCCTTGCGGCTTACAGGATCCACTCCGTTGGTGGGTTCGTCCAGAAGCAAAACTCTGGGTCTATGAAGAAGAGAGCAGGCCAGGGCGAGTTTCTTGTACATTCCTCCGCTGAGTTCCGAGGCACGCCGCCCGGTGAACTCGGCAAGCCTGGTTATCTCCAGTAGGCGCTTTCTTCTCTTGGAATACTCTTCCTTGGGAATCCCGAACATACGGGAGAAAAACGAGAGGTTTTCATCTACTGACAGATCCCCGTAGAGACTATATGCCTGTGGCATATATCCCATGGCCGTACGAACTGACGATTTTTTGCCCATGGGATCCTGTCCCATGACCCGTGCTTCGCCCTGGTCCGGTTTCATCAATCCAGCCAGTATTCGCATGAGAGTGGTTTTACCAGCTCCATCCGGACCCACCAGACCCACGAGTTCGCCTTCAAGGATCTCGAGATCCACTTCAGACAGGGCGGGTATTTGCCTGAAGTGCTTGGAGATGCCATCAGCAAGCATCACGGTTTTGGGAGATGTTCTATTTTTCGCGACCTTTGGTCCCATCGATCCTCACCTCGACTGGCATGCCGGGTCGGAGTTTTCCTTCAGGGTTTGGAATTATTACCTTAACTCCATAGACCAGCCGGTCTCTGTCCTCCCTGGTCTGCACATTTCGGGGGGTAAACTCGGCCTTGGGCGCAACGTGTATTATCTTGCCCGCAAACTTTTCCCCTGGCCACGCGTCTGCAAATACAGAGGCTGTTTTTCCAGGTGAAGCGGCAGCCAACTCTGCGTTGGGAAGATAAAAGGTCACCTTCACCCGAGAAATGTCCACGATTGTCAGTATCTTGCTACCAGGCATGACAGCCTCGCCGGGTTCGAAATTTCTGGATAATACGATTCCGTTCAGTGGCGCTGACAGCGAACATTCATCCACGGCAGCTTGTGCCCTGGTGACAGAGCTTTTGGCAATCTCCAGTTGACTCTTGGCAGCTTCGATCTTTGCGATGGCTGCTTCAGCCTGGACCCGTATGGCCAGGGCCTTTTTGATCGTGGCCTGTCTGTTGGCAGTGGTGGCGATGATTTGCTGGTTCAGACTCTTTACGTTGGATGAAACAGTATCAAGACGGGACTCGCTCATGGCACCTGCACGGGCCATGGATTGGACTCTCTTGGCTTCTTTGGATGCGGTGTCCCTGGTCACTTCCAGCGAACCCAGTTGAGCATCTATGGCCTCTATGGACTTGCGTGCCGCAGAGTAGCTCACTGAAGCAGCCTTGGCAGCAGCTTTTGCCGCATCCACCGCAGCTTCGGCCGCCGATACCGAAGCCTTGGCTTGCTTGAGACCCGCCATTGGCTCAGTGCATTCCAGCTTTACCAGCACTTGCGATTTGTGCACAACATCACCCTCCTGGACTTCGATTGCATCGATGCGTGCAGGTATCCTCGCTGTAATGTCCACCTGTGTTCCTTCCACGACTCCACTGCCACCTGCAGGAGCATTCTTGTAGGCTTCCAGATGTAGCAACTCAAAATACAGGGCTATGGCTAATCCCAGACCCAACACTGTCATTATGATGATGATCCTTTTCATTTATGGTTCCTTTGCACCATGCGCCTAGTAGCAAGAAGGAAAAATTGCTTCCTGTCGCTGCAGTGAGCGTGCCAAAAATAAATAATTCAAAATGGGCACGCAAATGGCAAACAAAACCCGCCATACAATGCTCTTCGTGGGCTTTTTGCGTGTACAATCTCACGGTAACAGGAGAAAATTCAATTATTTTGGCTAGATCGAAATTTTGGAGAATTTCTTGAAAGGCTTGCATCTTTAATAACTGTTCGGGATTCCGACACCCATGTCGATATCCCATACTAGTTGGAGGGCTTCATGAGCCTGACACATGACCTGGAGCACGACAAAAATTTTTTGGAACTCATCGGTCGCAAGGAAATGGAACGAGTTGTGGCAGAGCTTTTTCGGTACAGGTTTTTTCTGATCCCACTCTGGCTGTTGATATTTTTTGTTTTCTTGTTGTGGGATCCTCAGAGCTGGAAGCTTTTGTCCATAGGGGCCATGATAATTGCCATTGGCGTACTCAATTTTACCGAAAACCAAAGAGCCAGGAAGAGAGGGATAAGCACGGGGACCGTGCATTTCAACTTGATCATCATGATCGTGCTTCAGTCCATGGCCATATTCCTTACAGGTGGTATAGAGAGTCCCCTTCTGCCAATATATATCCCCCTGTGCCTTGCGGCCGGGATGCTGCTGATGAGTTGGAAAAGGGCACTTTCCGTGGCCTTTCTTCCCGTTATTTTTTCAGCCTTCTTTGCCATCGCTTGCTTGTATGGACTTGTCCCCAGAAGCGTCCCTGCATTTTTCGAGCTTGGAGTTGGCTGGCAAGATATGCCTGTGTATGTATGGACGACAGCCGGGGTGATGATGGGAATATCCCTGATGACCTACCTGGTCTCTTCCAGAATCAGGCGGACCCTTGGGAATCAGGTCAAGAGCATGATGGAGGCCAGGCAAGAGGTGGTCACCTCTCTGTCAGACATGAACCGGGAAATTATTGGAGTATCGAGAACCATCGCCCATGAACTGAAAAATCCCCTGGCTTCCATTCATGGATTGGCCCAACTCATGGCAAGGTCTGCCCGAGAGGGAAGCAAGGAGGCAGAGCGCCTCGAGATCATGAACAGGGAGATAGCGCGCATGGGTGATGTGCTTGAGGGATTCAGGAACTTTACGAGACCACTATCCGGGCTGAGCTTGGAAAATATTCCCCTGGACCATCTGGTAAATGATGTGGTGACATTCCATGAGGGTATGGCCGAGGAGATGAGCGTAGACCTTCAGTTTGCCTCGGTCCCGGTCAGGGTCTCTTGTGACCCCATGAAGCTCCAGCAGGCGCTAATCAACATCATACAGAATGCACTGGAGGCCTGTACTGGAGGTGGTAAGGTGGTCGTTAGAGTTGGAGAATGGGCTGAGGATGGAGCGAGAATAGAAATCCAGGATTCTGGTGCTGGCCTGAGCGAAGAATACAGGGCTCATCTTTTTGAACCTGGATTTACGACAAAGGAAAAGGGGAGCGGTATAGGGCTTGTGGTCGCCAAGGCCATCGTGGAGCAACATGGTGGAGAACTCGAGTTTGAAGAGGGAATATCCTCAGGATGCCTGGTGGTAGTCACGCTTCCCAAACAGCCACCTGCCGGGAAGAGTTCCGCCCTTGTACATGATGGTGGTACGATTTTTTCTTCGACCGGGAGAAAATGATGAAACCTGTGATCTTGGTTGTGGATGATGACTCCGGAGTCAGATATACCCTGAGAGAGATTCTTCAGGAGTCTGACATGGATGTAATAGAGGCATCCGATGGATTGCAGGCGCTCGATGTCTTGGCAAAAACGCACGCTGACTTGATCATTTGTGATCTGGCCATGCCAGGCATGGATGGGATGGAGCTTCTGGGTACCCTGGCTGATATGCCGCAAGCTCCCAAAACCATAATGATAACTGCTCATGGTTCAGAACAAAGGGCTGTGCAAGCCATGAAGCTTGGGGCATACGATTATTTTGCAAAGCCCTTTGACATCGACGAGGTAATGAGCGTCGTCAACAGAGCTGTTTCCTTTGCGAGGATGGACCAGGAAAACGAGCAACTTCGCGCTCAATTGCAGTTGGCAAAGCACATGGTGTTTGCATCCGACGCCATGAAACACATTGCCCTGCTGGTATACAGGGTCGCCCCCCGGGACGTTACAGTATTGATAACAGGGCCTTCCGGAACCGGAAAGGAGCGTGTGGCGCAGGCAATCGTCGCTGCTTCCAAGAGGGCGGAAAACCCTTTCGTCAAGTTCAATTGCGCTGCCGTGACAAGGGATCTGGCGGACGCCGAGCTGTTTGGTCATGCCAAGGGGGCATTTACTGGCGCGGTGTCCTCCAGGCTCGGACTGATCAGAGAGGCGGACAAGGGGACTCTTTTGCTTGATGAGATCGGCGAGATGGACATCAACACCCAGGGCAAACTCCTGAGAGTGCTACAGGAGGGAAAGGTACGCCCTGTAGGGGAGGATAGGGAGATTGCAGTGGATGTAAGGCTAATCGCTGCCACCAACAGTGATCTGGATGAGGCCGTGGCCGCTGGTCGATTTCGAGAAGATCTCTTTTACCGTCTGAATGTGGTTCGCATTCACATGCCTGCCCTGTCCGAGCGGCCCGATGACATCCCGATCCTGATAGATCATTTTCTGCAAAAGCATTCTGAGAGATTTGGACTTGGTCAGGTCGTCATGCCGCCATTTGTCAGGGCAAAACTGGCCTCTGACCATTACTCGGGAAATGTAAGGCAGTTGGAAAACAGGATTGAACGAATGGTGGCCCTGTCCAACAATGGCGTCATCGACCATGAACTTCTGGATGAATCCTTTGACCAGAGCCAGGATGAAGGCTTGGGTTTGAAGCAGCGAGTGGAGGCCTTTGAAAGGGGTCTCATCATCAAGGCCATGAGACAGTGCAAGGGAAATCGTTCAGAGGCAGCACGTCGGCTGGCCATAGGCAGAGTAACCCTGTTGGACAAGATAAAAAAATACAAGCTGGACGGATCTGGATGATCGCAGGCCAAGTGGAAAATGCGGGGTAAAACTCCTTGTTGACAAGCCTCCCCCTTAAGCCGATAGGATGGGGAAGGAGGTAATTGATGAGCGAGGAAAGCAGAAACAGAAATAATACAAAACAGGAAGATTTGGTACAGATGACAGTTGCTGGTATCACTCTGGATCCAACCAACAACATGCCCATCATAATCTTGAAAGATTTGGAAAATTCCATAGCCATTCCCATCTGGATAGGGCTCGTGGAGGCTTCGGCCATTGCCACCGAATTGGAAGGAGTGGAGTTGGCAAGACCCATGACACACGATCTTCTCAAGAGCCTGATAGATGAACTAGGCGGAAGTCTAAAGCGTGTGGTAGTTACGGAACTCAAGGAAAACACTTTCTATGCATTGTTATACCTTGACAAGGGTGGGCAGACCATAGAGATCGATTCACGCCCCTCAGATGCCATTGCACTTGCCCTCAGAACAAAGTCAAAGGTCTTTGTTGCCAAAGAGGTGATCAAAAATTCGCAACAGCTGGACATGGATGCCTTGGAGAACATCCTGAGTTCCTCCGACCATGAATCAGCACAGGGGGAGGGGAAAAAGAGCAAGGACCAGTGGACGGAAATCCTGGAGAATCTCAAACCGGAGGATTTTGGCAAGTACAAGATGTAAAAGAGTTATCATGGCAATCACCCTCAAAACCTTTGCCAAATATTGGCTCCCTATCCTTTTTTATGTGGGTTTGATCTTTGTATTGTCTTCTTTTTCATCCATTCCCTTCAGACTTCCCAAAATCGAAAATTTCGACAAGGTGATGCATTTCACAGAGTACGCCATACTGGCAATTCTACTTTCAAGAGCTGTCAATTCAATGTCTCAACCCAGATCCCTGTGGTTGCGTCTGCTGCTTTGTGTGGGCCTGGTGGTTGTATTTGGTTCCCTTGACGAGATCTACCAGAGCACGGTGCCGAACAGACAGTCTGACATCTGGGACCTGCTGGCCGACTCCATTGGCGGTCTGACCGGTAGTGGCCTGTTTTTTTTGATTATGGGTAGAAGGGGGGCTGCATCAGAAAAGCTGCAAGACAAGGGCGAGATCAAGCCTGTGCCAAGGACTCTCGCAAAGCCATGACGAATTTCCTGATGGATTGATCGTCGATCTCTCCAATATTTGCAACCTGAAAGACCTTGTTTTCCAGCGGACCCTTGCCTCCGTAAATGACAAATCCACGTTTTTTCAAGGCATCACGCAGATAGTCGTAAGAGATATGGTCGGGGAGGCGCAGGGTTGTCAATACACGGGACATCTGCTTTTCAGGGATGATGGCTTCGAGACCCATTTTTGCCATTTCAGATCTGAGCAACCTGGCCTTGCGTTCGATCTTAGCCATTCTCGCGGGCAAACCATCCTGAAGGATTTGGTTCAGCGCCGTCTCCAGGGCAAAATAGACAGTCAGCGAAGGAGTGTTCGGTGTCTGGTTCAAGTCTGACTCATATTTGTAGTGCCTGTACAGGTCAAGGTACCTCGTCTGCCTTCTGACGTCTCTGAGGGATTCGAAAGCGGACACGCGACCGCAAACGAATGAAAGACCGCAAACGCTTGCAATGGCCTTGTTGGAGCTCGATGTGCAGTATGTGATATGATTTTTTTCCACGTCCACCGTCTCGGCCGCGAGACTGGATACCGTGTCTACAAACAACTGTACCTTTCTCGTTCTGCAAAGCTTGCCAACCAAGGAGATTGGATTCAGCATGCCGGTGGATGTCTCGTGGTGGACCATGGCCACCAGGTCTGGTTTGTACTTGTCCAAGGCCTTTTCGATATCACCTGGCTTGAAAGATTCGCCCCAATTCAGTTCGAGGGTAAATACATTATCCTGGTAGTATTCAGAGAGTTCGATGAGTCTTTCGCCGAATTCTCCGTTGGATAAAACCAGAACTCTTGTGTTTCTTCCTATGGAACTCAGCACAGCCTCATTGGCTGCGCTTCCTGAACCATTGATGACCACAGAAGTGTATTTCAAAAAATTGTGAACTCCGAAAACGCTGGACAACTTCTGGCGAATCCTCTTGAGAAGAGACGTGAACTCAACCTCTCTGTGCCCGATATCAGGATGAAGCAGAGCCTCTTTCACCTCGTTTGACACGTTGACAGGACCAGGACAAAACAGGCCCTGGTCTGTCTGTATCCCTGAGAAAACAGGGGGAGTCTCAAGGTCACGTTTTTCGATCTCGTTGCCGGGGAACAAGGGGTGTCTTCTGGGTTTGGCTTCCATTGATTTCTCCAGTTGATAGAGGTAATACCACCAAAGCCTCTTTTGCATTCGAAACGGTTACCTGCAAAAAATGAGCCAAGATCCTTGTTTAAGTAAAATCAAAACTCTCCCTTCGTCTCCCTATTAAAGAAAAAATATCTTTTAGAATCAATGAACTGGCAGATAGGAGATCCTTCTCCGAAAAAACGGGTGGCATTCAAATTATCATGTAAGGGATAGTAGTCAAATGAGTGTAGTTTATAGTTACACTGTGAAAATTGACAACACTTTCAATCAATATTTTATGCTGAGGCCCTTTTTTTCTGAGCCTGTTTTTTTGTATCTCTACGCTCCAGCCAGGTCACCAGCGCAGGCATCATGAAAACTGCCGCGCCCAGGCTTGCCACTTCACCTATATCCGATAACAGCCCAAAGCTTACCAGAGCGTTGTTGTCCGCGATGAGCAGGGATGAGTATCCAATGAGGGTCGTCAGTGAGCAGAGGGCAACGGCTCCGCCCGTGGACCCTACACTGCGGGCCATACTTCCTGGACCATCAATCTTGTAA
>JALVPF010000521.1:0-1619 GCA_027031935.1 Myxococcales bacterium | reverse complement strand
TTACAGCATAGTCTATGCCGATTCCAAATGTGATTGGCAACCCGATGAAGTTGAGAAAATTCAACTTCATGCCAATCATGGCCACCGGACCCACTGTCCACACCACCCCGAAAAAAAGGGTCACGAGTATTATCAACACGAATCGGCTGGCTCCATAGGCTATCAGCACCAGGAGCATTACTCCGAGCAAGGATACCACCACTGCGCGCGGGCCATCCCTTTCGATGGCCGAGATCATGTCTGCAAAAATGGTAGCCGCTCCAGCCGACGTGACTTTTTCTCCATCAGGCAGGTCTATCTCCCTGCTGGCTTGCGAAATATCTATGAGAAAATGGCCATCCCAGGTCGATTTCCCATGTCGTGGATAGATGGCAATTGGTAGTCCAACCCTGCCATTCTTTTCGGTAAAGAGTCTCGTCATGGCCTTAGGAAGGTCTTTGATGCCGGCGGCATGAAGGTCGTCCGGGGGCCTGTATTCGTCCAAGTCCTTTTTTTCTTTTTCGGTCAGCCAACTCATGGTGGATTTGGACAATAGCTTTCTGATTTTTTTGAGAACTTTCAATTTTGCCTTCTGGTTTTTAGGCAACTGGGAATAAACCGATCTAATCTCCTGAAAGAGACCATGATAATCGCCCACCGTGTTGTTTCTGTTCATCTCGAATGTTATCAGGGGCACCTGGTCCGGCCGGTCCGCAAGGACGAAGAGGGGATTCATCCGTCTGGGAAAGATTTTCTCCACTCTGGATGCAAGCTTGTATCGCTCGACCCCCTCATGTTGGTTTCTAAGGTTTCGAAAATCATATTCGAAGGGGTCGTGGAGATACGGAATTGCCACTGCAACGCACAGTACCGCAAAAGCCCGACCCACGGCGTTGATGGGTAGCGCGAATCTGGTGGTAGCCCTTCCATAGGCAGTCGATATGGCACCAACCCTGAACAGATTCTTTTTTCTTTTGAATCTTGCAGGCTTGAATCGTTCTAAAAGCGATAGCAAGGCGGGCTGCATGGTGACTGCGGAAATCCAGCATAGCAGCATTCCAAGGCCACCCATGTATCCAAAGCCGTTGAAACCCCGAAATTTTGTGATGATAAGAGAACCGTAGGCTATGGAGGCTGCTGTGGCTGCGATTACGGTAGCCTTCAGAGTGTAGATTATGGCATTTACAAGAGCATCTGCATGGGACTTTCCAGCGCGTCGTTCTTCCATGTACCTCGAGAGTTGTATCAAGCCGAAGTTTATTCCGTTGCCCACGATGATCGCTGCCAAGAACGCCGTGGATGTGTTCAGGTTTCCCACGATGAAAATGGAGATCCCGAAAGTCCACGTGGTACCCATCAACAGGGGGATGCCAACTATGGGCAGGGATCTGAATTTTCTGAAATACAGCAAAACCACCAGCGCAACCAGGCTCAAACATATGGAGGTGACCAGGATCAGGTCGTCTATGATGGATTTCTGCTCGACTATGGCTGTGACAATGGACCCGGTCCAACCTATTCGAACCTTGTCTCCATAGTGGCTGGAGCAGGCCCTGGAAAGAGTTTTTTCAAGTAGTGAGTCCTCCACCCGGGAATCTCCGCCACAGACCCCAATGATGGATCTTTGAACCTGCTTGATG
>JALVPF010000520.1 GCA_027031935.1 Myxococcales bacterium | reverse complement strand
CTCGAAAAAAAAAGCGAGCAGCCTTGTCCGCGACCTGAAGTTCATCTTGTTCCTCCTGTACCCACAAGGATTTGCCACTCGATGGCAGAACCTTACGAAAATATCTCATTTTATTTATTGTCATATTCTTTTTTTGGAAATTTGTAACTCAGGCCTTTTAAAAGCAAGCCAAATATACGTGCATAGTAATGATATTGAAAAATTATTTTCCGAAAATAGTTGCCTAGTGCTCCAATTTCGGCGAAAATGGAGTCTATGGACTATGTTTATCGCCGAATGGAAGAGAAAATCAAAAGGGCTCTCAAACGAAATAAAAGCGTCTTGATTCTGGGTGCCAGGCAGACAGGCAAAACCACCTTGATCAACAGGCTGAAATCCGACCTTTTCATCTCCCTGGTTCGACCGGACATCAGGCTGCGTTATGAAAAGAATCCAGCCACCCTGGCTGGAGAGGTGGAAGGGGTCTTGTGCGATGATAAAAAATCAAGACCCTCCATCATACTGGACGAGGTCCAGAAGGTTCCTTCTCTTTTGGACATGGTTCAAGACCTTATCGACAGAAAAAAAGCAAATTTTATCCTGACTGGTTCATCGGCCAGAAAACTGAGGCGAGGGAGAAATGTCAATCTCTTGCCAGGACGGGTCGTAAGCTTTCGACTAGATCCTTTTGTTCTCAAGGAGCTTGAAGCACTTAGTCTGGAGCAACATCTTCTCTATGGGGACCTTCCTGGTATCGCCGCTTTGGACAATGACCAAGATCGACAAATAGACCTGAACTCATACGTTACCACATACCTGGAAGAAGAGATCAGGGCCGAAGCACTGGTCCGCAACCTGGGCTCATTTGCTCGTTTTTTGGAGTTGGCCGCAACAGAATCTGGCAACATCATCAACCTGAGAAAACTCTCACGGGAAATAGGAATAGCTCACACCACCATCAGTTCGTACTTCCAGATACTTGAAGATTGTCTCATAGCAGAAAGAATCTCCCCCATCACCACGAGCAAGACACGCAAAAAACTCACAAAATCACAAAAGTATCTCTTTTTCGACATGGGTGTCCGACGCTTGGCTGCACAAGAGGGCATACATCTTTCAAAAGAACGCATGGGAATGCTCCTGGAACAATACATTGGTCTCGAGCTTCTCAGGTGCTCACGTTTATCCTCGCGCCAGATCAAGCTCAGGTTCTGGAGAGATCCGGATGGCCCAGAGGTGGACTGGGTGCTCGAACACGAAGACGGCTTCGTCCCCATAGAAGTAAAATGGACATCATCTCCACGAAAAAAAGATGCCAGGCATCTGAGAACATTCCTCTCAGAATACCCTCAAGCCACTACAGCTTATGTCATTTGCACAACTCCAAGGAAGATGAAGCTCGACGAGCGAATTTTTGCTATCCCCTGGCAAACATGTGACGAACTGGTTCCTGATTGACACGACAACTACGTTTTTACACTACTTCTATCAGTCATTTACGTCTTCAACTAGCAGATGTTCCAATCTCGTAAGCCAAGCATTGAATAGCGGACAGGCCGAACGCATCTTGGGAATACCAATTTCTTTGGCTATTGCGATGCCAGTGGATGTCTTTTTGAAACGTTCTGAAAGTTTCTTAAGTCTCTTTGATGGTGCGGTTGTGTTGTGATCATTAATCTTCTCCGGTTCCCCGCATTCATTCAAAATTTCGTCGATATTCCTTTGTGGTATGTTCAACTTTTCAGATAAAGAAGCCGGATCGCTGAAATAAAGGGCCTCTATCTCGTGCATGGAAACATAGGGGATAAAGCGTTCGGCAGGATTCTGTTCAGGAAACAAATTGTATACTTTTTGGGCAGTTGCATCATTCAAAACTTTTGCTTTTTTGATGTGGTCCGTCTGCTTTTTTGAGTCTTTGTATCCAGGCCAATCACTTCGTATTCCGTAATAGTCCACCAGGAGAGTCACCCAAGTATCCCCACGCTGTTTGAGATGCTTTTCTATATCATTTTTAGCACGCGAAAACTTTACATCGCCTCCCTTTTCGCCAGGTTTGTCCAATATAATAGGGGTCAAAAACACACGTTTTGCTGCGAGATATGGCGCTAGAAGTTGTTTGACAAACGACTTCTCTGTCGGCCCCTCGACAAGCACGACAACTTCAGCATAACTACTCATATGTCGTGCCTCCCTGTATGACATTCTTGGTCCAGAGTTCTCCTACAGTGTAATCTTCCAACCATTCATTGAAATCTTCGCGTGCTAGTCGCTGAAAAACCGATTGTCCATCCTTGCGATTCACAACAACGATGTTCTCAATGGAGAACTGATCCAGCAATAGAGGAGATTGCGTTGCAACAATTATCTGAGTCCGCCTGGCAGCGTCTTCAATCAGCTCTGCAAGTACTCTAATTGCTTCGGGATGCAAACCCAGCTCCGGTTCATCGATGATGATGGTAGAAGGCGGATCCGGCTGTAATAGAGCCGTGGCCAAACAGATGAAGCGAATGCTGCCGTCAGATAGATGATATGGTTGCATGGGATAATCAGAGCCCTTGGTGGTCCAGGTAAGGGAGACTTTGGTTTTGGGTCCCAACTGCTGTGGTTTGAGTAAAAAATCTTCGAGAAACGGCAAGACCAGATGGCAGGCGTTCAAGATTTCATCATAGCAGCTTTTTTCTTCGTTCCTGAGCCGCAACAAAAACGGACCAATATTAGATGCGTCAAATCGCAAGGTATTGTTGTCCTCAACAATTTCCGCATGGCGCAAGGCTGCTGTGACGCTTGTATCGTGGAAATGATAAATCCTCCAGGAACTGATCGAGTCAAAAACAGGTTTGCTATATTGACTACCATGAACTGTTCCTTTTGCTTCCTTTACCAATAATGAAGTACCATCAGGACTGTTTCCCAGCTTCCACCAACCTGAGCGGCCAGGTTGGTAATAACGAGCCTCGTTCTTCAATGCGAATCCTTCTCCAGGGCCTGGCTCAATAACAAAACGATAACCTCGCTGACCAAAGAGAGTTACGAATTCCATCTGTTTTGTTGTCTTGCGTCCATTGTAGAGTAGATCACTGATACCACCACTGTTACGAACATAGTCGGCAAGGTTTTCGGTAATTAGCGATTGAAGCATGCGAAAAAAGGAAATGAGGTTACTCTTTCCAGCGCCATTGGCACCGACGAATATATTCAAGTTTTTCAGTTCAAAGTCTTCCAACTCGCGAATAGACCTAAAACCGCGAATGGTCAGCTTGTCCAAAGAGTCTCCCATGATCATGCCCCTTCCGCATACCACAAGCATTGAGACGACCTGCCTGCTTTCTGCCTGTGAACTAGTTTAGTTTTCATCCCGAAACGGCCCTTTTCCGTAATCTCTGCGTCAAACTTCACATTTTCTTGTGCGGCGTACAAAAGTACGCCTCCGCGCAAATGTTTGTTTTCCTTGACCTTGCGAAAAATTTCTCGTTTCGGCATTGAAAACACCAGCAGTCCCATCCTGAGTTTTGGGATGGGTACTAGTTTGAAAATTCCAGTGCGGAATATCCCTGACACTTCTTTGGTGTCATTGATGATGTAAATATTATCTCCCATGATGCGAAACAATAGAACACATCCAGGCACCTTGCCAAGCTTTAGGCTTTTCTCTGTTCAGTCCTGTGCTCTGCATGCAAGCCGAATGTCTTCCAACTCGATGTGGAAAAATCACCACAGCTTGACAAGACCAAAGCACATATGGCACAAGGGGCCTCCAGATGGCGGTGGAGTTCGCCACAAATCGTCACGAGGCCATCGTGACCAATGACTCCTGCGGAGCTGCTTCTTCGTGGGGTTTTTTTGTATGCGCCCCACAGAGCAACTCCCTGTAAAAAGCAACTTGTAATAATTGGCTCACGGAGGCTATGCCATGATCTCCCGACTAGTGTTCAATGTCTTGCAGGTGGCAGTGGTCGTGATTTTTGCACCCCTGGCAGCAGGGGTTCTGAATCGCGTCAAGGAACGCATACAGGCAAAACAGGGTCCTTCCATCTTCCAGCCCTACCGCGACATATGGAAGCTTTTTCACAAGGACCAGGTCATCTCGGAAGACGCATCCTGGATATTCAGGGCCACACCTTACATGGTCTTTGTAACCCCCATTTTCGTAACCCTCCTCATACCTGTACTGACCCAATACCCCCTGACCTTTGCCTTCATGGGCGACATGATAGGGGGCGGTTTTGTGCTCGCCCTGGGTGGTTTTTTTGCAGCCCTGGCCGCAGTGGATACGGCAAACCCTTACGGAGCCATGGGCGCAAGCCGCACCAGGATGGTTGCCTTTTTGGCAGAGCCGGTGTTCATGCTCGTGTTCTTTACCGTATCCTTCGTGGCAGGCTCCACCATTCCATACATAGTACAGCAGCACTGGACGACCGCAGCAGGTTTTTTCACCTCGGCCCACATTCTCGTCATTCTCGCCTTCCTCATGCTCATCCTGGCCGAGACAGGACGCATCCCGGTAGACAGTCCATCGGGCCACTTCGAGCTGGCCATGATAGACGAATCCAAGAGCCTTGAATACTCGGGCAAAGGCGCAGCCCTCATGAAGTGGGGCGGTGCCATGAAAATGTTCGTACTCTCATGTATCTTCCTCAATGTTCTTGTCACGCCATGGGGGCTCGCTGAAAAGATTTCTCTCCCCCAGGTCTTGCTGGCCATACCCCTCGTGCTTGCAAAAATCCTGCTTTTCATGGTGGTCCTGGCGGCCATCGAGTCATCTTTTGCAAAACTTCGCCTGTTCAGAATTCCGGAATTCTTGAGCGCTGCCTTTGTCACTGCATTGGCTGCACTGATCTCCATGGCTGTTGCAGCCTAGGCAAGGAGCAAAGAATGGAGACCTTGAACCAAGTGGCCCCTGTGTGGATACATATAAACACTCTACTGGGCGGACTGTTCTTACTTTCTGCAATCGCCCTGGTCGCAGCTCGCCAGATCCTGGCCGGCATACGCTTTTTCGTGTTGCAGTCCACACTGCTGGCAGGGTCCCTGTTCGTACTTGCCATACCGACCACCTCTTATCATCTGATCATCACAGGATCTTTGGTCCTTGTCTCCAGGGTCCTGCTCATCCCGTGGATACTCAGAAAGACGCTACACAAAAGTGTGTTCACCAGGCGAGAGATCATACAGTCTTTCAATATTCCCACGTCCTTGTTTTTTGCGCTGGTGCTGGTGCTGCTGTCCTACTTTGTTACAAACCCACTCCTGTCCGAAGCAAATGGCGTCTTTATCGTATCCAGCCTTCCCACAGGCCTCGCAGCATTGCTGCTCGGAGCCTATACCATCAGCGTACGCAGGGAAGCCGCGCCCGAGCTTCTGGGAATCCTCTCTGCAGAAAACGGCGTCTACTTTGCGGGCATAGCCATCGCAGGCACCATGCCCATCATCGTGGAGATAGCAGCCACCTTGGACGTGGTGATGGTAGCAGTGGTCCTTGGCTTGCTCACTCGGCGCATTCACAAAAACACAGGCACCACCTCTGTGGGAAATCTGACATCGCTGAGGGAGGGATGAGCACAATGGACTTGATCTGGATTCTGCTCTTACCTTTACTTGCAGCCTTTATATCCGCCCTGCCCCTGCGAAGATGGATAGGACCATTGACCACAGTTATCTCCTCTGTGGCAGGTTTTGTGCTGTCTATAAGAGTCGCCCTTTTTGTCTCACAGGATCATAGCTACACCTTCATCCACGCTTGGGTATCTTGCGATGCGTTTTCTGCAATAACGCTGGTGCTGATTTCTTTCATATCGCTGATGGTGGCGATTTTTTCATGGGGATACATGGGGCATGTCATACCTGCAGATTCCCCGAAAAAATCCAGGCTCTACTTTGTCGGATACAATCTGTCCGTGTTGTCCATACTGGCAGTACCCATAGTGTCCCAAATGGCCATGGCCTGGATAGCTGTGGCCTTGACCACCCTGCTTTCGGCCTTTTTGGTGAGCTTCGACTCCACCCCTCAGGCCCTGGAGGCCGCATGGAAATACGTGGTGCTCACGAGCCTTGGTGCGGTCATGGCATTGTTCGGAGTGTTCCTTCTGTACTGGGCGGCAAACTCTGCGGGAATCAGCGAGTTTTCCTTCGAGGCTCTTGCCAAGGGAGCCCCTAGCATGTCACCTGCCGTCACCACCACCGCATTCCTGTTCATCCTGGTGGGGCTTGGCACAAAGATCGGGCTGGTGCCGCTGCACACATGGTTGCCGGACACCTATGGCGAAGCACCTATAGGCATCTGCGCTCTTCTATCGGGCGCTGAAGCCAGCGCAGTGCTGTATTTCATGCTGAGGCTCGTGCCTGTTGCTCTATCCGCCAACTACGATATGGGTTCCTGGCTTGTTTTCTTTGGCCTGCTTTCTGCTGGTGTAGCAGTGCTGCTTTTGCTCCAGGCAAGGGACATAAAACGCATGTTTGCATTTTCCACCATCGAGCACATGGGTATCATAATGCTTGCAGTGGGATTGGGTCACACTGAGGCCGACTTCGGAGCGCTGTATCAGATAATAGCCCACGCCCTGACCAAGTCATTTTGCTTTCTTGCAGCAGGCCTGGTTGTAATGAACACAGGAAGCAGAAAACTCGACGATATACGAGGTGTCATACGATCATCACCAGTGGCTGGTGCCGCTCTCTTGGTGGGAGGCCTGGCCATCTCGGGCATACCTCCTTTTGCGGTATTCACAGGAGAGTTATCCATTGTCAAGGCAGGCCTGAGCACGCAGCATTATCTGGTCATAGCCCTCTTGGCAGTGTTCATGGCGGTGGGCTTCTACGCTGTCATGACACGAGTAAACCGCATGGTGTTCGGAGATCCAAAAACAGTAACTGAGACAAAGCTTCCTGCAAGCGCAGTATTGTCGCTGATTCTGACGGCAGTGCCCATGGTGGCCCTGGGATTGTATTTGCCCTCACACCTGGAACACCTGCTCCAAGGGTCAGCCCGAGTGCTGGGAGGATACTAGCCATGCAGGACTCCTTGAAAGAATTCATCTCGGCCAATTTTGCCCGAATCGAGCTTCAGGAACATAAAAACGGCCAGACCATCCTGGAAGCAGAATGCCAGCCAGGCGACCTGGTGGAATTTTGCCGCTGCTTGTTCTGCGACCAGCACATGTACTACGCCATGCTCGTAGTAGAAGAGTCAGCAGAACAATGGATCATAAAGCACGTTTTTTATGCACCATCGGGCGAGATGCTTCATGTGCTCGTTCGCCTGCCCCTGGCGCAAACCATACTCCCTAGCATCGCCACGCAAGTCCACGCGGCAGATTGGCACGAGAGGGAGGCCGAAGACCTCTTCGGCCTGACCTTTGAAGGTCACCCCAGGCTTGGCGATTTTGTCCTTCACGACCATTGGCCGGAAGGCACAAATCCCATGCGCTCGTCCTTCGATGCCTCACAGTCACTGCCTCCAGGCAAGCAGGCATCGGACTGGCAGCCGATACGCCTGCTGGAATCCGAAGGCAGCTTTGCCATGCCCATAGGTCCCATATACTCGGACGTCTCGGAGTCTGCCCTGTTTGTCCTCGAGACAGTGGGCGAGGATGTACTCAGGACCATACCAAGGCTCTTTTACAAGCACAGGGGCATAGAAAAACTCGCCGAGGGGCAAAAAGCCCATGACGTTTTGCTCTTGGCCGAGAGGTTCTCAGGCACCGCTTCCTTTGCCCACACACTAGCCTTTTGCCGGGCCATGGAGACCATTGGGCAAATTCAAATCCCCGCGCGAGCCCAATCCATACGTCTATTCGTGGCCGAACTCGAACGGGTACGCCACCACGTATCAGCCCTGGCAAAACTCTGTGCCTCAACGGCGCTGGCTGTGGCAGCGAGCCAGGCATCCATACTCGAAGAGCAAATGCTCCGTCTGTCTTGCAAGCTATCAGGACACAGGTTTCTGTTTGGGATGAATACCATAGGAGGCCTGTCCATGGATATCCCGGAAGAGCTTTTCCGGCAGGTGCTGCAGGAGTCACAAGAAGTGGGGGGACGTCTTTTGCGACTTCGCCGAAAGCTGACAAGGACCAGTTCGTTTCTCGATCGACTTCAGGACGTGGGTGTCATCAGCCAACAAGACGCACGCGCCCACGCCATGCTTGGTCCTGCAGCCCGCGCATGTGGAATTTCGATGGACCTCAGGCAAGCGCTTCCATACGGACCGTATGGGGATGCGTCCTCTTTGCACATTCCCACCGAGCAAGAAGGGGACGGGTATGCGCGCATGAGAATTTTCTTCGAAGAGATACAGGTCTCCTTGCAACTGATGAAGGATGCCTTGGAGACCATGCCCAAGGGCCCGGTGGCAGCAGAAAATGCAGACTGTGGAGCAGGTGCTGCCTTGGGGTGGTCAGAAGCGCCTGGCGGCGGAACCTTTCACTGGGTCCGTACGGATGAAGAAGGAAAGGTGCTCCGGTGGCGATTGGGCACGCCATCTTTTGCAAATTGGCATGGGTTTCACCTGGCGGCAGAGAAATTCGCCTTTCAGGATTTTCCTATCATCTTGGCTTCCATGGGCCTGTCCGTTGCCGAAAGCGATCGTTAGGAGATTACCAAATGAGCCGATGGCTTACCGAAGGATTACTGACTCACAAGCCCACCACAGCCTATCCCGCCAGGCCCGAATCAACCGCAGGCATCAGCCCGGGCCTGCCGGTCCCTTCTTCCGAGCTGACAGGGCAAGCACTGGAACAACTCGTCTCCATGTGCCGTGTAGGTGCATTATCAAAGGAAAAAAATACGCTAGGCTTTGACGACGGCCGATGCATCCACTGCATGAGATGCAAGGGGAAAAGCCCAAAAGAACTAGAATGGGATGACAGCTACGAGTGGGCCCGTCTGACCAAACTCGGAGAAAAAAACCTCGCAAAGCTTTCTGCCTCGTTCAAGGCGTCTTTGTACATTCGCACCATTGACGCAGGTGCATGTGCGGCATGCCTTACCGAAATCTCCCTGCTCGCAGGCCCGAACTACAACATGCACAGGCTTGGTTTTTTCATGACGCCAACACCACGCAAGGCAGATGTACTCCTGGTCAGCGGACCTGTCACAGACCACATGCGAGACCACCTGCTGGAAGCCTATGACAGCATGCCAGAGCCCAAGCGGGTTATAGCTGTGGGTGCTTGCGCCATGACAGGTGGCGTGTTTGGCCCGTCTTTCACCTGTGCGGCCGGGCTTTCGGACATGATACCCGTAGACGTGGTGGTACCTGGTTGTCCTCCTCCACCCCTGGCATTGTTACATGCGCTTTTGGTGCTCACAGGACGAAAGCAGCAAGCCGAAAAAATCCGTGCCTTGGGTTCGGACAGGAGCTGATTGTGATGATTGTAAAAGAGATCCTCATTGTGTTTTTCGCTTTGTGCGCGGCTGGCTCAGTAATATCCCTGCTTACAAAAAAAGCGCATCTGGTGATCAGCATTTTTGGCTCCTTGGCCTCGGTCAGTTTGGTGGCTACGGGTATTTTGGGCTTGGGACTCGGTAAGCCTCTGAACTGGTCACAATGGTCTTTTCCAATTTTTGGCCAGATGCACTTTCACATAGATGGAATAACGAGCATTCTTTTGCTGCTGACAGGAGTCGTGGCTTTACCGGTTTCCATATTTTCCAATGGCTATTTACAGAGGTATCTGGGCAAATACTCCTTGAGATCTTTTGGGGTCATGTACCACCTGCTGCTGGCCTCCATCGCCGCTGTGTTTGTCACTTGGGACGTCATGTCCTTTTTGGTATCCTGGGAAGCCATGTCCGTGCTTTCGTACCTGTGCGTCAACTTTGAACACAGGCACGAGGAAAATACCCACGCAGGTTTGCTCATGTTGGTCATGGGCGAAGTGGGTACGCTGGCTATTGCCATCTCCATGTTTATCCTCGGCTCGGCAGGTGGTGGCCTGGATTTCGAATCACTCAGGCTTGGCGCGCAAGAGCTGGGTCCTGGTGCGAGCTGGGCTGTTTTCCTGCTTTCTTTTTTTGGCTTCGGAGTCAAGGCTGGCATCGTGCCGGTCAACACTTGGCTGCCGCGCGCTCATCCAGCGGCGCCCGCAAACATCTCGGCCCTGCTATCCGGTGTGATACTCAACCTGGGTCTTTACGGCATAATCCGTATGAACCTGGACCTGGCTCCAGTGGTCTCGGTAAACCAGGGCCTGGTTGTTGTGATCACAGGCAGCATAACCGCCCTGGTGGGTATACTCTACGCCACCATAGACAACGACATGAAGCGCATGCTGGCCCACAGCTCCATTGAAAACATAGGCATCATCACGGCGGTGTTTGGCGCAGGGCTGGTGTTTTCAGCCTCTTCGGATCCAACCCTCGCGGGCCTTGCATTTATCGCAGCTTTCTATCACCTGATAAACCACTCCATTTACAAGGCGCTTTTGTTCCTGGGAGCAGGGAGCGTGGATGCAAGGTCTGGCACCAGGGACATGAATCGCCTGGGTGGCTTGATAAAGATAATGCCGTGGACGTCCTTGATGTTTCTCATTGGGGCCATGTCCATAGCCGCGCTACCACCTCTCAATGGTTTTGTAAGCGAATGGCTCGCCCTTCAGACTTTCTTGCAAAGCGCCACTTTATCATCGACATCATCGACGCTCGTAAGGGTTACTTTCGTCTTGTGCGGAGCTGCCCTGGCCTTGACCGCTGCTTTAGCCGTAACCTGCTTTGTCAAGGCCTTTGCCATGAGCTTCCTGGGCAAGGCGCGGTCTGCGCAGGCTCGCTCGGCCAAACCCGCTGGTGGCACCACTCGCCTGTCCATGGGTATCCTGGCCCTTACATGCATAGCGCTGGGCCTGTTGCCAACCTACGTGATTCCCAAGCTGGACGAATCCGTAAACGTTCCACGGCAAAGGCATGCCGTGGAATCGCTCGTCCCAGCTTTTTTCCGACCACAGGATGCAAACCCCATTATGGATAAAGCCTTTGTGGACGAGTTCCACGATCTGGGAGCACAGGTGGGAAAAGGCCTCCTTCCGGGGCGAGGCCTAGTGGTATTGCATAGAGGGCAGGCTCGAAATCCCGTGGTTTTTGCCATGTCCACAAGCTACACGGTGATAGTCCTGGGTTTGCTGCTCGCCATGGTGTTTTTGCTCGTTCACCTTTTTACGCGCAAAAGGACTCAAAAAACACGTGCAGTCTGGGCAGGGGGGCTTGAAAACTTGCCTCCTGAACTGACCTATACAGCTACAGGCTTTTCAAATCCTGTGCGAGTGGTGTTCAATACGGTGTTCAGGCCACAGAAGACAGAGACCAGGCACCAAAATGTCGCCAGGCATTTTCGCTCAGCGGTGTCAAAGCAATGGGAGGTCGTGCACCTGGCAGACCGGTGGGTAACAGGGCCCATCGTCCACGTGCTGGACAAACTTGCACACTTGGCAGCCTCCATGCATTCAGGAAGAATAAATGCCTATGCTGCATATATGCTCATGGCCTTGGTGCTTGTACTTCTGGCCGGCCACTTGTTCACCTGAAAAGCCCTGATTACCCACCTTGCTTGTGATCTGAGAAATCTGATTCAATAGTGTGGGTGATTTGGGAAAAACTGCTCTCCCTGAGCTTTTGCTCCATACATACAGGCACCTGGATAAAATCAAAATTTGCCCTTTTGGACCTTGACTAAGGAGGCCAAAGGAATGATGATTTGCGCCAGAACATGACCCTTAATAAAAGACAGGAGAATCCAATGGATATCCAACACGAAAAGACCAAGACCATCTTGAAATGGTTCGAAGAGCTCAACAAGGTTCCCAGGTGTTCGAAAAACGAAAAGGCCGTCTGCGACTGGCTGGCAAACTGGGCCAAGGAGCACGGTCTGGAGGCGAAGACCGACAAGGTACAAAACCTTCTCATCAAGGTTCCAGCCACTGCCGGCTTTGAAAACTCGCCCACATGCGTGATCCAGGGTCACATGGACATGGTGTGTGAGAAGACAAAGACCTCTACCCATGATTTTACCAAAGACCCTATCCCCCTGGTCATGAAGGACGGATGGATCACGGCAGAAAGCACTACCTTGGGCGCAGACAACGGAATCGCCATAGCCATGGCCATGACCCTTGCCCTGGACAAGGAAGTGGGACACCCTGCGCTGGAGTTGCTCTTTACAGTAGATGAAGAGACAGGCCTTACCGGTGCGGTTGCCCTGGAACCAGGCTTCATCGAAGGCAAGCTTTTGCTCAACGTGGACTCTGAAGACGAAGGGGTTTTCACTGTGGGATGCGCTGGTGGCAAAGACATACAGACCACGCTGACAATAAACCCCGTCACCCCGCCGGAAGCTTACACTCCGTACAAACTCACCGCAGGTGGCATGAAGGGCGGACACTCTGGTGTGGACATCCACGAGCAGAGGGCAAACGCCATCCACGTGCTAACCAGGGTTCTGGCTGCGATTCAATCCAAGACGGACCTTCGCATTGCCACCATTTCAGGCGGCACAGCACACAACGCCATTCCCAGGGATGCCGAGGCGGTCTTCTACGTGCCTGAAGCTGGTGCGGATCTGGCCAAACAGGTAGTCGAAGATCTCCTGTCCAAGCTCAAGTCCGAGTATGCCAAGGTGGACCCGAACATCACCTTGCACCTGGAATCCCCCGGTGAAAAGCCCAATGCACTGTCCACCGAAGAGACCGGCCGGGCTCTGGACTTCATACTCGCCCACCCCCACGGTGTGGCGGAGATGTCCAACGACATACAGGGTCTGGTGGAGACATCCAACAATCTGGCCACGGTAAAGACAGGTGCAACCAAGCTGGAGGTCTTCTCTTCCCAGCGCTCGTCCAACATGGACAAGCTGGATCTGCTCACCGACCGCATCGCAGCACTCGGCAGGTTGGCAGGAGGTGAGATGGAAGTGGGCGGCGGATACCCGGCGTGGAAGCCGAATATGGAATCGAAGCTGCTGGCTCAATGCAAGAAAGTCTATGAGGAACTATTCCACAAGGAGCCGGTGGTGGAGATCATTCACGCCGGTTTAGAGTGCGGGATCATCGGCGCCAAGTACGAAGGCATGGACATGATTTCGTTCGGTCCAACGATCAAGAATCCTCACTCTCCCGATGAAAAACTCGAGGTGGAATCCATAGGCAAGGTATGGGATTTTCTTGCAGCCTTGCTTTCCTCATACAAGTAGCCGTGATTTGCCACCTCGCTTGCGATCTCTGAGGCTATGCTACAGAATCTTTTTCGGTAAGGTGAGGCCTCGACGTGGGCAATCCACGACTGCGGACGATTCTTTGCATCTTCGTGACCTCACAAGCGATCGCACCTACCAACGCAGGATCTTCGTAGGCCCGCGGCAGGCGTAGCTGTCCGTAGCTTCGAGCTTGCCGAGAAGCCAAGGGCAGCTAGCCGTTGACAGGGCCGTACCTGTGGATCTGGGAAATCTGATTCAATAGTGTGGGATATTTGGGTCAAAGACGGTCTGCGGGCGTTGAACCGAGCATCTCCTCCAACCCCTGTTCCGTCTCCTTGTCTCGAAAGGCCACCACCTGGTCTATGGTATATGTCTGGCCACAAGACCTGCAGCGCATCATCATTTGACTTCATGTCGGATGCAGCTTGAGCAGGCCCATGCAGGCAGGACATTTCGGTGGGCTTCGGCGACGCGATTTCATGGAAACATGATAGCCACTGGTAGACCAAGCTTGCAAGTATAAGCACAAACCTGTTATCCACCACACAGAACTGATTCCGACATTGGAGGTATTCGTGAAAAGATGGATTCCAATACTTTTGTTCGGCGTAACTACAGGCCTCGTACCTGTACAAACGAATGCACAAGACATTGCCTCACGTATCGAAAATCTGACGCTTCGCGCCCTGGACGGTAAAATCATGAAGTTCAAGGAGGTAAAATCCAAGGTAACCATTGTGGCGCTCTGGGCTAGCTGGTGCAAGCCCTGCATTCATGAGCTACCATATGTAAACGCCCTTTATGATCGCTACAGGAAAGACAAGCAGGTATCGGTCATAGCCATCAATGTTGACGACCAGACCATGGGGCTGGATGTATCGTCCATCAAAAAACTGAGCAAGCGTTTGAAGCTAGGTATGCCCATGCTAATGGAGCCAGAGCAGAAACTTATGGGCTTTCTAACCACCGGGAAACTGGATCCATCCTTTGATTCACACTCCATGCAGCTTCCCTTGGTTACAATCATTGACGTGAATGGAAAGGCCGTGCAGAAGCTAGGGTTCAGAGAAGATCTCAGCAAGCAGCAATTTATAGAGCAGTATAAAAAACTCATCAACATGGCACTGAAGGGGTTCAACCCTGGGGGCATATCCCCACCAGGCGGTGACCTCAACCAGGATTTGTCACGAGCCATGATAAAATCAGCCATGGGCAATCAGGACCAGGCAGAAGAGATCCTCCTGGGCCTGTTGGCCAAAGACCCAAAAGATACTCGAGTCATGTCCACCTTGAGCATGATATACGAAAAGATGGGCAAGCTTGATTTGTCAACCAGGATGCTCCGAGGGGTGCTTGCACTCAAGCCTGAAAGTCCCCAGGCCATGAACGACCTGGCATACCTGTTGGCCAGGCAAGCAAAAAACCTGGACGAAGCCGAAAAGTTGGCAAGAAAGGCCCTGTCCAAAGATCCCTCCAATCCTTCATATATGGACACATTGGGATGGATACAGTATCAGAAGGGACAATACAAAAAAGCACTGACCAAGCTTGAAAAAGCCAACAAGCTCAAGCCAGGCGTCAAGGAAATGCTGGCACATCAGGCCGAAGTGCACATGAAACTCGGTCAGTGCAAAGCAGCTGTTGAACTTTTCAGAAAAGCACTGGAAGCATCAGAGAGATCTGACGCGACAATAATCCAAATGCATTAAAACTCAAGATCAGTAATAGAACCCTCCTGCCTCAACGAGCAGCAACCACCTGTTATAACGTCAGTTTTTCAAAACAGAGCCTCAATATTTCCACACGAATTTATCCACGGACATGAGCATTGGCCGAAAAATCTGTTTTGACACAGCCCGTAACTTATTGGTATTATTGGCAATATTTTGGATATTTTTTAACCGAAAAGGAGTGCGGTCTTGAGCAAATCATTCAACAGACACCTAACTCGAAGAAAACTTTTTCAGAGCGCTTTTTTGCAAATTTTATTACCGCTCCTGTCTGTATTGTTTCTGGTTGCATGTAGTGACGGTGGCGAATCAAGCGCAACATGTTCCGACGGCCTCAAGAATCAGAATGAAACCGACATAGACTGTGGCGGTATTTGCGCCACGTGCGAAAACAGCAAGCATTGCCTTGTGGACGCGGACTGCACCAGCAATCATTGCGAGTCCGGCGCCTGCGAGTCGTATGCCAGCGAGACATGTACGGACCAAAAAAAGAATCAGGACGAGACCGACACGGACTGCGGTGGTTCTGTTTGTAATGCGTGTTCCAACGGAAAAAGCTGTCTGAGGTATACCGACTGTGAATCGGGATTCTGCGACAATGGCACCTGTACGACCGGGCAGGAGGATCAGTGCCCGGACGATCCCGAAAAGACCGAGCCAGGTCAGTGCGGTTGCGGTGTTGCCGACACCGACTCCGACTCGGACGGCACCGCCGATTGCAACGACGGATGTCCTGACGATGCCGACAAGACCGAGGAGGGCATTTGCGGTTGTGGTGTTGCAGATACCGACTCCGACTCGGACGGCACTGCCGATTGCAACGATGGATGTCCTGACGATGCCGACAAGACCGAAGAGGGAGTATGCGGTTGCGGTGTTGCCGACACCGACTCCGATTCGGACGGCACGCTCGATTGCAACGATGGATGTCCTGACGATGCCGACAAGACTGAACCGGGTCTGTGCGGGTGTGGCGTGGTGGATGATGATACGGACACGGACTTGGACGGCACTGCCGACTGTATCGATGGTTGCGTGGACGATCCAGACAAAATAGAGCCGGGAGACTGTGGCTGCGGCGTTGCCGACATTGATACAGACTCGGACGGTACCGCCGACTGTATCGATGCTTGCAGAGACGATCCGGATAAAATCGAGCCTGGCGTTTGCGGATGCGGTACACCGGACGTGGATGAAAACCAGAACGGTTTTGCCGACTGTACCGATGATTGTGCAGGACAACACAACGGCACAGCAGAGTTGGACAAATGCGGCAGGTGTTCGGGAGGAACCACGGGTGTGGCGCCCTGTCCTGTTCTAACCATTGAACCAGAGGCTGATGCTTTCGTCAGCAGTGACAACCCTGATAGCAATTTCGGTCAGGTAGACCAATTATTGGTTCGAAGAAACAATGGAGCTTTCACATTCTTGAGGTTCAACTTGGAGGATCTTCCTCCAGGCGTCTTCGTAAAATCAGTCACGTTGAAAGCTACGTCCTATTGCGGATTCGCATGGGGAGATGATGGTAACGTATATACCCGACTTGTGGAGGATGACTCCTGGGAAGAAAACTCCATCACCTGGAACAACATGCCTACTGTTGATGAAAATAGCGACATGGGCTACTGGTGGATATGGTACGGGAGCGGATGCGCAGGCGCGCCCAAGATTGGCACAAACTCTGATGAAGCCTTGCTGCAGGCCGTACAGACGGAAGATGATGGTGATGGACTGATATCGTTGCGTCTGGATTCGCCTGGTTACGACACAGATTACTACAGCCGTGAACATGATAATGCTGACGACCGTCCAGTCCTGGAGGTTGCGTATATTGAGCCACAGGTCACGGTACTGGAGCCAATGGCTGATGCTGAAGTATCCTCGCAAGATTCTGACACCAATTATGGGAATTTGGATGAACTCAGGGTAGATCGAGGCAATTTTGAGACATTCCTGAAATTCGATCTTGCAGCTATCCCCCATGATGCGAACATACAGGCCGTGGTATTGAGAGCCGTGTCCTTTGATGGTCATGCATGGGGAGGAGATGGCAATGTCTACACCAGGCTTGTGACAGACGATTCATGGGATGAGATGACAATTACATGGAACAACAGGCCTGCTGCCGATGAAGACAAGGACTTGGGCTATTGGTGGATATGGTACAATCATGGGGCCAATGCTCCAAAGGTCGGTGAAAACAACGATCCTGCCTTGTTGCAGGCGGTACTGGAAGAATTGAGCAATGATGGAATCATCTCCTTGAGGCTCAATTCACCAGGATACTGGACGAGCTACTACAGCCGCGAAAATTCAACATCAGATGACCGGCCACAGTTGATAATCTACTACTAGAACAGACTTTACCTTCTACTTTCCAAACACCACTGACAACCTTCGACGAAGTTCATCGCGAGTTTGCCTGAAGGCTTCGATGCGTGTGGATTCGTCACCATCCACGGCAGCCGGGTCCGGCAATCCCCAGTGAAAACGAGTGGCCTTGCCCAAAAACAAAGGGCACTCCTCTTCGCCACACAGGGTAATGACCGTGTCCACCTGCTCCGGGGGAATTTCGGACACCGCCTTGGAACGGTGATTCGAGATGTCTATGCCAATCTCCTGGCAAACCATCTTTGCCTCCGGTCTCACCTGGGTGGGCCGGGAGCCGGCAGAAAACACTCTTGTACCTTCCGGAGCCATGGAGCGCGCAATACCCTCAGCCATCTGGCTGCGGGCGGAATTGGCCACACAGAGAAACAAAAAACCACGGGGTTTTTGCTCATGGAGCTTCTTTGCTTCTGCTAGCCAGTCTTGCGGAGCACTTGCCATACGACCTTCCCTTTCCCGACACATGTCACTTCAGCCTTGCCAATCTGCCGCATAAGTATTACACATACCACGTTCGGGTGTTGCGGAAAAGGGAAGTCGGTTCAATGCCGACGCGGTCCCGCCGCCGTAAGCGAAGACGAAACCGGCAACTTGAGCCACTGGGCAAGAAACCCGGGAAGGCGCCGGAAGTAGGATGACACGCAAGCCGGAAAACCTGCCGCCACCAATGTCAATTCTTCCCGAGGAGGAAGGAAGCCATGCCCATTCGAACCCAGATATTTATCCACGTATCCACAGTGTTTCTTCTTACCCTTGGTCTCGCAGCATGCGGCGGACAAGACAATCCTGAAAATCCGGATCTTCATTCTCCAGCACCATGGCCCCAGGTGCTGGATCCGGTTCATGTGGGAGCGAAGCTACTCTTCAGGCATCCCGAAGGCTTTATAGTGGAGGTGGGTTCCTCGACAGACGCAGATGCCACGGAGCCTGACCATTGGGAATCCACAGATGAGTTCGTTCTTCCGCAGGCAGCAGGCAGCATCACCATGTTTGCAAAGATGCATGATGAGTCAGGCCAACAGGGCCAGATGTTTTCCCGAACCTACCATGTGACAGAATCCTATCCTCCACCTGCAGGACAGGATGGTTCAGAAGCCATCGCCAAAGACGACCCGAAGATTCAGTCCTGGGCTACAGGAGTTGCGCAGGTGCATTTCGGCGAAGAGGTGGACGAGGAGTGGCAAAATACGGACATGGCCCTGGGACCTGCCGAAGGACTGTCAACCGGGGTTCTCTGCCTTGGAAGGGGTGGCAGTGTTGTGCTCGAGTTCGATCCACCCATCGCAGACGCCCCTGGCAAAGACTTCGCCGTGTTCGAAAACGGTATCAATGATACATTCCTGGAGCTCGCGTCGGTGGAGGTAAGCTCTGACGGAAAAAACTTTGTACCATTTGCCAGGGCATACCTTGGCGATTCTCCCATAGACTCCTATGGCAAGGTGGATACCACCCTGGTGGGTGGTTTTGCAGGCAAATACCGACAGGGCTTTGGTACACCCTTCGACCTGTCTCTTTTGAGCCAGGCCCCCGAGGTGATCTCTGGAAGAGTCAGCCTGGATAGCATCAGATACGTCCGCATCATTGACGTGGTAGGCGATGGCAGCCAAACCGACAGCTTTGGTAATCCGGTCTTCGACCCCTACCCTACAAAAGGCTCTGCAGGGTTCGACCTGGATGCTGTGGCAGTGTTACACCAGGGAAGCTAGTCAAACTGCAGAGGTTCTTGCATGGTCTTGACAAGGGAATATGCCAAGATCCTTTTGGCGATGAGTGCAGTGGTTACCTGCATGTCTCTTTCAGTGTCGGCGAAAGAAGCAAAAAAATCACCTTCAGGACAAGACGATAACAGTCTCACCGAGCAGGAAAAAAAAGGGCTGGAAGATACCAAGCCTGAGACGATAGTGATAGAGGCGCCCCGTCTTTCATCAGGTGATGAGAGTACATCCATGGCCCAGACCCTGAAAGTGGCTGATTCCACATCCAGGCTGCAAACGGTCACGGAGGTCGTACAGGATGCGGTAGGGGTCCAGGTAAGAACTCTGGGCGGACTAGGTGCCTATGGTTCTGCGTCCATACGAGGTTCGACTCCAAACCAGGTACCCGTGTACCTGGATGGTGTACTTCTCAATGCGGGCGGATTCGATACGGTCAACCTGGGAGATCTATCCCTGGACCTGTTCCAGGAGATAAACATCTACCGTTCCGGAGCCCCATCGAGTCTTGGAACATCGGGAATTGGTGGTGCCATACAATTCAAGACAAGACAGGACGAACAAAGGCAATGGCAAGCGGCCATCACCACAGGCTCTTATAATACCTACAGGCTCATGCTCATGGGCAGCTGGGCTGTGGATTTTCTAAACAGCAAAATTCTGAGCCTGGTATCAGCATCTGAATCAGATGGAGATTTTTTGTATTTCGACGACAATGGCACCGAATTCAACAGCGATGACGATACCACTCGACCCAGACAGAACAACGGATTCAGATCCATTACCGGACTGATGAAGATAGACAGCGACGCGTGGGCTTGGCATTGGACCCTTTTGGACAATGTGCTTTTCAAGAAGCAGGGCATAGCCGGTATGGATCTGATGAAGACACAGTTTGCATCTTTGGACACCAGGCGCAACGCCTTGTCCCTGCAAGGCAGTCTCACCGACAGAGATGGATGGAGGCTGAAGCCCGAGTTCAGTTACCTATACCTTCATGAAGATATGGATGATTCTTTCGGTCCCCATGGCGAGTTGGGCATGGGCAGACAGCATACATCCACCACCACCCACGCTCTGGCAGGCGGACTGTTGTTTCAATGGGAGCCCACCAAGGAACATTTTTCCACAATCCGCACAGATCTGAGATGGGAGAGACTTGCACAGAGGGATCTTCTCAAGGATTCGGACGAAGGAAGGCGAGATCGCATCAGGGCAGCCTTGGCCGCGCAACATCAATGGACCATTACAGAGCGCCTGAGCCTTTTGCCTTCCGGACGGTTCGAACTGATACAAAGCAAGTTCGACGCAATCCAGACGCCCGGGACCACAGGCGTGTCCACAAATACCGACAAGACAGATCTCCTCTGGCAGGCTGCCATGGGAGCAAGATGGGACTTGCTTTCCGGGCTGACCATGAAAATTAATGCAGGCAGATACAACAGACCTCCTTCTTTAGGAGAACTTTTCGGTTACCGGGGTACGGTGATTGGCAACCCTGACCTGCGAGCGGAGACTGGTTTCAAGACAGACCTGGGTCTGGAACTTACCCTGGGAAAATTCGGCCCCCTGGAACACTTGACATTGGAGGTGGCAGGATTTGCGACCTGGTCTCAGGATCTCATCGCCTTCTGGCAAAATTCACAACACACGGTAAAAGCACAAAACATAGACTCTGCCAGGGTCCTGGGTGCTGAAATCAACACCTCGGTGATCATGGGGAACTACATCAAGATATGGTCTAACTATACCTTCATGGACACAAGAAACCTCAGCGACACTCCTTTCTACAATATGCGTCGCCTCCCGGGACGACCTGCCCATGAGCTTTATGCCAAGGTCGAAATTTTCAGGGACACTCCCGGATGGTCTGCATCCGTCTGGACAGACGTATCCTATAGCTCTGGAAACTTTCTGGATCCCAGTAACCTGAAAGATGCAGGGGCAAGGACGTTGGTGGGCGCTGGCATGAAGATAGCGAGCCCACGTCACGGCCTGAGCCTTACAGTCCAGGTAAAAAACATCATGGACACCACCACTGTGATAAACCAGGAGGGGTATAAACAAGCACTGGAAGACTACGAAGGTTTTCCATTGCCGGGGCGTACTGTCCTGGTGACCTTGTGCTGGAAATCGCCCCTGGAGAGCAAATCGTCATGATCAGGATCTACTTTTCATGTGCCTTGTGGGCCTTGACTGTTTTTGCAGTTTCCTGTGGCTCACCATACACGGGCCAGCACGTAAGCGATATTTCCGGAAGTGCTGCGGTGGTGGTCACCACAGACTATCGCACAGGTAGTCTTGCAGTCATCAGCTTAGATCACAAAGAAGTTGATAAGGACTTTAGTCATATTCATCCGGATACCATTTGCAGGTATAGTCCCATCACGAAAAAGATGTACCTTGTTGAACGAATGGGTGCTGACGCCATAGCCGTCCTGAATCCGGGCCATGGCTATATCATGGAAAGTGAATTTTCCGTGGGTGCTGGCACCAACGCTCAGGATATTGCCGTGGTTTCAAGGGACAGGGCATACGTGGCACGTTATTCATCCAGCACCATGACGGTGATCAACCCCGACACAGGGGACCTTTTGGACGAAATAGATCTCAGCCCATGGGCCGATGAAGATGGACTGGCAGAGCCAGGTTGGGGAGTGGAACACGATGGAAAAATATTCGTTGCAATACAGCGCCTGAAGGATTTTCAACCGACGGATTACAGCGCTATCCTCGTAATGAACTCCATGTCTGGCAAAACCATCAAGGAGGTAAGGCTCGCCGCAAAGGACCCCATGTCCAAATTGCGATATGCACCTGCGGAAAAGGCTTTTGTCATCGGAGAGGTGGGAGTCATGGGCGCTTTGGATGGAGGAGTAGAGCTGCTGTATACAGACGACCTGAGTACAAGCGGACTGATGATAACCGAGCAGGAGTTGGGTGGAGACATCATCGACGTGGTCATACTCTCTGAATCCAAGGGCTTTGCCATCGTCTCGAAAACCCGGGATGATTTCAGTGCAAGCACCTCCGTCGTGTCCTTTGACCCAGGCACGGGTAAGAGACTCTCGGTGCTTGCCCATTCGGACGAGTTTGATCACTCGTTTCTGGAACTCGACCCTTCAGGCAGGCAGCTGTGGGTGGCGCAGCGAAAAAGAACCCAACCAGGTATAAGGATTTTCGATACTTTTTCCGACGAAGAAATCACAAAAAGCCCCATAGACGTGGGGCTACCTCCATTCATGATCTGTTTTGCAAACACGGGTGACTGAATAGGGCACCAAGCACAAGTCTTATAAAAGACCAGGTGCGATCTCCCTGACCACCTGCATGTCGATGCCATCCGTGAGCCTGTGTTGCAACAACCGAATATACCAGTCCAGAACTCTCTCCGGGACGTTTTCAAGAAAGCCCACGATTCTTTTTTCCAGTTGATATTCAGATACGTCTGGCTCTTGCATGTCATCCATTATGCGGGCAAAGTCTCTCCATGACATGATCAGGCCCACCCCTTCCAGTGGGCGGATCTTGAACTCCTCGATATCAGGAAAGCCAAAGGGCGGGTAAAAATCCTGGTGGAAGGTCCACAGGAGCCACCTCTCGGCAAGGCCTGATATTGATGAAGTCAGCATTCGTCTCAACAAAAAACGCTTGCCCTCCACAGACCGGCTTCCATCCATCTTTGAAAGCTGCTGGAAAAACCTCTCCAGGTCACTTTCGGTAAAGGATGCAGGTGGAATCTTCATGGCATTTGTCCTGCGACTTGAAATCCAGCGTCAGGTTTCACCAGTGTTTTGCTTCTATTACCACTGGATAAGCATTTTTGAGAACCACAGGAGGCAATTTTACCCTGGTCTGGCCAAAAGGACTCCATATGTTCCACTTGTCACGATCCACGCGCTCCCCATCTATCTCTATCCACCTGGCATCTACATCACCAAGGGGCAGATCCAAAAAGACATTCAGCGACTGTCCCTTTTTCAGTTCCAAGGTCACCCGAAACTCGGAACCAGAATTCTCAACGCTCATGTCGAACCTGGAAAACCCCACACGAAGGTTCTTCCATGTCATAAAAGCCCAGTTGTTGGGCAAGCTCGGAGCCAGGTGGACAGCCCCGCCAGGTGCGTCCTGTACCAAGCCTGTCAGATAGTACACCATGGCGTCTAAGTTCACCGCACCTTCCCACGGCCTACATCGTGCAGACATGTCACTGACAGTTCCGGAAGCATCATATATCAACTGCAGAATGGAGTAATCGTCATAGATGTGATCCTCGGAAAAGTTGCCCGATTGAGATGCTGCCAGGCCCAAGGAGTTGAATGCGTTTTGGGCCTCCGGGTGGTCTGTCATGGCCAGGTTGGTGAGATAATAGCCCGGCACCATGCCGGTAAAGATTCCCTTTTCGATTTTTAGCCCCATGAAGTCTGCAAAAGACTGGTCCCTCCACGATTGCAGAAAGCCGTCCTTGCGCCCGATCAAGTTGATTATATTCTTCAGATTTTCCTGGGCTCTTTGCTCATCAGCAGACAAATAGCCTGTCCAAAGCGGCTTGGTGGAGACATCCTCGAAAGGCATGTCTTGCTCCGGGGGGTTTTGTTCATCGACGAACGGGACATAGAAGCCATCACTGGACCAGAAGGTTTTCTCCGCAGCCTGCCTCATCCCATGCGCGCGTTCCAATAATCGCTGTGACGTAAGCTCATCTCCACGCCAAAGTGCTTCCTGGGCCATAGCCTCGGATGCGGCGACATACAAAAATGACGAGTTTGCAGATTTACAACATGCAACCCAGTCGTACTCGATATCACGACCAAAGGCCACGCTCATGGCAGGCCGGTATGTCTCATCTCCACCAAAACCCTGCAAGCCTTCATCCGATATGGTTTGACCATCTAGTGCTCTAAGGAGCATACCATACTGCAAATCCACCATACTCCTGTCACCTGAAGCCATGGAGTACCAGTGGGCCATCAACGGAAGATAGCTTGGCGATTCAGCCCATGTGCGTCCCCCCAAAAGTCCCTTGGCAGACCAATCCGGCTCGACAGGGACGGCATCCGGGTCCATATCCAGCGGAACAGAGTTTGAAATATCACCTCTGCTTGCCACAGCCATGTGGTAGTAGTCCATCATCTGCCGCGCTTGTTCGAACAAGCCAACTCGCAATAACAATCGCACCACACCAGCCGTATCGCGTATCCACATGAGCGAATACCTGGACATGGGAGAGACTCCACCCTGGTAGGCCTGTTGGGTTTTTATGGTCACGAGAACACTGTCGAGGAGGTCTTCCACCCGCAGATCGGGACATTCCAGGGTGGAGTGCTTATCCATGTATGAAAACCACTGGTTTCGAGTCGACTCCAGCAGCGTATCCATCCCCTCCGCTTCAAGAGCCGATATGACATCCAGTTCGTCATCTCCCTCCATGCTTGTCACATACGAATACCATAGGACCCGCTCCTGACCAGGCGCCAGGTTCCCCAACTGCACACGATCAGCATCTCCTGTCTTCGGGTCAAACACCACCAGATGTCGGCGTCTATGGTTGCGGGTACGGGTGGCATCAATGGCAGAAAGCACAACGTCATCTATTTTCCCCGATGAAGTATTCTTTACGATGGCGATGCGAACCAGCGCGTTTTTTACCTTGTCATGTTCAAAATGGCCCATTGGCGCAAAGGTCACCGTGATAAGCTCGATCGAGTCCATCACCTCCCGCGTGATGATGATTGCGGTATGTCTAACACGAAACACGCTCCCGTCGAGAACCGGCTCAGGGGAATCTTGCCCATTCGCAAACACCTGCATGGACGTGTCATGAAAAAAGTTTGCCTCCTGCTGGTAGTTGGGTCCTGCCATGTTGTGCAGGGTATTGATGGGACAGGCATATCCCATCAGCGCAAACACGTGTCCGTTGCCCAGGGGAAAATCACCCATGTGGCGTGCGTCAGATGCCTGGTCTTGTCCGCATCCGGTTCCTTGCCAGGAGCTGACATCCAGCAGCCATTCCCGTCCGGAAAAAAAATCGGCACTGGGCAACTCGAGTTCAACCGAAGGCCATAGTCTGGGTTCAGCTTGTACAACGACAGGTTCAGAACAGCCGGCAGAAAACACAAGCGTCAGACCAACAAGGCACGAGGTGTACCATTGCGACATGGAAACTCCTTTGTTTTCAGGAAATTCTAGCTGCTGTCGCCCATGGATACAACTCTTGCATTACCTTCAGAAAGGACGGCGTTATTATTTTTGAACACCTATGCTTATAAGGTCCATGGTCTCCAGGGCCTTGGAAGCGTTGAAACAGGAATACAACATATCGAACTCGGGCCAACATGAACCACCGCCCTTTATTCTCTCTGCAACCCAGCGTTTCATCACGAGGGCATGTCGCTTGACCAAATCCTTCGGGACGGGATTGTTTGGGTCATATGCATAGCCCGGTACCAGCCATCGGTCCACA
>JALVPF010000519.1 GCA_027031935.1 Myxococcales bacterium | reverse complement strand
GCACACAAAAGATTAGAAGAATTGTTGGAGATTGGGCGGGCTTCTCAGATGCCGGATCCGCCATTCAATGCTGATAGATTCCTTTGGGTCTTTGGCAACCTGATACAAGAATACTTCGCAGATCGGGTTTTCGAGGTGGTCAAAGAGAGTAGTGACTGGCGCTCGGCCGTTGGAGCGGCGTATCAGGTCGCTGGTGAATGGTTCGGGGAGGAGCTCGACAGCTGGCCATTTCATATGCAGTGGTTGGGTTCGTATGTGAAGGGGAGATTCCTCGGGGAGCGGCAAGGAAAAGGGACATCTGACAAGAGAGAGGGAGGGAAACGTGATTTCCAAAAGATGTATCCGAAATCCGAGGCAAGGTGTCAATGGTATCTTGGATGCCCTTCAACCCACAACCTAGAGCTGGATCATCGCGTTCCTTGGAGCGCGCACGGTAGCTCCGGGGCTGAGTCATTCCAGTGGCTCTGTCGCAAGCACAATCGCGAATGGAAGAAAAGTTTATGGTTCTGGGGGGAGAACTTCATTCCGTTCCGCAACTATAAGGAGGCGCAGCGACCATGAGTCGACCGCGGGGAAATCTATGGCGAGAAAAGTGTGAAGACTGTAGAAAGGAAGGTTTCGGTCGCTACACGTGGTTTTCGAAACAGCGGCCGGGCGATTTGGTGCTGACCGGCATCAGGGTAAAGCAGAAGGGACGAGTCTTCTATGTTATGACGGCCAGCGCACGTGACCTCGATATTCTCTGCCGCGTTCCGGTGCTGAACCCAGACCTTCCAAACTCCCAGCTGGCCCAGATGGCCTTGGCTCCAAACGTAGACCAGTGGCAACGGCCACTTGACCATGACCGCATAGAGGACATTAGCCGCTTTTTCGAGAAGAAAGACAACTTTTTCGCAAACGCAGTTCTGATATCGCTGCCGCAGCGATATTTCAGCGATGTTGAGTCTGAAACAGGAGTAGTGCAGATACAGATCCCGGTAACTTGGATGAAGCAAAAGTGTCCATTGTGTGGCCATCAGCAAATGGGGTACTTCTTTGACCGTTGTCCGAATCACGATTGTCAGGAGCACAAGGAGGAAATGGCCCCGGGTATCATAATCGATGGACAGCATAGAATTCGGGGCACACAGGGGACTCACTGTGTGACGTATCCTAACGAAAAGCTCGTGGTGGTAGTGCTTCCTGACAACGAGTTTGCGCCGCAGTTCCAGGCTAAGCTGTTTACGGAAATAACAACGTCAGCTGTCGAGTTGGATGACCTCCAGAAGATTTTTCTTCTGTACAAGTTCAAGATGCGTGCACCCAAGGTAGCCCAGTTCGAGGCGGACTTCACCGACAGTACAGATCTTGGAAGGCGGAATCGAAGAGCCTACGAGAAAAGCTGCCATTTGTGTCAGTGGCGTAAGTCGAAGTGGTGTGACAGGATAACCATCTTGAGGCGAAGGACTCGGAGAGCTGACTACATAGAGGCGACGACGTTCGTGCCGATTCTTGAAACCTGGCTTCGCCCGAACGGGGTCTTCTATGACTACAGCCAGCCGGATAAGATGAAGAGCACGACAGATGCATGCAAAGAGCTGGTGGACTACCTGAAAGCGGTGGAGGATACGTGGCAGGGATCAAAATATTGGGGCACTCGTCAGCGGCTTGGTGCTCTGGAGGACAAGGGGACGCTCTGGGTCATTCTCAGACTATTCGAAACCGTTGCCAAGAGGATCGATAAGAGGGGCGCTCAACGGTCCTTGGATGAGTTCAAGAGAGAGCTGAAATACTTCTCTGGCATCCAGTGGGGTCCCGAGTGGCAGGATATGCGGGCGCCTGAGCGGAAGCGGAATCTCTTGCTTCGGATTCTGCGAGGCAAGCTGGAATCTGCACCACCCGCAAACGATCCGGCTTTCGGCCCGGATACGCAGCTAGATGCGTACATAAGAAACAAACCAGACGCGTTTGACTGGATCGGGAGTACAAAGAAGTTGGGTGGCAAGAGCATAAGTAAACAGAGGCTACCGCTCATCTTCGAATGGGGACAGCCGCTAAATGCCTACAACACTGCAACCTTTGAAATGAGGATGGACGACTCACTTCTTCTGACTGAAGATGTGCGTGGCACTAGATATGAACTGAAGCAGCTGCCAACCATTAGTCAAAGCTCCGGGAGCCGGATCGTGATAACGGTGACCTACACAAACCATACCGGACAGTATCGGAGTATAACGCTGAAAATGAACCCCTAATGGTGGGCCTGATCCTGTGGACATCTGCGGAGCGCCTCATCTGTGCAGACCTCCTTGCGTTGCTCAGAAAGAGCTTGCTCCCAGTCCATCCATGGATACGGTGATCAAGTGTGCCGTACAAGAGGGTCGAATGGTTCTGCTATGGAACCGAGTGATCCCTTTGGGGTTGGTCACCAGTACTCAAATGTAGCAGCTAGGGCCCGGCATCAAGGATTCGGGAAGCCGGACTGGCAACCCGATGATGGGCAATGTTCTGGTCAGCGAGGGGATGAGAGACTGGCGGGCGGCCGTCTTCTCAGTTTGGGTCGTTGGTTCTAGCATGCTTCTCAGCAATACCGTTTCGGCAGTCTTCAGTTGTGGTGAACGCAGTAGCCCTCACCAGGTTGTCCTGTGTCGTTGCTGTATCGCAAGTTTTGCGTCGGCATGAGCCGCACACCCAGTCTTGCTCTCAGAAGACCCTCTGCATGATGATGGCACCTTACGCAGACTATGAACGCGTACTGCCAGTAGACAGGGGACATTCACAGCAGGACACTTGGACATGGGACTAGCGGTGCTGGGTTTCCACATCGAGCAGAGTTCTCGATGTCCGGTTCCGAACCGTTCCTGCTGCGGAAGGGGTATCTGATCCGTCGCCCCGAATGGTTCCGCAGGACTACGTGCTAGTAATTGCGGGAACTGCCCGCTACGCCAGACCTGAGAAGCGAGTTCAGTTTCCGAGTGTAGCGCTAGAGCCATCGCCCCAACACTGTTTCGCCCGTAGATCGCCCTTGGTCTTTCTCACCAGCATGTTTCGGAGGGGCTCGGGAGATCTCTGTTTACTTCCCTGCCTATCCTCTCGAAGTGAACGGATCACGGAGGGTGGG
>JALVPF010000518.1 GCA_027031935.1 Myxococcales bacterium | reverse complement strand
AAAGGAGGAGACAGCGGTGTTGCAACGAAGCGTCAGGAAGAGTCTGAAAAAAATAGTCGGCAAGGAAAATCTCAAGATCGATCCTGTTGATCTGGCCCTTTACGGCTATGATGCAACACCCCAGGCAGAGCTGGCCATTCCTGATGCGGTGGTGTTGCCTGGTGACTCGGAGCAGGTGGCGCAGCTGGTCAGGCTTGCCAACGCAGAAGGTCTGCCGCTTGTAGCTCGTGGTGCCGGAACCAATCTGACTGGAGGTGCAAGAGCCATCAGGGGTGGGCTGGTCATATCCACCCAGAGGATGAACAGGATATTGTCGGTGGATGAGTCGGTCCTCCAGGCGGTGGTTCAGCCGGGGGTGGTCACAAGGGATTTGCACAGGGCGGTGGAGGAGAAGAATTTGTTTTACCCGCCGGATCCACAATCCCATGATTCCTGTACCATAGGGGGAAACCTTGCCGAGAACGCAGGCGGACCAAGGGCTGTCAAGTACGGGGTGACTCGTCACTTTGTGCTTGCGCTGGAGGCTGTCTTGCCTACGGGTGAGCTGGTACGCCTTGGGGCCAGGACCATAAAGTCTGTCGCCGGTTATGACATGGTCTCTTTGCTGGTGGGTTCAGAGGGTACTTTAGGCATCATAACCGAGGCCACTTTGCGCCTGATTCCTCTGCCCGGGCATCGCGGTACTCTGCTCGCCGTTTTTGGGTCCATGGACGAGGCAGCCTATGCAGTGGCCGCCATTTTGCAAGCCGGGGTCCTGCCTTCTGCCTTGGAGTTCGTCGATGGGCCTACCATCAAATGTATACAGGAGAACCAGGCAATTGGTCTCGGTCCGGAAGCCGAGGCTGCGCTGGTAATCGAGGTCGACGGCTCCGAGCTGCAGGTGGCAGATGAGGCACGACGGGTTCGTTCGGTTTTGGAATCGTCAGGAGCTGTGCATGTCAGACAAGCTTCTGACCATAAAGAGGCAGAACTGTTATGGCAGGCGCGAAAGGCCGCGGGACCTGCCTTAGCAAGGATAGCTCCACACAAGTTCAACGAGGACATAGTCGTACCCATCACCAAACTACCACAGGCGGTGTCAGGAATCCACGAGATTGCCAGGCGCCATGGAGTTGCCTGTGCGTGCTTTGGTCACGCCGGCGATGGAAATATTCATGCCAATTTTCTGGTCCAACCTGAGGATCTTCTGCAAGCTGAAGAAGTTCACAAGGCGGTGGAAGAGACCTTTGACCTGGTGCTGAATCTTGGTGGATCCATCACCGGAGAACACGGTGTGGGAACTACAAAACAGCCTTTTTTGGGAAAGGAACTTTCTGCTTCCGTAATGGGCGCCATGAAGAAGATCAAGGAGGCCCTGGACCCCAAGGGAATAATGAATCCGGGAAAAATCTTCCCCAGTGAAAATTGAGGTCTCCTGCGACCATGGCTTCAGAAAAATCAATGGATTTTGACTTGGATGCCATGAAGCACGAGATATCCAGGTGCGTGCGTTGCGGCACCTGCATGGCTGTATGCCCTGTATATGAAGCCATGGGTTTCGAAGGAGGAGTCGCCAGGGGAAAGCTAAGCCTCATCAGCGCACACTTGGATGGGCGATTGTCGGACGGAAAAATCTATCGCTATTTTCTTACTGCATGTCTCTTGTGCAACAGGTGCAAGAGCTCTTGTCCCAATGAGGTTGACACGGCCATGGTGGTACAGGGCGCAAGGGCCATGCTTGCCCGGAAGGGGAAAATCGGTCGAATAAAGCGCTTCGTATTGCGTAGGATCATGCCAAGGAAATTCCTCGTTCCGGTTTTGTTCAAGGGAGCTAGGTTGACCAGGCCCGTATGGGCGTCTAGGGTGCCCAGAGACAGCGGATTGCACGTAAGGTTCATGCTTGGTCCGGATGGACAGAGAAGGAAAATTCCGCCCATAGCAAAGAAGTTTTTTTTGGATGGCTACGTGCCTTCCTCCCACGGACAATCCGACGGGCCTAGAGTGCTCTTGTTCGTAGGATGCGTAAACAACTATCTTAGACCGCAAGCAGCCGAGGCTGCGGTTATGGTGCTGGAAGGACTTGGAGCCAGGGTAGAGGTGCCTGCAGGTCAGGGATGTTGTGGTCTTCCTGCATGGGGAGCAGGTGAGGTTCGCGGAGCCCGAAAGCTGGCAGAGCGAAACGTGGATGCCCTTTTGCCGGATCTGGATAATCCACCCATGGCCATTACAAGCACTTGTGCCTCCTGCGCCCACATGCTCAAGGAAAATGTACCCGGCTTGCTCGCAGAAGATGAGGCCAGAAGGGACAGGGCCAAAAAGCTTGCGGAGTTGGTGGTGCCCTTTTCCGTCCTCTGGACCCGTTTGAGTTCGACATCAGCTGAGGGACCGGGAAGAACGCAGGGGGATGGCAAGACGATCATTACATATCACGATCCCTGTCATCTCTCGCGAGGCTTTGGGGAGAAGGACGCTCCCAGGTTTTTATTGACGAATCTCGATGGCGTGCAGCTCAAGGAGATGAGTCATCCATGCAGGTGTTGCGGCCATGGAGGCAGCTTCAACCTGGCACATTATGACCTGTCTCTGTCTCTGGGAGAGGACAAGGCTCGACGGGCTGTGGCAACCGGCGCCCAGGTGGTTGTCACTGAATGCTCCGGGTGCGTGTTGCAACTGGATGAGACTATAAGCAGGGTAAAGCAAGGAGTGGAGGTCATCACTACCGCTGAAGCGGCCATTCGTTTCGGCGTTGGTAAGAAAGAAGATTGACAAAAGTCCAGGTTTTTTCGTATGCTGCCTGAAATTCAACGGATTTCAGAGGTTCGAGATGGCGACAAAGAAAAAGGCTTCAAAAAGCAAGGCGGCAAAGAAGATTTCCAAGAAAGTTTCAAAAAAGAAGGGGGCGGCTAAAAAAATAGCAAAAAAAACAACAACCAAAAAGGCTGTAAAAAAGAAGTCGGCCAAGAAGAAGGCAGCAAAGAAGGCCGTAAAGAAGAAGCCGGCCAAGAAAAAGGCAGCAAAGAAAGCCGTAAAGAAGAAGCCGGCCAAGAAGTCAGCGAAAAAGCAGGCAAAAAAGCCGACTAAGAGTGCGAAGAAGCCCCAGAAAAAATTGGCGAAGAAAAAAA
>JALVPF010000517.1 GCA_027031935.1 Myxococcales bacterium | reverse complement strand
GTCGTTTTTGCCGGCTGGGCTGGCAGGGCCGGGAGGGTGGTGAAGATCAAGCACGCCGGGGGCATGGAGACGCTATATGCACATCTGTCCATGATCATGGTGGCAAATGGACAGAGAGTGAAGGAGTGGGATGTGGTAGGGCTGTTGGGTTCTTCAGGCAGGACCACGGGGCCCCATTTGCATTTTGCCGTCAAGATCAAGGGAAAGCCAGTAGACCCCCTCGAGTATTTGAAGGAAGTTCCCTTGAGTTTTTCACAGGACATGGCGGGAATTGTATTCGGCTGGGGGGATTGAAACCGAAAACAATTCTGCATCATAGCCACAGAGATCGCAAGCGAGGTGGGAAATCTAAGGTCGTGCTCCTGCGTTGACACATATGTGTGGGCGGGATATGAAAAGAGGAAGCAGGAACGCAGGGCGAATACCGCAATCTCTTGAAAGGAGTCCCTGGCCCATGCCCATCTCTGAAAAAATTGCTGAAGACATGACGCGGGCTTCGTGGATTCGAAGAATGTTCGAACAGGGCAGGAGACTGAAGGAGGAGCATGGAGAAAAATCCGTATTCGACTTCAGCTTGGGAAATCCCATCCTGGAACCCCCTGAAGAGGTAAAGGAGGCACTGCGCGATCTGGTGACGAATAGCCCCTCGGGATTGCACCGTTATATGGCCAATGCAGGCGATGGGAATGCTCGACAGGCTATTGCAGATTATCTCAACAAGGAGCACAAGGCGGACTTTTCCCATTCAGATGTGATCATGAGCACTGGTGCGGCAGGTGGTCTCAATGTTGCCCTCAAGGCCCTTTTGGACCCTGGAGACGAGGTGGTGGTCATCATGCCGTTTTTTACAGAGTACAGGTTTTACGTGGACAATCACGGTGGAAAGTTGGTGAAAGCACAATCAGATGAGAATTTCGATCTGGATCCCGAAGAGTTGGACCGAGTGGTGGGCCCCAGAACCAAGGCGGTTATCATAAATTCTCCCAACAATCCCACGGGACGATTGTACAGCCAAGAAAATCTGGAACAATTGGGAGAGGTGCTGACAAGAAAACAATCCCTTCACGGACATCCCATTACTCTCATCTCGGACGAACCCTATAGAAAGATAGTCTACGATGGACTAAAGGTGCCGAGCGTGTTTTCGGTGTATCCTAATACCGTGATGATAGTTTCGCATTCCAAGGACCTGGGATTGGCGGGAGAGAGAATCGGCTATGCAGCCGTGTCTCCCGTGCATGACGATCGGGCGCAACTGGAATCAGCCATGACATTCGTGACTCGCACGCTTGGATTCGTCAACGCACCCGCCCTGTTTCAGCAGGTGGTGGCAAGATGCCAGGATGCCAGTGTCCCGGTGGAAAGGTATCAGGAGCTGAGGGATCTGTTCTGTGATGTTTTGGAAAATGCTGGACTCGAGTATTCCCGTCCACAGGGCGCGTTTTACCTCTTTCCAAAGACACCCATTGATGATGATGTGAAGTTTGTAAACATGATGCTCCAGGAACGAGTGCTGGCAGTTCCTGGATCGGGATTTGGAAGTCCGGGTTACATGAGGCTTTCTTATTGTGTAACGAAGGAAGAGATCATGGGCGCAGCCGGTGCAATAGAGCGTGTCGTCCAAAATGCCAAAAATATTTAGTCTTCGTTGTCCTTTTTGTCCAGTCCTCCGGGTCGTGTAAGCACCAGCGTCTTTTGGGCCGCAAATTTTGCCCGTTCACGGGCGATGATGGTTATGTAATTTGGCCCTGGTTTGAGTTGCACCTTGACGCTGATTATTGCGTTTCGCTTGTCTTTCATCTCCGCGCTGGATTCGAGAAAGACCTTGTCGTTTCCCACCCACACGGAGATATCTCTCAGGTCGTGGTCGGTATCAGATATTTTTCCATCGATCTCTACCGAGTCACCGGAATCGATGAACAGAGGTGTGGGCTTTAATTCGATTTTGGGAGGGGTGAACTGGACAAATGGCAACAAGGATGACTTGGCAGGACCTGCCTTGGATGGCGAGGTCTTTCGAACCTTGGATTCATGAATCCATCCCAAGGGTTTTTTGTTTTGTATGATTCGATACCATTTACCCTCTTTCATGTCTGATTTGAATACGGCGCCTTTTTTGGCAAAGGCGATCAAGGGGCTGGAGACATCAGCTCCGCCCCGAATGACGACTCTGCCGGACTTGACCTTCAACCCGGTTTTCAGTTTTTTTACAGGTGGCGGGTTCGGGTGTAAAGACAAGGTCAGATTGGCAACCTCGGAGGTGGAAAGATCCGCATCCCAGATGTTCAACTGAACTGGCAATGATTTGCGAGTAGTGCCTTTGGGTATGTGGAATCTGAAAGACCTGGATACCGATTTGCCCACGGGGATCTCTTTGAATTGAATACGTCCGCCACCTGGCTCCAGAAAAAGATCCTTGCCGGCGTCGTTTTTCAAGAGAGCTTTGGCATCATAGGCCTTGCCTTTTCCCTTGTTGAAGATAGTCACCTCCAATTCAGCCTTTTCTCCTGGTTGAAGCAGCCCATCACCGTTGCCTTCTGTGTCCAGGATGCGCCACGAAAAAGCAAAGGTCGGTCTGGGCAGTCCCTTTACCGCGACTTTTGTGTTCAGATTGACAGGTGGTGTTCCGCCTTCAGAGAAAAACAGGAACCTGACTTCATCTTCGCGTGAGTAGATACCTCTGGGGATCTTTATTGGGACGTCCCAGGTCTTGGTCTCTCCAGGAGAGAGCTTGCCAAAAATGAACTCCCGCCTGTCGAACAGTCCCAATTTGCTCCGCGACTCGGCCCTGAGGCGGAAAAATGGAGCAGTACCTTTGTTGGTGACCATAAGCCTCATGTTGATCTTGCTGTCCGCCAAGGCCCGGCCTTTGTCGTCCACTCCATCTCCTGCCAGGGAGAACTTGGCGCTGGCTTTTGCTCCATCGCTGATGCCGCTGGTCCAGTCGACGCCCAGGTGTTTCATGGCCTTGACCATCTTGTCCTGCTCTTGTTTTTGTACCTTTTTGATGTAAGCGGCTCCCTCGTCCAACATGGCAGAACCGCGAGGTGTAGATACGTGCTGAAGAAGTCCGGAGGCAAATTTTATCTCGAAATCCTCTTTGAACTCCGGCTCCTTCAGGGGTGGTTCTTCGTCGTCCTTTTTCTTTGGCGGGTTGAAAACATAGCGGACTTCATAGGAAGGTTTGTTTGAGACCTCGTTTTTCTTTTTTTTCAGATGTGCGGGTATATCCTGCTCTCTGAAACGGTCAGGTTGTGCAAATACCTCGAGGTCGTCTTTTTGCAGCAGCATGGGCAGGATTTTTATATCCGGCGTTACCCCGACTTCCTGTATGGAGATATCTCCCGGGATGAGGTACTCGGCAACCGTGAGTTTTAGACATGCGTCTTTTACGGAAGGTGGCACCCTGTCGTTTAGAATTTGGACGGTGCCCTTCCCAAAGGTCTGTTCTCCCATCAGAACAGCTCGGTCCAGATTTTTCAGAGCGCCTGCGAGAATCTCGGATGCTGACGCGCTACCGGAGTTTACCAAAACGACGATGGGCAGGTCCGATTCGGTCCCTTCCTCGGTGGCCTTCTGTTCGTCACGACTTTTTTGTATACGATGATCGGGGGTGGAATCTTCACCGTAGGCCACAGTGGCCACGATTATTCCGTGATTCAGAAACAGGTCGGCAATCTGAACCGCTGCTTTGAGTAGTCCGCCTGCATTGTTTCTCAGGTCGATGATGAGTCCCTTGAGTCGTCCATGTGCGCCATGTTTCAGTTCCACAAGGTGCTTGAGCAGGTCACCGCCCGTGTGTCTGGAAAAATCCTGTATTTGGATGTAGCCGATCTTGTTTTTCAGCAGCTTGGAGCTTATGGACACGACCCTGATGGTCTCTCTGATGATATCGAATTTGTGAGCCTCGGTCCACCCCACTCTCTTGACCCAGATTGAAACCTTGGTGCCTGGTTTTCCCCTGAGAAGATTTACCGCTTCATCCAGGGGCATGTTCACTGTGGACTGGTCTCCAATGCGAACGATCTGATCCATGGCGCGAAGACCGAGCCTGGCCGCAGGGGTGTCAGGCATGGGCGAGATAATGGTCAAGGCTCCTTTTCTGATGGTTATGCGTATACCCAGGCCGCCGAATTCGCCTGTAGTCTTCAGGCGCATCTCTCTGAATAGCTTTGGTGGCAGGAGGTTCGAGTGAGGGTCCAGGGTGGACAGCAGTCCGTTGATGGCCGCAAACTCCACATCCTTGGGATCGGAGGTCTTCTCCAGGTGTTCGGCTATGAATTGAAAAATTGGATGCAGGTTGTAGTTCATTTCCCATACGGTTGATGGGTGACCAACCGTAAATATTTTTTGGGCGGTTCCCACCTTTACATCCACCTTGTCTCCCATTGGGGTGATCTCCACCTCGTTTACGTCGCGCTCAATATACTCGAGAATCTTCTGTAGCATTTTTTCGGGATTCACCCTGGTGGGATCCACGTAATCCTGTTTGAGTTGAAGCAAAACCCAACTCAGTGCTTCCATTCGTCCCAGCTCATAGGATGAGTCGGTTAGGTCCGCAGACCGGACAAAAGGTGAAAGGGTGGTCAACAGGATGAGGGTCAGCATGGGGAAGGTGCGTCGCATAGAAATCTATCTCCTTGTGAGCAAAAGAGAAAGTCTAACAAAACCAACTTGCATATTAGGGTTGAGGGTCGGTGACGTCAAGCAATTGAGACGTATTTGTGTCTTGAAATCCATCAGCTTGTAAGGATTAGAATGGGAATTTCCGCTGGAGCACCGACTCTCATGGGAGGGCCCCAGAAGCCCACACCCCTTGTTACAAAGATCTGAGTGTCTTCATCGTGTCTGTGGAGACCTGAGAGGTAAGGCTGGTCGAGCTGGGTCAGCAGTCCAAACGGCCAGATCTGTCCGCCGTGGGTGTGACCTGAAAGCTGCAAGCCTGCCTTGTGGCTAACGGCTGCCTGGATTTGCTTGGGCTGGTGGGCCATGAGCAGCAGCTCCTTTTCGGGATCATGCTGAGCCATGGCTTTGCTGGCATCAGGTGCCAGGGCCGGATCGAACCAGCCTCCGCTAAAGTCATGTATTCCCGCCAGTTCAAAATTTGCGCCGTCTTTGTCCCCAATTGTTACCAGCTCGTTGGCGAGGACTCTGATCCCTAGGGTCCGGATAAATTTGATCCACTGTGCAGCGCCAAAAAAGAATTCATGATTGCCTGTTGTAAAAAACACTCCATGTGGAGCATGCAAGTCCTTGAGTATGGCGATCTGATCAGAGAGTTTATCAACGGGCATATCCACCACATCACCCGTTATGGCGATGAGATCCGGTTTCAGGGAGTTTGTTTTTTCAACCACGGTCCTGAGAAATTCTTCACCCAGCACCGGTCCTATGTGCAGGTCGGAAAGAAGCGCCAGCCTGAAGCCTGAAAGGGCAGGCGGCAATTTTTTCAGACGGACCGGGATTTCGGGAGTCAAGGCAGGAGCGAATGCGCCCTTTATGCCAACACCGGTCATGGCGGCACTTCCAAGGAGACATGCCCCGGCACCTACCCTTCGGATGAAAAGTCTTCGCCCGGGATCCTGCGGCTCTTCGGAATCCGCTTTGCGCCTGATCATGGTTTTTTTTGCCATCCATGCTGCCAACCTTGCTGCATCCCAGCACAGGAGAAGAATCATCAGGTAGAACAGGGTTCCCAGCCAGAAGTAGGCAAGCAGCGAGATTGATCCAAGGGCTTGTCTGGAGACGATTCGCGATGCGATGAAGACACCGGGGATGAGCCCGGCAAGCACCAGCAGAACAATGGTGAGCACCCGGTGTATCTTGCGGGGCAGTGCAGATGACTTAATGAGACGTCTATAAACGTAGTAATGAGAACCCACCAGCAGCGTCGCAGCTAAAAACACCAGGGTGGCAAAGATAAGGGTGTGCATGAGCCTCCTTGAGAAATACGTCATATATTACGATCCGCGAGTGCGGTAAAGTCAAGGAGATGGGAGACGATGGGAGAAATCAGATTTCCCAGATCGGGTAAATCTCCCACAGGTTGTGGGACTTTTTCACTGGAATAGATCAACGAACTCTTTGACGGAATCGCACCGGTTCGTCTTAGATCAACAGTGGAGCTGATGTGTGTTTGACTGCATATGGCTTTGAGTCCTATTCTCCTCGTGTGGCATACGAAATTTCCAGAGACGAGACAGAACTGCTTGCTGCGCTGAGGCGTGGTGAGCCAAAAGCCTTTGAGCAACTGGTGAAAATCCATCAGGATCGTGTTTATGGGCTATGCCTCAGGATGATGTCCAGCAGGTCGGAGGCGGAAGACCTCGCGCAGGAGGTTTTCATCACGGTCTTCAAGTCCATAGACAAGTTCAGGTCCGAGAGTCGCCTGTCTACCTGGATATATCGCATCACGAGAAATCATTGTCTCAATCGCATAAAGTTTCTCAAGAGAAGAGCTGCAGGAAAAAAGATACCGCTGGATACTGCGAAAAACATGGGGTGGGGAGCGCAGACGACCGTCGATCCCGTGGCATCACGGGTTCAAAGGCCAGATCGCCTGGTCGAAGGCAGGCAGATGGAGGAAATAATCCAAGAGCAGATCGCGAGCCTGAGCGAGGACCATCGCGAGCTGGTGGTGCTCAGGGATCTGGAACATCTGAGCTATGAGGAAATCCAGGAAATTACCGGCCTGGCCCGGGGAACAATCAAGAGCCGGCTTCACAGGGCAAGAATGGATCTGGCCAAACGTATGGCTCCTTATCTGAGCGAAGAGTAGGAACAATGGAACACGAAAAAGCACAGACCCTGTTGAGTGATTACATTGAAGGTGACCTGGACAAGGAGATGGCGTCCGAGCTGGAAAGTCATCTGGACCAATGTTCGGAATGCCGAACTGTCCTGGAGTCTTTGCAAAAACTGATGGGTGTCGTGCGTGCCATGCCTCCGGTCAGGGTGCCTGAAAACTTTGCGAGAAGGGTCCGCAGGAGGGCTTATAGGGCCGGTCTTTTCGGGCCGGCAAGTGCTCGTTCTTCAAGACGCATGACAGCTCCCTTTGTTGGCATGTGGGCAACCTGGGGCCTCATGTTGGCCATTGGTCTTGTCTTGGTCATCGTGTTTATCGCGCAGCATCAGATAGAGATCCTGAGCGAAAGAGGCCAGCTCATAGTGTCGGCTCAGCCTGCAGAGCTTGAATACCTTCAAGGCTCGGCGCGCGAACTAGGTTTGAAGATTTCTCCTGCCAGAGGTGACCAAGATGCTCTGATCATACTGGTTCCAAAGGATCGCTGGAAGGATTTGTACGAACAGCTGAAGAGTCACTCAGTGGATAAACTGATTCCATCCACCGCACCGGAGCCGGACCAAAAAGGAATCATTCATCTTCTGGTGCTGGAGTCTTCTGACGGATAGAACTGGAAGCTTGTCTGTGAGCTGGTATGCATGGCGTAGACCGGCGGCATCCCCAGCGCAAGATGTGAAATCGTATCAGACTCCAGGTTCAGATAACCTGTGGATGAAAGCAGACTATGATCTTCCAGGCGAATCATGGTGGTCACCACACCGGTTCCTTCCAGGTCTATTCCGAGAATGGAATTGCCCATGGGTCTTCGCTCAAAAGACGAAACGTGTACGATCTGGCTAAGCAAAACGCAGGTCCCACCGTTGCATGACTGAGTGTCTCCGACAAAGGAAAAAATATAGACATCGATGGTGACTCCTGGGGCTCCTTCAAGAGCTGCCTCGATTTTGCCCCCTGTGCTCCAGTAGCTGCCTTTTTGCAGCCCACCCGGAGGTACTGGAGGAAGACAAAGCTGCAGAAGTTGGGCAAGAAACTCGGCCATGGGCTCGATGGCGGGCCAGGATGTTGCATCCATGTCACCTGTGGGAACAGGACTGGTCACACCCTGGGCACTGCCAAGGGGTATGTTCAACTCCACATGCTCCAGGGCATCTTTTCCAATGGGGTCTACATCCAGATCATTCATGCGGACGTTTATCCGTACATTGGAGATCTTGGCACGCAGACTGTCAGCTTTTTTCGAAAAGCTCAGTTGGACCGAGACGTTTTTTTGCTGCTGTTGAACGTCATCAGGCCTGTCCAGGGGGTTGATGTTCCTGGTTCGTGAGGCTTTCAGAGTCCATGCAGCATGGGAGGTCAGATCGTAGACCCGGGCCTTGTAGATGGATGCAGCGAATAACAGAGACAGAAGAATGTATAAGGCTAGTCTGGTCACTTCAGCTTGATGTCCATCTTCATGTCGATGTTCATGTTGGTGTTAAAACTCTGGCCTGATTGCTGGCCTTTTACCGTTCCCTTTACGACTATGTCAGCTTCGGCATGCAGCATCTTGCCCTCGTCCACCAGAAACCATGTTGTGCCCTTGCCCGATCCGTCCATGTCGGTTTTCATTGGTATGCCCATCTGGGTAGCGGTTCCGTGCAATGACACCTTGACATTGGTATCGATCTTTGCCGCGGTCTTTCCCATATGTTTTTCCATGCCAATAAATTTATACTTGCTGCTGACTTTGGTTGCGAGGGATGTCCCGCCGACGGCTGTGGGTACTTCCCTGTCTATGGACCAGCTTGCCCCAGGGGCTATGGGTTTGGCCGGGAAGACCAGTGAGTTCTGGGCCCACGATTTCTGGAGTTCGGAGGCCATCTGCTTGGCCTGTGGGGTCAAAGAATCCGTGTTCAATACTTTCACGTCACTGGTCTGGCCCCGAGTGTCGGCGTTCATCTCGATCTTTATCTTGGTAAATCCATCCAGGCCCGGAATAGGCATGGGGCTGCCGCCCACTTGTGCCTGGGCGTCGAGTTTCTGAAACCCGATTTCCAGTGCGGCCTTTCCATTTTTGAAGGATTTTACCTTCTGAGAAAACTCCGCCTTCATGCTTGTGCCGATTTTCTGGGTTGCGCCGGGAGACAGGGATGTGGTCATTTGCATCTGCTGACTCATGTCCATGCTGTAGTTGCTGACGCTCCCCTTTTGGTACTTGAACTGAAACAGGACCGGACCACCGGCGGCAGCCAGGGAGGCTGCCAGCAAGATTGCCATGACTGGTATGGCCAGGATATTGTACCGACGATTCATTGTTTTCTCCCTAGTATTTGTTTTTTTTGCCAAGCTACTTTTTCAAGAATGAGAATATAAGAGTTATACAAAACCAGTATACGGATAATCCCGAAAATTTTATCCGGCTTTATCTGACTACAGTTTATAAATTTCCTTGGCCAGTGATTCCAGCATATGTGCTCCTCTTGACCAGGAAGCATAATCCCAGATCGTCTTGCCATGGCTTTGGGCTTCGTCGATTTTGACATTGT
>JALVPF010000516.1 GCA_027031935.1 Myxococcales bacterium | reverse complement strand
GTCAAGTTCGAACAGAAAACCGGTTTTTCCAGGGATGAACTGATAGGACGGACCACCACGGAGATGGGTTTCTATTCCCAGGAGGATCGGAGAAAGTTCATTGGGTATCTTTCTGAACAGGACGAGATGATAGGGGTGCCTATGAGGTTTTGCGCCAGGGACGGTGCAGAGATTGATGCCCACGTGTTTGCAAAGCGAATTCGCGTTGGTGACAACAACCTGCTTGTGACGATCTTTCATGACGACACTCCTCAGAAGCGGTTGGAAACGCAGTTTTTCCAAGCTCAGAAGATGGAAGCCATCGGTACCCTCGCTGCCGGGATAGCCCATGATTTCAATAATCTTTTGATGGGCATCGAGGGTTACACGTCTCTTGCCCTTTCCGAAGCACAAGACGAAATTATTCTTTCCCGGTTGAAAAAGATTGAGGCTCTGGTCAGCAAAGGCTCTGATCTTACCAGATTGCTGTTGGGCTTTGCCAGGCGTGGTGGTTATGATTCCAAGCCGACTGATTTGAATGTGTTGCTGAAAAACAATATCGAAATGTTTGGCCGGGCAAAGAGACGACTTTCTATCCATGAAAAGTTCAAAGAAGGTTTATGGCTGGTGGAAGTTGACAGCGGTCAGATGGACCAGGTCTTTATCAATCTGTTCGTAAATTCCTGGCATGCCATGCCACAAGGTGGAAATCTGACCATCACAACCGACAATCATTTTGTTGATGATGATACTGCCCACAGACATTCGGTAAAACCGGGAAAATATGTTCATGTAAGAGTCCAGGATGATGGCTGTGGAATGGACTCGCTAACCATGGACAAGATTTTTGAGCCATTTTTTACCACTAAAGAGCGTGGAGTCGGTACGGGTTTGGGCCTGGCATCGGTCTATGGGATCGTAAGACGACATGGAGGATTTGTTACGGTTCAAAGCGAGCCAGGTGAAGGTACAACTTTCGACATCTTTCTTCCTGTTTGCGATGACAGCCATGACGAGACCAGGGCCAAAGAACTGGAACAATCCCAGGTCAAGATCGGTCGCGGTACGATTCTGCTGGTGGACGATGATGAAGCCGTTCTGGACACCAATAAAGAAATACTCCTAAAGCTTGGTTATCGGGTTTTATCTGCTTCAGGAGGTGCTCAGGCCATTGGAGTATATGAAAAAAAGAGCCAGGAAATCGATTTGGCAATTCTGGATGTGGTGATGCCACATGTAGACGGCATTGCTGTTTTCAAGCGGATAATCCAGATAGATCCACTTCAGAAAGTTCTTTTTTCCACCGGCTGCGACATAGCAGATGAGCTCGCGGAAATGACTGAAGGCCCTGAGCTTGGAATAATTCAAAAACCTTATTCGATCCAAGCGCTGTCCGAGAAAATTATAGAACTGATTGGATAGATTCTGTAACTGTATACTCCTGTTGTGTTTTACAAAAATTTTACAATCTTTTTATTTCTTTCTGACCACTCCTTCATGTCGCCGTTGTTCAATCGGATCATGGTCGGCATAGTGCCAGGCTCATTGCACCATGGGTAGAACTTGTCCTATGGTTGAAAAGGAGGATGACATGAAGGGGAAAAAACGGAATTTGTGGGTATTGTGTGTTGGCCTTGCAGCAGCAGCCTGCATTCCTGCTCCGGTTTTGGCAGAACGTATAGGTTTAGAGCCCGTTATGGCAAAGCCTGTGCTTCAAGCAGGAAAAAAACATCTTACATATCTGCAGATCGATCTGCGTCCATTTACAATCGAACAAGCCAACAGGGCACCCGCAAACGTGTCCATAGTGATCGACAGGTCCGGATCCATGTCCGGTGAAAAAATTCGCAAGGCGAAAGAGGCTGCGCTCATGGCCGTATCAAGATTGAGGTCAGATGACATAGTCTCCATCGTGGCATACAACTCCACGGTAGAGGTACTCGTTCCGGCAACCAAGGCCAGCGACCGGCAGACAATCAAGCGCGGGATCAATAGACTTTACGCCTCAGGCGCTACGGCCCTGTTCGCTGGTGTCAGCAAGGGAGCGCAGGAGGTGCGCAAGTTCAAGAGTCCAGGACGAGTCAACCGCGTGGTGCTTTTATCCGATGGTCTCGCCAACGTTGGACCATCGTCGCCTGCGGAGTTGGGTGCTCTTGGTTCAGCGCTTGGTCGGGAGGGCATAGGTGTTAGCACCATAGGGCTGGGCCTGGATTACAACGAGGATCTGATGACTCAACTCGCGATGAAAAGTGAGGGCAACCATCTGTTTGCCAGAAATACCTCAGACCTGATTCGTGGTTTTGACATGGAGTTTTCGGTGGGGCTGGCCGTGGTGGCAAAGGATGTCGTCGTTGAGATAAAGTGCGCAGAGGGTATACGGCCCGTGCGGGTTCTAAACGCCGATGCTGATATCGTGGGAAGCAAGGTGGTGGTTCACCTCAATCAGGTGTATTCCGGACGCAATGCCAAGCTGTTGATGGAGCTGGAAATTCCAGCTGCTGAGCCTGGATCCAGCATGAAGATTGCGGATGTAGGCGTGAGTTACTTGAACATGGCCACCAAAACCAAGGATGTTCTTTCGAGCAAGGTGGCTGTGCAATTCAGCTCGGACAGGAACGAAATACTTACGAGCGTGAACAAGTCTGTGATGGAGGAGGTGTACTTGCAGTTGGCCAACGAAAAATACAAACTGGCGGTCAGCTTGCGCGATCAGGGACGGATTGATGACGCCAGACGGATACTATCCGGAAACGTGGACCTTCTCAATCGCAAAGGTAAATTTTATAATTCCAAAAGATTGAAGAGTTTTGCAGAAGACAACAAGGAGTCCATTAAAAACCTGGATGGCGTGAAATGGAAGGGGGAGAGGAAGAGAATGAGGGACCTCCAGCAGAATATACAGCAGTCAAACGAGGCCTTTTGAGATCCCATCTGCAAATAGTGTTTGCTGTAATCGCAACGACTCCCCTGGTCTTGCTCGTATGGCTGGGAGTGAGGTTGAACGCTGATGAGCGAAAAGCGCTTTATTCCCACGTCCACGACATGGAACTCGACGAGCTCGGCAAGTTGGACAACTCCATCGGTGCTCTGTTGGATTCCAAGGAACGAAAACTTTTCGAGATAATGG
>JALVPF010000515.1 GCA_027031935.1 Myxococcales bacterium | reverse complement strand
GCTCCATGCCATGATGGTACAGGGGTTCTGTGCTTCTCCAGCGAGTCTCTTCGAACTTGGCCAGCGCCTCATGGATCCAAATGGGAGTATGGTTGTGGGTCTTTTCAGAGATGATCAAATGAACCAGCTCGTGGCTTACGGTATCCAGATAGGAATATCCCTTGAGCGTAATTCTGGGAGACGTGACAAGCAGCCTGGTGAACTTGCACACAGCGATGGTACCGCTGGTGCTGATCTGCTCCTCGGTAAGCCCGGTGGCGTCCGCCAAAGCAGCCGAGTCAGGCAGAATCTGTGCCACTATGGGATGCGATGGTGTGTATCCCAAGTCCTTGCCCACCACTGAAAGGGTCTTGCCTATGGCTTCCATCAGATCCGGCACAAGGATCTCGTCAGGCCCTGGGGCAAACTGGACAAGCACGCGGCCATCACTGCTGCTTTGGCTGACAAAACCGCGCGTTATACGTGCCATGGCCTGTATCTTCGCAACCCTCGGGTCCATCTGAAGTCTTGGTCCCAACACAGCAACAGCCCTTGCGGCCAACTCTGCTGCTTGCTCTTGCTGTCCAAGGTGGAACTTTACCCAGGCTGCCGCCAATTCAACCGCTGGCAGATCAGGGTAATCATGCAACAAACTCTCCGCCTGGCTTTTTGCCTCGTTGAGCTGCCATTCATGCAAAAGAAGCTCTATGTGCGCCACCTTGGCATCGATAGCCGCTGGATCTGCGTGGCTTTGAGCTACGGCCACATGAGTCGTACCAAGAAATATCAAGACGAAGAAAAACAGATCCAAGACTCTGGACATCGAGAGCACAGAGATGGTCCGCGTCAGGCACCGACGCAGAGATCGGATGCGAGGTGGAAAATCCCCTCCTCTCCAGTCCATAAAACCAGGATTTTTCAGATCGCTTTCGAGGTCAAGGAGGTGCAAGAAAGCGTCCGGAGGCGTGGTTGTTCCACGTCGAGGAACGCTTTTGCAGCACCGACGCAGAGATCGGATGCGAGGTGGAAAATCCCTTCTCACTTGACGAGCTCCTCATAGTACCGCTGCACCTGTGGTTTATATTCTTCGGGAACGGGATCTTTCATTCCGTCTATGAGCTCCTTTCTATACTTCTCCGGCCCCTGAAATTCATCTTCTCCCGGGATCTCCACGGCCTGCCGGCTCATTTCACCTGCGCCACCCATGTCGTATCCACCGGAACTTCGACCCATGGGCAGGGGCATACCTTGCCCCTGCCCCCCTTTCTTGCAAGATTTTTTCATCTCTTGTTGAATCTGCTCCAGTTCTCCCAGTGCATCGCGCTGATGGGGCCATGCGCTGATAGGATCTCCTCGGTGCAGCTTGTACGAGGCTTGCTGCATCAAGCTCCCGGAGCGCTGCATTCCATCGAATATGGGCTGTCCGAACACAGGCGCCTTGGTGTTCATCTGTCTCATCTGTTCCTGAAGCTGCTGTACCCTTCGCTCCAGAGCCTTCTGTTGGCGCTGCAAAGCACTGACTCGCTTGCGGTCGGATTCACTAAGCATGCTGGATGCCTGGGGAATGAGTTTTCTCAACTCCCGGTAAATATATTGTGCATCATCGTCAGCCTGCTTCGACAGGTTCTTGAATTGAGCAAGTTTCTTGTTTTTCGCTGGACTATCCGAAAATCCAAAAAAAGACAGTAGCTGCTTCAACTTGGATGTAGATCTGACCAGATCCGAGGCCGTGTCCAGTGCCTGCCCCAAGGCCTTTGCGCCAAGCAATTTTCTAAGCCCCTCGGCATTGGCAGAAACCTCTTCTCTTTGTCTGACAACAAATGACTCCAAGCCATCAGGCCCAATGGCCTGAACGTGTTTTTGCAATTGTGCAAGCCTCTCCATGACCCGTTTCATGATGTCCTGTTGCATCTTCTTGCCCTTTTTCGCCAGCTTCTGCAAGACCTTCTGCCTGATCATCTCGGTGCGATCCATGATCTTGGTCTGTTGCTGCACGATCTGCGAGAGTTCAGCGTTTATCTCGTTCATGGCCTTGGCGAGTTCCCTGTACCTTTGCCCACCAAAATTCTGCTGGCTTCTTTCGATTGCCTTCTGAAGGCTTTCGATCTGCTTGCGAAGCTTGTCAAGCTCAGCCATGGCCTGATCCACCTTTCCCTCCATCAGAAGACGCTGTATGCGATCCAGGGATGAAAGCGAAAGCCGATCCGACATGAGTTTCTTCAAGGCATCCGGGTTGAAGTATTCATCTCTGACCGAACTCAACACCTCCCGCTGTCTTGCCAGCAACCTGGCTATGCGCTGTTTGATTTTTGCTATCTCGTCCTGAATTGCTCTGCGGGTCTGCTCGTCAGGTGCCTTCCTGTATTTTTCCAGCAGGTCCGCCAGGCGTTTCTGGTCCCTGGCCAACTGCTCTGACAGATGTTGCAAATCCTCCAGGCGGTCCATGTCCAGGAGATCTTCCAGGTAGAGTATGTCCTTTTCCAATATGGTGATCCGCCAGGTACAGAGATTCGCCAGCGTGCGAAGCTCCCTGCTGCTTGCCTTGTTGTCCAGACCGACTGCGTGCATGGTCCACTGCGTCTGGTAACTGGCGTCGGTCAGCCTTTTTTGCATGTTCGGCAAAGCCACCACGATTGGTTCCCAGGCCATCTCGTCCTTGCGCAAAGCCATCAGGGAATCACTGAGCTGCTCGAGCAGTTTATCCAGTTTCTGTGCCAGGTTCTTGTGATCTTCAAGTGTTACCGTCTTTGGTTTGGCTTCCGGCTCCAGCTCAAGATGGGCAGCCAGGACCTGAAGCATGTACTCCCAAAGTCTTTGCACCTTTTTCATCAGGTTGCGATGGTTTTCCATGGCGGAGAAGACCTTCAGGGTTACCGTGGCCGACCTTCCCGTTTTGGGTCCCTTCACCGTATCGTTATCCAGGGCCTCTAAATAAAACTGCACCTGCTCACCTGGAGACAGGCCCAGGGGCGCAAGGCTCCACGAGTAGGTACCCCTCACTGTTCTCTTTTTCCCTGGCCTCGTTATGGTCTTTTTGTTCGCTCCCTTGGGTCTCGATGGGATTTTCCACACCAGGCGGATCTCTTCCAAACCAAAATCATCCTTGGCGTCATACGCCAGTTCCACCACGTCCGCCTGTCGAACCACCTTGTCCACCTTGGGCTTCAATAGTCTGAGCGATGGTATCCCATCCGACTGAATCTGGATTGGATAAGTCCTCGTATTCCTGGATTTGTTGCCGTCTTGATCCACCAGATCAAACCTGTATGTCCCCTGGTTCATCACCACGACCTCGGCAGTCAACCTCTGCCCACCAGTGACCTTCATGGGAACCATCTCATCGCCGAACTTCATTGAAGCTTTGGAAATCCCGCGATCCGCTCTCGCGGTCAGCTTGACCCTGGTTCCAGGCAAGGCGAAGATCGCACCATCGGAGCCCTCCATCCTTCGATGGGCGAGCTGTGTATAGGACGGAAATGTATAGTCCAGTGCTATATCGCCAACCCAGTTGTCAATCTCCAGCGACTCGTCTCCCTGCTCTACCACCTTGCCGGATATGAGCTGTCTCAGGCCTGCAGAGACAAGCCCAGGTCTAAACCACCCACAAACCACGAGCAGGAAGAAAGCGATGGAAGCGACCATGGCCGGTTTTTTCCACCTTCCCCTCACCAGCAAGCTCGCGGGATCCACTCCCTTTATATCTTCAGCCACCTGCACCAGGTGTGCTCTTATTAGCTCGTCACTGCTCCCCCTGTCCGCGCTGTCCATGAGCTCCACCGCACTGACCAGGCGCAAATCCTGTTTTCCAAGCCGCTGTTCAAGCTCCCGTGCAAGAAAAACTCCTCCCGGGCGAAGGGACCAACGGGGAAAAAGCATATATCGGTATATTACAAAAGCCAGCGCCAGAACGCCCGACAAGAGCAATAAATACCTCATATAACTCCAGGTCACGTCCACAAAAACCATGATGACAGCAGCGAAAACCACAAATGCCCATACAGATAGGGCATTCAAAAGCCCAGCCACCAGCTCTCGCATGAGCCTGGCACGTCTATACCTGCTCAAAAATTCCAGAATGAGTTCTTGAGATCTATCCAATAATCTCTCCTTTACCCAAGCTATGAGCACAGGGACACAGTGTCAACCTGGAATTCCCCTCAGTGATGTCCCATCTCGCTTGCGATCTGTATCGTTGCTTCTATGCTATCAGGCAAAAAAGGTGCCTCAATCCAGAAGCTTGATGCGCTCCTTGACATCCTTGAATCCATAATCGACTTCCAGGATTCTGGTGTAGATCTCCCTGGCCTGGCTGGCTGGATTTCCACTTTTCTGTGCTTCTAGGAATCTTGCCATGTTGTAAAAAAGCTCCAGGGTGTTTTTTTTCAAACCCAGATTTGAAGTGGCACGCTTGTGCATTCTCATGGCTATCTGCCCATCCCCCATGGCCGCAAACACATTTCCCAATATGCTTGATCCCAATCGGTAATCGGGGTCCGACTCATCGATCTTCTGCAGGCTCCGCACTGCATCTTCATATTTTCCCAAGGAAAAAAACTCTTTCCCTGCTACCAGATACAAATCCATGTCCTCGGCAATTTTTGCAGCAGACATCCTGTCACCCGCCAGCAGGTATTGCTTTCGCGAAGACTCCAGGTCTCCGGCATCGGCAAACAGTCTGGCTGCTTCCAGATGTTTACCCTGCTCCATCAAAATCTTCGCTGCCCCGAAAGAATCCCCTGCCTCTATGCTATGTCTCACGGCTGCTTCCCTGTCGCCCATCTTCAGAAACAATTCTACTGCATCTTCGTGCTGCCCTGCCTCGCTCAAGGCCTTTGCCATCTGTGCCTCGTCTACGTGCTGGCCTTCTCTCTGCATCTTTTCCAGCAGGGCCAGGCGTTTTTGCGGGTCATCTGTCAAATCCACCGCTCGCCGGAATTTGCCGAGTTTTTCATAACAGCCTGCAGCTTCGCTCCTCGCACCACAGCTCTCATATCGTTTTGCAGCACCTTCCGTCTGCCCGGCAGCTTCGAGCATTCGTGCCGAATCCAAAAGCTTCTTTTCCTTGTAAAGAACACCTGCCCCCTGAACCAAGAGCGCACACTCATCTTCGGTAAGGCCGGCCCGAGCGCCGGACATCAAGCGCTCAAGGCATTCAATGGCGCTTTTCCTTTCTCCTTTCTCGAAAAAAAGCTCTGCTGCCTTGCCGAACATGCCCACTCTCATGTACAGCTCTGCAGCTTCTCCCTGTCTCCCCTCTGCCAGATAGAGTTTGGCTGCATCCACCAGCCGATCATGTTTTTCATATTCTCGGGCCGCCTCTTCCACCCGCCCGCTTTTCTGCAATAATCGCACAACGCTTGCAAAGTCCTCGGCCTGCCTGAAATACTCTATGGCATCATCCACTCTGCCCATTTGTTCAGCCAGGACTCCAGCCCTGGACCACGCCTTCATCTCCACGAGCAATTCCAATGCCTTTTCTGCCCGGGCTGCGGCAATAAAGGCATCTGCGGCCATCATCTTCTCGCCTGCCTGCAGGTAGTGCTCTGCTGCCTTCAGTGCGAGTTTGCGTTGTTTCCTGGCACCTGCTCGCCCCCGACTCACCTTGACCTTCCTGCCAAAAATGGCCTTCAGGAAAAAAAACAGCAACAGCAAGGTAAACAATAAAGCGACCCAATCCAGATGATAATCCCGCCAATAAGGAAGGATTGGGCTGAACCATGAGGCCCGAAGCATCTCCTTGTACCAGGCCATGCGGTGAAGCCAGCTCAGGGCTTCCCATGTCGCAGGCAAGCAGGCAAACATTCAGGCCTCCTGCCCGTTGGACCATTTTTTCAAGACCTGCTCCAATTCCAGATCGTCCACGGGGACCCTCTCCAGCTCGTTACGGCAACAGATCTGTTCATAAGTCTCCGAGATTAGGTCTCTGAACCTCATGGTGTCTTTCAGGAATCTTGCCCTCAGGACTCCGTTGGAGCCGGACTGCTTCGCTCCATCGGAAATCACCTGGGCAAAGCGCTCAAATGGTCCTCCATCACCATACCTGAGAAAATTGAGGCTGGTTTCCAAAAAATAATCCGAAAACCGCAGAAGCCTCTCCGATGCACCTATGGGGATGGTCTTGGCATCGTTCGTCTCCTCGATGGCGCTGTCGATGAGCCTTTTGAACACCCAAAGGTCGGAACGAAGACGCACTGACTGATCACGCTGGTTTCGGGAAGAATCGAACAACTGCTCAACGGTTGCATCCGTTCTATATACCCGGACAAAGGAGGCCACACACTCTTTGACAAATGATTCGAGCTGCATGCGACCATCGGCCACAGTGTGCTGTAGTCCACCTTTGAGCTTTCCCTCGTCAATATCCATTCTTACAATCCGCTCACCTAGAACATCCCGTAGTTTTATCTTTATTTCCTCTGACACCTTCCGGCAGGTGGCCCCAAGGGCATGGCCAATGGCAGATGGTTTGTCGGACAGCACCCTGAGGAAGCCTGCCAAGGTATTGGCCTCGGAATAAAACAAGGTGAACAGAATCAGGGAACGGCGCATGGCACGATGAGAACCTTGCCGGGGGACATAGCGAAGGTAATGCAAGAGTCTGAACAAGCCCAGAAAAATTCTTGATGTGGCACCACGTGCAATTTGGTTGGCGATGCCCTGCAGGGTGTCTATGATGGGAACCGAGCGTATCCTGTCATACTCGGGTCTGAACTCCAGTATCAGCAGAGGATTGAAATGCTTGTTGAACGCAATCTCCCTGGTGACCAACTGTCCGAAATGATAAAACAACCTGTAGGTACATGGAGGCCGCTTCAGCAAATGGTCTGACACCTTTTTCAGATCGCGCAGGCATCTATTGAGCAAAAACAGGCTCTCGTCCGGGCCCTTCTGATCCAAGCCCCTTCTGAGAATTTGCAAACGAAGATAGTCAGGTGCCACCTGGTTTTCCAGATAGCTGTGAAAATTCATGGTGCTGGCCATACCCCGATCGAGCAGGAGTTGACTCAGGGCAATACCTCTCTCCATGGCGGCAGAAAGCACCCTGAGCTCTTCTGAAAAATCGGAGGTGATGGCTCGCTCGGTGTCGGATCCGAACTGGTTATGAAGGTTGAAAAAACAGCCAAAAGCACGTAGATACATCTCCAGTTCGAACAATCGCTCTTCCTTGCGCGGAAGCTGCAGCTTTCTGAACCATGTATCTCGATCCAGGTGGTAGTGTACCCGGAGATTGTCCGAGTCCTTGAACATCTCGAAGAAAAAATCCCGGATGAACGAATTTTCTATGGTACCTGGACCCATGGATCTTGCTCCAATGCTATAACAGGCTCTTTTGTCGGCCTGATGGTTCCAGGCCCAGGTGCTCGTAAGCTTTTTTGGTGGCCTTGCGTCCTCTCGGGGTTCTCTGTATGAGCCCCTCCTGCAAAAGAAATGGCTCGTAAACATCCTCTACACTGACCGAGTCTTCGCTTATGGACGCCGCTATTGTATCGAGCCCCACGGGTCCCCCTTCGAATTTTTCGATTATGGTGCTCAGTATGAGGTAATCCATGCGATCCAGGCCCAGGTTGTCAACCTCGAGACGATCGAGGGCCTCGCGTGCAATCTCCAGGCTGATGCGTCCATCACCAAGAACCTGGGCAAAATCACGAATGCGTCTCAGCAGACGATTTGCCACCCTGGGAGTTCCCCTGGATCTCCTCGCGATTTCATCAGCGGCATCTGTGTCCAATTCCACCTTCAGAATTCCGGCAGATCTGGTGATGATACTGCTGAGTTCATGGGCCGGATAAAACTCCAGCCTGCAAATCACTCCGAACCTGTCACGCATGGGTGATGACAGCAAGGCGGTCCTGGTGGTTGCCCCTATGAGAGTAAATCTGGGCAACTGCAATCGAAGGTTCCTGGCTGCAGGTCCTTCTCCCACGACGTAATCGAAATAAAAATCCTCCATTGCAGGATAGAGGTTTTCCTCCACTGCGCTGGGCATACGATGAATTTCATCTATGAACAGGACATCTCCATCTTTCAGGTTTGTGAGTATCCCTGCCAGATCTCCCTTTCTCTCTATGGCTGGTCCTGACGAGCTTACGATGTCCACATTCATCTCGTTGGACAAAAGATGAGCGAGAGTGGTCTTGCCAAGTCCCGGTGGTCCACAAAACAGGACATGATCCAGTGGTTCTTCGCGCCTGCGGGCGGCCTCAACGAACACCTTCAGATTTTCAGTGATCTTTGTCTGACCAACATATTCATCAAAAGTCGCCGGACGCAGGGTCTTGTCCATATGGCGATCATCCTGTGTCGCCTCCCCTCCAACCTGGCTCTCTTTTGCCCTTGACTTTGACACCGGCTCAACTCCTGAGAATTCTCAAGGCCTGGGGCAAGAGTCTGTCAAGCTCCACATCCGGCCCTGCCTTTTTTCGCACAATATCCACTGCGCGTTGAGCATCGGCCGGCTTATAACCAAGGTTCACCAAGGCCGATCTCAGGTCTGCATAAGCTCCACCGCCAGGCTGCTCTTGCCCTTCGCTGGCCAACACGTCCAGTCGGTCCTTCAACTCCAATATGATCCTCTCTGCACGCTTCTTTCCTATGCCGGGAATCATGCACAAGCGAGCGATGTCCTCGTCTGCCACAGCTCTGGCCAGGTCGTTAGCATCTATGCCAGAGAGCACTCCCATGGCTGCCTTTGGACCCATTCCGCTCATGGCGATGAGGGCCTCGAAGGCCGTCCTCTCCTGGGAATCCCTGAATCCGAACAACAATATGGCATCTTCCCTGACGTGGGTATGGATATCCAGGCTCACAGCCTCTCCCTGCAGGGGAAGCGCCTCGGCAGTGGTCGTGCTAATGGTGACCAGGTATCCCACTCCATGCACATCGATAATAACCGAGTCGGCACCCTTGTAAACCAACTCGCCTGTCAATCTGGCGATCACCTGGCCTTTCCTCCCTTTGGCAGAGCATACCACCGCTGATGACACAGCGCTATGGCCAAGGCGTCGCTGGCATCCAGCTGATGCGGTGCCTGGCCAAGAGTTGCCTTGAGCAGGGCGCGCACCTGCTCCTTGGCTGCCCTGCCATGACCGGTTACTGTCTGCTTCACCCGGGTTGGAGAATATTCGAAAACCTCTATCCCGGCAATACCGGCAGCAGCCAGTGCAGCGCCTCTTGCCTGAGCCAGGGCGGCGAGGGACTTTACGTTCTTGGAAAAAAACACTGTCTCCACCGCCACCGCGTCAGGCCTGAATTCATCTATCAGCTTTTGTATTTCACTCAGGATGTATCCCAACCTGACGGCGAGGTTCCCCCTCGGAGCGCCAATCACTCCACTATCAACAAGCTTCACATCTCTCC
>JALVPF010000514.1:8702-9338 GCA_027031935.1 Myxococcales bacterium | reverse complement strand
GTCATAAAAGAACTCCAGGAAACACTACCCGGCCAGATACTTTCAAAGATCAATTCACCCATTGAAAAATCAGCACAGTTGATATTTCGCCGCTCCACCCTCTGGATACAATGGACCCGCAGCCAGAGCCGTATACACCTGCTGGAATCGAATATTCCTGGCCCACCTGCCCCTGCTGCCTGGGTGATGAAAGCAAGGTCCGAGCTGGCGGGAAGAGTTTTGCAGAGCATTGAACAATACGCCAGGGACCGAATAGTCGAACTGAAATTCACCGGTTCTCCTGTGAGATCTCTGCTCGTTGAACTCTTTGGAAGAGGCAGGCTCCTGATTCTCGGATCGGACAGACGAGTTATTGCATGCCTGGCAGGTGATGCCAGGACGGCAGACCAATACCACCTGCCCGAACCAGTGCCATTCGCCCACAAGCAAAAGAAGGAAAACAGATTTGGACTCCCCGATGCGCAGCTTTCGGTAAACAAGGCAGTGGAAAAGCACTATGCCTCCTTGGCTGCCGAGAAAAGACTTAGCAGCGCAAGGGCACAGATAAAAAAAACGCTCAAGGCAAAAGAACGAAAACTCAAAAGAAAAATCCATTCCATGGAAAACGACCTGAAGCGCACCGAAAACGCCAAGGAA
>JALVPF010000514.1:4903-8692 GCA_027031935.1 Myxococcales bacterium | reverse complement strand
AAATACCAGCTGGCATCCTTGAACAAGGGACAAAATCACGCTTTGCTTCCAAACCCCTTTGACCCTGCTTCCCCAATGGTGGAGGTGGAGCTGGACCCGGCGCTGGACCCTCTGGAAAACATGCAGAAAAAGTTCTCCAAGGCCAAGAGACTAAAGGGAGCCAAGGGGATAATAGGCCCCAGGTTGGCCAGGGCAAAACGAGAACTCGAGGGCATACAGGAACTCTCCCTCAGGGTTTCCATGGCTGACAGCGAGCAAGCATTATCAGACCTCCGTCCCCTCCTGGATACCCTCCTGGACCCCGCTCAGCGACTTCCACGGCAAGCTGCAACCCTGCGAAACAAGAGTAAAAACAAGAGACGACAGCCATATAGAATCTACACCTCCTCAGCTGGCCTCACCATAATGGTGGGAAAATCCGGCAAGGACAACCACCAACTGACCTTTCACGTGGCCAAGGGCTACGACATGTGGTTCCATGCCACGGGCGCTGCCGGCGCACACGTGGTCGTTCGCTTGGAAAGAGGAAAAGACATAGACGAACAAACACTGCTGGATGCAGCCACCTTGGCTGCCATGAACTGCCCCTCGGCCAAGGACCCAAAGGTGGAAGTAACCTACACAAAAGTGAAAAACGTACATCCCATCAAAAACGCCCCGCCGGGAAAAGTCTCCGTGTCCAATGTGAAAACCATCCTGGTCCGCATGGAGCCAGACCGCATACGTCGCCTCAAGGAATCCATTCTGTCCTGAGCCAATGTGGGATAATGTAGTCAGTTTCTTGACACCTCGTAAGATTCCTTTTACAATCATACTAAATTCCAATGCGAGGAATCCCTCATGGCACGAAATAAACGAAACAAAAAACTGAAAAAAGCCGACAAGGGTAAAAACACCAAGGCCAAGGCCTCCAAGGGGTCCTCGGAACCCCTATACGGGATTCAATACGAAATTTTTGGAATAATCCTTTCGGTGGCCACCATCATCCTGCTCCTAGCGCTTGCTTCCTTCGATCCCTCTGACCCGGTGCTGGATGATGCGGGAGCAAAGGCAAGCAATCTCATTGGCCTGGTGGGTGCGTACATGGCCCATGCTTTGTTGTACCTTTTGGGAATATCATCCTTTTTATTGGTAGTGGGGCTTGGATATGCTGCAGCGGTGGCCTTTGGAAGAGGCGCACTGAGGGTAACTTTTAAAAAAGTCATCGGGTACTTTGCGCTTTTGATTCAGGGAACGGCACTCGTTCACATACTGCTGGCAGGATCCATTCTCATGGGTCACGCGCCTGGTGGTGTTTTTGGAGAATACACCGCCGGTTTATTCGTCAGCCTTCTATCGTCCACCGGTTCCATACTGCTTCTTGCTGCAGGTCTAATCATGGCCCTGGTTGCCACCACAGGTTTTTCCCTGGTGGATACATTCATGGCCTTCTTTCGTGTAATGAAAAGCCTTTTTCATTGGATAATCAAGGGGATGGCATGGTTCTCGTTCAGATTTGCATCTTTGTGTGCCACAGGAGGCAGGGCAAGTGCCACTTGGCTTGGCAAGCAGGCAAAAGAGTTTGCAGGAACCTTGCGGTTCCAGGGTGAGAGATTACAGCCAGTAACCAACCCTCCTGCCGTGAGCGTGCCCCCCATTGTAGTTGACGAACCGGAGCAAAACGAACAAACAGAGCAAAGCAAGTCATCCCTGTTCCAGGGATTTCTTCAACCACCCATTTCGTGTCCACCGCCACTGGGTCGAAGAGAGCCTGTTGTGGTAACAGGACAACAGGATGATCAGGACTCACAGCAGGGTCCAACGGAGATGGATGATCCCTTCATCAGTTCTGGAGTCATGAAACCTTCATCCCTGCCGGAAAAACCCCAACCTGAAAAAAAGCCAGATGAGAAAAAGCCGGATGAGAAAAAACCAGAGCAGGTAGAGTCGAGGAAAGAGCCTGAGATCGTGATCCCTGCTCCCAAGGATTCGGCCATAGAAGAACAACAACAAGCCCCCCTTGGCAATTCTCCCAATTGGTCAAACTATCAGCTTCCTAGTCTCGACATGCTGGAGAGCGAAGAGCAGCCACAGGAGCCGGAAGAAATCGACAAGAACCTGCTGACCCAATATGCCAAACGCCTGGAGCAAAAACTCTCGGACTATGGCATCAAGGGCCAGGTCACCAAAATCATGCCTGGACCGGTGGTGACCATGTACGAATACGCTCCTGGTCCCGGGATCAAGGTGGCCAAGATATCCGGGCTTTCCCAAGACCTGGCCCTGGCCCTGGAAGCCATGAGCGTTCGAATAATCGCCCCCATTCCAGGCAGGGCAGTGGTTGGAATCGAGGTCTCTAACAAAAAACGAAAAATAGTATATGCAAAGGAGATCGTGGGACACAAGTCATTTCAGCGAGCAGGCTCCAAGCTTACCATGGCCCTTGGAAAAGATATTGAAGGCACTCCCTGTGTCACCGATTTGAATAAAATGCCACACCTCCTGGTAGCAGGGGCAACCGGAACAGGAAAATCCGTTGCCCTCAACTGCATGATCACATCCATCCTCTACAAGGCAACGCCGGAGGATGTCAGGTTCATCATGGTAGACCCCAAGGTGCTGGAACTGAGCCTGTATGAAGGAATTCCCCACCTGCTTCTGCCGGTGGTGACGGATCCCAAGAAAGCCCAGGCTGCACTGAACTGGGCGGTAAACGAGATGGAGCGGAGGATACAGCTCCTGCATGGCGCCGGGGTGAGAAACCTGGATTCCTACAATCGAAAGGCGGAAAAACAAGCGGAAGCTCGCGAGAAAAATGGCCTCGGTGCTCCTGCCAGGAAAAAAATCGTCGTCATAGACAAGACTGCAGAAAAGGACGACGACGAACTGCTGGAAATAGACGTAGACGAAGAGTCCGAGTTCGTGGCCCCGGGAGAGGATGAAGTCAAGCTGGAAAAAATGCCTCATATCATCATAGTCATAGACGAGCTGGCAGACCTGATGATGACAGCAGGGCGCGATGTGGAGACCAGCATCGCCCGTATAGCACAAAAAGCCAGGGCTGCCGGTATTCACCTCATAGTCGCAACCCAGCGTCCTTCGGTCAACGTCATAACAGGCTTGATAAAGGCAAATCTTCCCGCTCGTGTGTCTTTCAGGGTCGCATCCAAGGTAGACTCGCGAACCATATTGGATGCCAACGGGGCCGAAGCGCTTCTGGGCAATGGAGACATGCTCTTTAGCCCTCCCACCACGTCGGAACTAAAAAGGATTCATGGTGCATTTATTACAGAAGATGAAATCCAGAAGGTGGTCGAACACATAAAGGCACAGGCAGAACCGGTATATGATCAGTCCATCATCGCTGCAGCGGAAAAGCAGGATGAAGACAATGGACCCGACTCACAGCCGGAAGACCACGACGAACTCTATGACGTAGCCGTACAGATGGTGGCAGAGATGGGACAGGCTTCCACGTCCATGGTGCAGCGAAAGCTGAGAATAGGCTACAACCGGGCAGCCAGGCTCATCGAACAAATGGAGAAAGAAGGTATAGTAGGGCCACCGGACGGCTCTCGACCCCGCAAGGTACTCATACAAAACCACGAACCATGAACGAAAAACTACTTGGAACCCATTAGATTAGCAGCCTTTTGAATCAGCGCGATGAGCCCCATCTCCTGTTTGTCCTCGCGGCTCAAAGACTCTTTTGCGATCTGCTCGGCCTTCTTGATAGTCCATGATTCCTTGAAAGGAGAATTGCGCAGGTTTTCAGCCAAGGCAGCAGCAGCCACAGCCCGCTTGAAATCA
>JALVPF010000514.1:0-4893 GCA_027031935.1 Myxococcales bacterium | reverse complement strand
TTTCATACCCGATGAGTCGGTACTTTTTCACATATTTTGGATCGAACTCCACCTGTATCTTCACGTCCTTGGCTATGACCTGCAGGGTACCCATGAGCTGGCTGCCAAAGACTTTTTTTGCCTCCGAGATGGTGTCGATGTAGTAATAATTTCCGTTGCCCTTGTCCGCCAACTGCTCCATGCGATGGTCCTTGTAATTACCCATGCCAAAGCCCAGGGTGGACAGGGTGATACCCTTTTTTGCGTATATGCTTATGGACTTGAGCATATCCCCATACCTGGTGGCTCCCACGTTGGCATCACCATCCGAACACACGATCACCCTGTTCACGCTGTTTTTTTTGAAATTCTTGCTCGCAAGTTTATACGCAAGCTCCAAGCCGGAAGACATGGCCGTGGACCCTCCCGCGGTCAGATCCTCGATGGCCTCATGAATTTTTGCCCTCTTGTCCATGCCGGTGGGCTTGAGAACTTCGCGCACGGAGCCAGCATAGGTACACAGAGCCACCGTGTCTCCGGCTTTCAGTTGATCTACCAAGAACCTCAGGCTGCGTTTGACCAGACCCATCTTGTCAGCGCTGTGCATGGAGCCGGAGGTATCCACCAGGAAGGTCAGGTGTACTGGTTTGCGGGTCTTTCCCTTGGCGTCTTTACCCTTTATTCCAATTCGCAAAATATGCAGGGATTTTTCAAAGGGAGACGGACTAGCCTCCATATGAACCGCAAAGGGAGCATGTTTTGGGGGAGCATAATTATAGTGAAAGTAGTTTACAAACTCCTCTGTGCGAACGGCTGCAGGTGGCGGGAGCATACCACCAAGAAGTTTACGCCTTGCAATGGTGTAAGAAGCGGTATCCACGTCTATGGAGAATGTCGACAAGCGATCTTTTTCGGTTATCTCCCACTGACGTACGCCGTGGTCCACATACTGCTCGGTGCTGGAAACCGGAGGTTCGCCCGGGTACGCTCCACCGCCAATCACGCCCCTTCCGAAGGATTTCATGCTCTTGTGACCATAAAGCCTTCCCCTTGCTCTTTTCCTTGGCATCACCTTTTTGGGACGGGGCGCTTCTGCAAGCTCGTCTGCAGAGACTGCAACTGCCTTGGCGGAAGGTCTTGTGCTATCCTGCTTCAATTTCGATAAGAAGACAAGCCTGATACTCAGCTTCACCTCCTTGCCTTCTGAAAGTTTTACCTTCCGCATCACTTTTCTATAGCCAGTCTTTACTACGCGAATCGTATAGTTTCCGGCTGGCAGTGCCTCGAATACAAACTCTCCCTTTGTATCAGTAGTGGTTCGCTTGGCCACCGGACCCTTTAGATAAACCATGGCACCAGACAATGGAGATCCCGAGCCTGTTACCACCCCCTTGATGGATGCAGATGCAGATGCCCATACATTTACATTTGCAGCAAGAACCAATGCAGCACCTATGGCTAGTAAAATAGCAGACCTTTTCATTACCTTGCTCCTCCCTCCTGGTTATCTGATACCAGCTATGGACGTAAGAGTTCCGAAAAGGATCTCATAACATTACAGATAAAAGCAAACTGCAGGTCTGAACCCATCAGGAGCCTGCCCCAACGCACTCTGTCATCGGGCCACGTGTCGCGACCCCAAAAGAATCAAGAATCCGGGGCCTCTATGACGTCGACACCGTCAGGAATCCGGAAGTGAAAGGCTTCGTCTTTGAGTCCCACGTTGGTCTTCATCTTGGAGAAGGTGATGCGGTTGGTGTTGCCACCAGGATCCACCACCAGGGTCTCTCGCACGAAAAAGGTCCTCTTGTCCACCTTGAAATACAGTTCCTTGAACCTTGCCGTGGATTTGGGAAGCAGCTTCAGGGTGTAAAAATCCCCTTTTCCATCTTTTGAAAACGACACCTTGAAATCATCCACGAGCTTTCCCTTACCCCACAAAAAGCTCACTGCCGTGGACATGCTAGAGCCTGAAAAGGATCGATCTACCATGACCTGCTCCAGCTGCGGGTCGTATATGAACAATGCCTTGCCGTCTGCCACAAAATTTTTTGGCCTGGGTTTCTTGTAATCCCATCTCATGAGTCCGGGTTTTTTTACGTATATGTAACCAGACGACACCTTTGTCCGGTCAAGGGCCTTCGACTTGTACTCCTGCCTGAATGCAGCTTTGAAGTCTGTGGTCTTTTCATATATGGCCTGCAGTCTGGACGCCACCTCGACTGCGGTCAGGTCTTTCGCTTTGGCATGAGGGATAAAGACGAAAACCACCACCGCCAAAGGCAAGCTTACACTTTTCAGCATGTCTACCTCCATGATCCCTGCTTGTGGTAAGACGCACAGGAACCAGATACAATTCACTCGATAATCTCTCCCTGCAGATCATATGGGTCTGCATCCGTGATTCTCACCCTGACAACCTCTCCAATGATGGCCTCTCCCGTCATGAAGGTCTGACCATCAACCTCAGGAGCCTGGTTCCATGCCCTACCGATCATTTCGCCCTCACCGCCTATTCCCTCCACGAGCACTTCCATTGACCTTCCCACCAGGCCGTGGTGATATTCCTCGGCGATGGCCACCTGTTCATCCATCAGCTGCCTTTGTCTTTTCAGGACCACTTCCCGCGGGACCTGGTGGTCGAGGCTTGCTGCCTCGGTTCCTTCCTCGGCAGAAAAAGCGAACACACCGAGTCGTTCGAACCTCGCCTCTTTCACAAAGCCCATCAGGCGCTCGAAAGCCTGCTCTGTCTCGCCAGGAAACCCCGTCATCAGGGAAGTTCTCAACACGGCTCCTGGAACCTGCTTTCGAATCTTTCCAATGAAATTCAGCAGTGTCTGTGGATCCCCTCCTCTTTTCATCCTCTTTAGCACCTCCGGATCCACGTGTTGTAGAGGTATGTCCAGGTACGGCAACACTGTCTCGTGCCTGGCGATCACTTCGAGGAGCTGCTCCGGTATCTTCGTGGGGAAAAGATACATGAGCCGAAGCCACCACAAGCCGGGTACCACTGCCAATTCATCCACCAACTCGTGCAAAGCGGGCTTGCCCGGCAGGTCCGTGCCCCATGAGGCCAGATCCTGCGCCACGAGAATCAGCTCGTTGGCACCCCATCTGACCAGGTTTTCTGCTTCCCTGACCAGGTCATCAATGGACCTGGAGCGGTTTGGACCTCGAATGGACGGAATCACACAAAAAGAACATTTGCGCGAGCATCCCTCTGCCACCTTGAGATAGGCTGCTCCCGCAGACAGAGAGTTTGCCCTGGGCGTGTCTGCGTCCATTAGAAAAGACCTGCCCGGGCTTCCCTGCAGTTTTCCTTCTTTACCCAGGTCTGACTCCACCAGAGTAGATATCTCTCCCACTTTCTCGGGAGTAACGAATAGATCCACCTCCTGAAGATCATCGAGAAGCTGTTGTGAATATCGTCCAGGAAGACAACCTGCAACCACCAATTTCTTGCAACGGCCCCTGGTCTTGAAAGACGCAGCCTGAACAATGGTGTCCAGTGACTCCTCCACCGCCTCTGTCAAAAACGCACAGGTGTTGACGACTATGAGCTCAGCCTCTGCTGCATCGTCTACAGCAGTCCACCCCTGGCTCGAAAGCTGTGCCCATACAAGCTCCGAATCGACCTGGTTTTTGGGACATCCAAGCCCGATGAGGTGAAAACGTTTTTTCACGTGCCAATCTCGTAAGTCTGGTCTTCTACTGCTCCCTGGACATTTTCCCGGCCATCTTCTTTCAATGCCTGGACCAACCCTGCGCTCGAGTCTGGCTCTCCGTGGTTGATAATAAAGGAAGGCTTGCCGGGAAGGTGCCTGCTCCATTCCAATAGAGCGTTCCTGTCAGCGTGCGCGGAAAAACCATTCAGGGTTTCTATGTGTGCATTTACCTTGACCTTTTGTCCATGAATTCGAACCTCCTCAGCTCCGTCTACAATGGCTCGCCCCATGGTCCCATAACCCTGCCAGCCCACGAACACCACCGTGGTGCTGGACCTGTCGAGGAAATACTTCAGGTGATGCAGAATGCGCCCTCCGGTACACATGCCCGATCCTGCTATAATCACGGCAGGCGGGTTCATTTTCTGAACTGTCTTTGAATCCTCTGCCGTAATCAGTTCCCTGAAACCATCAAACCTCATGGGTGTCTCTCCGTGTCGAAGCATCTCCCAGGTTGTCTCGTCGAAACACTCCCTGTGGCTGCGATACACATCCGTCACCCGCTCTGCCATGGGTGAATCCAGCAACACGGGAATCTTGGGAATTTCTCCAGCGCGGATCATGTTTCCGAAATGAAACAGCAGCTCTTGTGTACGGCCAATGGCAAAAGCAGGTATGAGTACAAAGCCGCGGTGTTCCACCGCCCTGTGTACGATCTCCTTGAACTCCTTTACCGTTGCTTCGCGATCCTTGTGCAGCCTGTTTCCATAGGTGGACTCCATCACCACCGTGTCCAGTGATTCATCTGGCCAGTCAATGGTGGGATCCCTGATGATCGGCGAGTTGGGCGTTCCAATATCGCCGGACATGAGCAACCTCTTGTCTCCCGAACGGATCAGAACATGGGAAGAACCAAGGATGTGGCCAGCATCTTTCATCTCCAGGCTAATGCCGCTGCCCAAGTCCAGCACCTTTCCATAACTCAGGGAGCTAAGCAATCCTGTTGTCTTGTCTACTGCCTCTTCGCTATATAGCGGCCCCCCATCCCATTTGGCGCTGAGCCTGGCAGAATCACGCCAAACGATGTCGGCAAGTTGCCCTGTTGCAGCATGTGCAAAGACCGGGCCCGAGTAGCCTGCCTCCACCAGCCGCGGTAATCTGCCTGTATGATCCAGGTGACCATGGGTCAAAACGACCGCGTCTATATCTCCTACGGGAATTGGAAAGGGTTCGCGGTTCAGTTCCCGGG
>JALVPF010000513.1 GCA_027031935.1 Myxococcales bacterium | reverse complement strand
CTGCTTGAGTTGACCACTGGGCCAATACTCCTTCCACGAGCCGTGTTTCAGGCCGTCTTTGTACTCACCTTCGCGCTTGACTTGCTGCGTGCCTTCGAAAAACTCCTGGTAATGCCCGTTCCAGGGCCGTGGCTCGGCAAATGGCATGGGTATGGATGGTTTATTTGGCTCCTCGATCTGCTGGGCTGCTTCGGGTGTTGATGCCTCGACAAGCACCTGATCCAAGGTCTTGCCCCCCAGCAGAGCCAGGAGGTGACTTTCGTCCAAAACGGGCAGGGTGCGTTTTTTTGCCTCCAGGAGTTTTTTGATTCCCGGCTTCTTGCCCGCGATGAGCACCATGGTCCTACCACTGACCGAGCCGGTGACATCAGCGCCCAGCTTTTCCAGCAGTTGGGTCGCATCCTTGCGATCATAGGATTTGAAATCTCCAGTGAGCACAATCTTGGTACCGGCCAAATGATCGCCCTCGACCACTTTTTCTTTCTGTGTAGAAGCCTTCGAGTCATCCTCTGCGCCAGCCGAAGCAAGGTCATCTTCGTCCACCCAGTACTTCTCCCCGTCGTCTCCTGCCACACCAGCTCGCATGCCATCGCCGAACTTGCTCTTGCCCCACCAGAACACTGTGCCCGTCTGCCCCTTGCCTTGACCCTTGATGATAGTGACCTTGCTGCCCTTTCCAAATTTTTGCCCGCTCATAGAGGCCTCCTTGAATGCTTGTTTCATTTCACAGACGGAAGACTTTGAGAGATTACCAGTGCAAAGAGCTGGGAACAACACGTCGTCGCCATGCTAATTCGGGTAGATGGTGGCAAGGGGATGACTAATGCCTTGGACACCGTCTTCCATAGGCCTATGGAGGTCTTGTCTTACAAGACTTCCATGACCGTATCCTGTTTTCTGTTTTTCAAAACGAAAACCTCAACCAAGGGATTCATATTTCCCTTTTTGGCTTTGATACATGATTCGTGATATTGCCTGCTGAAAATGATCATTTTCCTTGGAAAAATAAAAAGTTGTATCCAGTGGAAAATTCTTCATTAAATATTTATGTAAAGAAAACCTTTTAGAATGGTATACGTATAATACTGATATCGGCAAATAATATCGAGCAAACAATATTTTGGAGGTGACGGATGCGGACAATTACTACACTGTTGATATTCGGAATGATCTGGGGTGCAGGCTGCTCGAAGGAAGCGCGGGTGAGACACAACCAGCCGAAAGTGAGCAAGAGTGATAAGGCGACACCGGAGCCTGCAACCGCCGAGCCGAAAACCGATCAGGACACGCCCAAGGTCAGCGCAACGCCTACCCCCGAGGACATCCTCGTACCGAAACCGGGCCTCTATGCAATCCGCGAGTCCAATGCGGACAAGTCGAAGCTTGTCCCGGCCGAGGGGGACCTGGTGCTCATAGCGCAGTCCTCGGATGGGATGTGGCACCTCATCAGCCTTCGCGATGGCGTGCCCATGAGCCACGTCGAGAGCGTGAGCGAAGAAGTCCTGCTCGGGGGCACCACTTACACTCTGCATTTCGATGCGACCGGCAAGGCGAAGCTGGCTGCGCTGACCGCCGCGAATGTGGGCAAGCCATTGGCGTGGGTAATGGATGGTCATGCGAGGTTCACGGCTGTGGTGAAGACGGAAATCGACTCTGGCCTCGCACAGATAACCTGTTCCGGGCCAGACAAGTTCTGCTATGGCTTCTTCCACCCCGCCTGGTGGAAGGCCAAGTAGGTGAAGTGACACACGCAGTTCCTTCTGTCAGCGCACTTCCCGCTTCCAGTTGGCGTGCGGGAAGCAGAAGCATCGCGTCAGAAATGAGGACCGCGGAGCGACGCAAACGATGAAGGAGCTGGTGGACGGGGGTATCCAGTCCTGCTGTAATCGCCCTGTTTTGGGGGGTGTGATGCAACAATGAGCCCGGGGTCAGACCAGGTGTGATCCAAGTTTGCTGCCACTGTCCAGCGCGGTGGCATGCCGAGCTGCTCACTTCAGCCCCTGGACCCCCAACTGAGCGAGTTCCCGTGCCTTTCCCGCACCTTGTGCGGTGCTGCCGACAACCATTGGGCAGTAGCAGACTATCACACCTTCCGGAGGGTTGCCTTGACATGTTACAAACCAAGATAATACCCTTGAGCATTATCAGCAAATGCAACGAGACAGGCTTTTTCTTGCTGAAGAAAAGATTGGACAAGAGGAAAGAATAGAAATTTACGATGTAATTCAGACTCCCCCAACCCCCTGGTGGGGAGATGTTGAACAGGAGTGGATATGTCTGGGGCAAGAGCATGGTTTAAAAATGGTAATTGCAGCATGTTTTTTGCTTTGCTGTTTTCGACTTTGGTGACGGCATGTGCAGCAAGCAATCAGTACACCTGTCCTGCGCCCATAGGGACAATAGTCAGGGATGACTGCGATGCGTACAAGGTAAAGTACGACACCATGCGGGTGAACCTGGCAGCCGGGTTTTCAAAGTTCAAGGTGCAGACATCTTTTGCAGACGATGCCATGAGAGATCCCAGCGAACTCATACAGGTGATGGCAGCGCGCATGACAGCCTTGTGCAGGGATTTCAACGCATGTCACATGACCCCTCAGGAATACAGCCGCAGGCGGGATGAGCTTGACAGAACGTCCACGGCCATCGTTGCCCTGGGCGATCAGCTGTCTACTCCGGGACTTTCTCCTGAACAGAGGCGAAAGGTCCTCAACAAGTTGCTCGCCATGTTTGCTCCTGCTGCCAAACCTTCGAACCCGTCTGAGAAGGGAAAGGCGCCTGCAGTTTTAGCAACGCCCTTGAATAAACCAGAAAAGCCCAAGGAACCAAAGCGGTGGATATCTTCCAGCGACCTGTGGTTTGGCTCGGTTTTTACGCCACCTCTGCCCCCGCCTGTCGCAGAGGGTTTTCCCAGGCTTATTGCAGGCTGGCGCAGGCAGGATGTCTACAATGGGTGCAGGTTGCCCGATGGCGGGGATTGTTACAGGCCATATTCGAGGGTGAAGCTTTTCGGCCCCCATGAACCGGATGATATCGTGGTTTTGACCTATAATGGTGGGTTGTCTGCCAGATGTCCCGTCAGAAGTAGCGGGGATGGAGTGTTTTCGGTCAGGTGCAAGACTCCCAAGAAACTGGCCCTCACTGGCACTAGTTATACAATCGGTGTCGAGTACATCCGTGCAGAGGATGACAAGCGAGTGAAACTGGGCGAACAAAGGGTCAATGTGGCCATGGCCTCCATCAAGGACTACTCGAGTCCAAGAAAACATTGGGGCGTAAATCACGATCGTGAGATGTCTGAAGGCTGGTTGTTTTTCCTACCGGAAGACCAAAAGTTTCCATCTGATTTCGAGCGGCCTTACTTGTATGCCACCATGCGATATCGCAAGGCACCGGCTCGGTCCATGTTTCCTAAGGGGTCTTTGCGTTGCTGGGTGGATGGAAAACCTGTGACTCCCGCCATCAAGACAGTCCGAGGTTCGGGAGAATCCGGTTCATTCCAGGATAAAGAGCGATATGTAAAGACCGGGCCACACAGTACAGGGTCGGCAAAGGATCCTTTTATTGTCTGGAAACATTATGTATTCATGTTGCCATATTATGTGCACAGGAACTCCGAACCCTTCCCGGAGGGAGCCAAGCAGTGGCCACCCAAGGCAGGGCACTGGACCTGCAAGATCAAGATAAATGGTGAGTACCTGCGTGAGCTGGAGTTCGATGTGGACGAAAAAGGCCGACCGATACCCATGCCGGGGCAGGAAGGAAAGCCTGGCGATCTGGTATTTCCATGGTGGCGAATCGAAGCGAAAATCCTGCCCAACAATGTTGAAGGCAAATGGTCCAAGAAAGCGGTCAGGGGGCCGGGCGTATGAAATTTTCCGTTTATGAACTCGGGAGTGACTTGAAAAAAATGTTGAAACCTAGTCTTAAAGTCGCAGCGTTTTTTCTTTTTGCCTCTGTTTGGACGGCTTGTGCGACATACAGTACTTATACCTGCCCAGACCCCATAGGAGAGATCGTCCGACAGGACTGTGATGATTACAAGGTGCGGTACGAGAGCCTGCAGGCTTCGCTGAGCGTGTCCATAGGTTCCGTCTCGGTGGGCGGTTCTCTGGGGCATGAGCAGCTGCGCGATCCCAGTGAGCTGATACAGATGATGATGCACCAGACGCTGGCCTTGTGTCATGATTACAATGCCTGCCGCGTGAAAAACGAAGAGTTCAGCCGCAGGCGAGAGGAGATGGATCGCACTTTCACTGCCGTAATGGCAATCCTGGACCAGTTGAAGGCCAGGAATCTGTCCGACTCTGAGAGAAGGGTTTTACTGGGAGAACTGGTGGCGATTCTCAAGCCACCCTCAAGGACTCAGCCGGAGACCAGGACGCCAAAAGACACAAAGACCGCAGAGAAGCCAAAGTCCAAGTGGAAAAGCAACCCCTTCCGCAAACCTTCGCTTTATTGGTTGAACTCAAGCCACAATGCTCCAGGTGGGCCTGCAGAGGGCGAGCCCCCAAAGCTAGTTTGGGTAAACGCCAGCTCAAGTGACAAGAAATTGACAAGTGGCTTCAGTGCATACCTATGGGGAAAACTCGCTGCAGATGATGATGTCAAGGCCGTTGGTGCAGATGGCTTTAGCCATCTGTGCAAGGTTTCAATCAAACGTGATCAACCGCTGAGTTATGTGTCATGCAGCCCGGCCAGGGGAAAAAAAATGCCTCGCCTGGACGCTTTGCGCATGAAATACACATCGGGCGTTGACGCCAAGGACTATGACCTTGGTGCGGTGGCTCCCATGCTGAAAGCTGCTGACAACAAGGTGTGGTTGGCTTATCAGGCGGATCCCATAGACCGGGACCCTGTGGTCAGGGAGCGACCCTGGCTGATAATGGTCACCAGGATCAGGGGATGGCATCAATTCACGGCGCGGTGCCGCAAGGATGGCAAACCTGTGAAGATAGGGAAATCTTCGGTGCTGAGAGGGCGGGCTCATCTCAGTCCTTATAGGGTTCTTGGAAAGGACATCCTTGCCTTGCCTTTCACCTTGCCCCATGGAAAAGATGCTTATGAGCCGGAAGAAGGAGACATGAGCCTGAAGGATGCCAAGGGGCAATGGAAGTGCAAGCTGAAGCTGGATGGAACCACTGTGCGGGAGGTTACTTTTCGTATCAAGGCAGACGGGATTCCGGAACTTCATCCCCAGCAAAAGGACTCAAGGGTGATTTCTCCTTGGTGGCTGGTGGACACCAAGGTGATTCCCAACGGCTTTGAAGACAATCACGGTAATTCCTGAGACATCAAACCAGATAGGCCAACACCTGTTCGAACTCCACCTGCTCGCCTGCTTCAGCCATGATTTGTGTCACGGTTCCGGCTTTGGGGGCGAAGATCTCAAACTGCGTCAGCATGTTTTCCTGCACGAAAAGTAGATCCCCTGCCTGTACTTGTCGTCCTTCTTTCACCGCAATCCGAACGACGTTTCCCGGCATCTTGGCCAGTATGGGTGTGGCCTCATGCCCCTGTAGCGATGCGTCCGCTTCAGTCCCATCGACAATTGGGGGAGTTGGCTGATTGTCGTCTGTTTTATCGTCTGCTTTGTCACCTTGAGGTGTATCCTCTGCCCGGCCTTTTTCCTCGGCGGCAGGGGGGGGCTGGCTGGGAGTCTTGCCGGAACCATCAAAACCCTTTTTTCGCACAGCCAGCTTTGCCTCACCTTTGAGATAGGATATGCCCTTCTGACCACAGGTGGCTGCGATGAATATGTTCTCTTCGGTCTTGAGGACTCCCTCCCGGCCCAGCAGGTCCTTGGCGGCTTCAATGCCCTTTTGCGGATCTGCGTCGTTTATATCCAGGGGACTTTGGGTGGTGGGCTCCATGCCCAGTTGTTGTCGTGCTGCTTCTATCACCTCTGCGTCGGGCTCTACCGGGGTCTTGCCAAAGTATCCAAGGACCATCCTGCCGTAATCTTTTGCTATCTTCCGGAATGGTCCAAACATCACGTTGTTGAATGCCTGCTGGAAATAAAACTGGGATACCGGAGTCACTGAGGTGCCGAACCCACCGCGTCTGACCACTTCTCCCATGGCTGCAATCACCTCCGGGTATTTATCCATGATGTCGGCATCGCGCATCATCTGAGTGTTTGCAGTCAAGGCGCCACCTGGCATGGGAGAAAATGGCAACATGGGCTCGACGGCCAGAGCTTCTGGTGGCAAAAAATAGTCTTTCATCTGCTCCTTGAAAAAGTGTTCCACTTCCAGGATTTTGTGGATGTCCAGGTCCAGGTCGAAGTCCGTGTCCCGCAGGGCATGCCACATGGTAACTACGTCAGGGTTGGATGTGCCATGGGATACAGGTGCCAGCGATAGATCTATCTGGTCTGCGCCACCCTCCAGGGCCGCAAGGTAACAGGCTATGGCGATTCCAGCAGTGTCATGGGTGTGAAAAACGATCTTTGTCTTGTCCGGCAGGTTTTTTCGCGCGGCGAGCATGGTCTCGTAAACCATGGCTGGTGTGGCCGTGCCGGATGCATCCTTGAAACAGATGGAGTCGAAATGAACTTCTGATTCGAGAATCTTCTTTACGACGTCCATGTAGAACTCGGGGGTATGCGCACCCTCGCATCCGGGGGGCAGGCGCATCATGGTTACGGTGATTTCATGTTTCAGCCCTGCCTTGCAGATGGCCTGTCCTGAATAGATGAGATTGTTCACGTCGTTGAGCGCATCGAAGTTTCGGATGGTGGTGATCCCATGACGGGCAAAGAGTTTTGCGTGTAGGTCGATTATGTCCCTCGGTTGTGAGTCAAGACCCACCACGTTTATTCCCCTGGCCAGGGTTTGCAGATCGGCATCGTCCCCTGCTTCCATCCTGAAGGCGTCCATCATGGTGAAGGCATCTTCATTGAGGTAGAAATACAGAGACTGGAATCTTGCGCCACCGCCGGCTTCGAAGTGTTTCAATCCTGCATCCGCTGCTGCAGCCACCACCGGCATGATGTCTGTGGAAAAAACCCTGGCCCCATAGACAGACTGAAGCCCGTCACGAAATGCCGTGATCATCGTGTGAATTTTCTTTTTCGTCATCCCTGTCCTCCCTGCCGAAAGACGAAGGGATGAACATTAGCAGGGAGATGTTTGGTTGATCAACCGGAGTTTTTCAGTTTTATTAAAATCATCAGCAAAACAAGAAAGTAAATGCCGTGGGCCGATTGTGGTGACTGGTTGCAAGCGCATCCGGCATTTTCTTGGGGCTTTTGTTTGGAGCCAGAGTCAGTTGTTCCCGCATCCTGCCCTGTGCCATCTTCATTCGATGCTTGTCCATTGTCCGAAGCTTGATCTGCCTGCTGACCTCCGTCATGGTCGTTTGCGTCTGCACCATCCAAAATATTTGTCCCGTCAGAATCTCCCCCATCTGAAACTCCACCGTCTTCGTCGGTCTGGTCCATGGTGCAGATGTTCACATCGTACTGCGCGATATACTGGCAGGTAAATCCTTCGGGGCAGTCCGAGTCGTTGCACAGGGGAGCACAGTAGCCATCTGTGGAGTCGAGCCTGGTGAATACACATATCTGGGAACATTCGAAAAAGGAGACCCAACACATGCCGTCACAGTTGATATAGTCCTTACTGCAAAAAGCGCCCGGTCCATCATGGGGTTCCTGGCAGACAGCAATTCCCTCGATGGATATGCAGGAGTAGCCGTCTTCGCAATCCTCTTCGCTGGTGCACATGGTGCTTGCCGAGGGATACAGGGAACATATTCCGGCTTCGTCGTCTGCGCTCAGAGTGGCACCCATACCGTTGGGCAGGTATGCGTAATACATGGTGGCGTAAGGATCGTCTGAATGTCCCAACCCAAGCCAGTGTCCAAATTCGTGGGTGACCACTGCTACTGGATCCAATACCTTGGTTGTCGTTGCGTCTGCACCTCCCATGCGCCAGGTGAAATCAGAGACATTCAAGGCCAGGTCGACTTCGTTGGGTTCATCAGGCTCCGAAGGCAACCACAGGGTGGCACCAGCCGCCCCTTGTGTGTAGTTCCAATCGCTGTCTACGCAAAACACGGTGTTTTTTCCATCCTTGTCCCAGGTAGCGTCGGTGTGACCCAGGAAGGAAAATCTTACATCTGCGCAACTAACCTGGCTCCAGTTTCGGGTTGCGGCTTGGAGTACGTCGTCTATGGTCTGTCCCGAGTCCAGCACCGGACAATTCGTGGGGTTTATGTAATATGGGATGGGCATGGTGTCCCAGTGCCTGCCATTGGTCTCGAAAGCTCTGGCCTCGATGGCAAGCAAAGCCGACAGAATGACAATGACGAGTTGTCGCCTCAACTCGGTCTCCGTCGGACAGCAGCGCTGGTCATGAGCGCAAGGAGCAACAAGCCCCAATGGAACCCATGGTGGTTTGAGGAGGAACACCCACAGCCACTAGCTGGGCTTTCATCCTGTTCAGTTTCTGTCGAACCTCCGTCCTGCCCTCCATCCGTGCTTCCATCTTCGATTCCACCATCAGATCCGCCGTCCTGCTCCCTGTGACGAACCTCGAAGGCCTCCTGTAGCGATGCTGTAGAGCTATCCGGGTTGATCACGATGAGCATATAGGTGCCAGGCTCCATGCCTGAAGGAACGGTCGCTTCGATAAGTTGGCTCGATGTTACCTGGGTAGAGACAAGATTGGTCCCTCCAAGTTTTACCGCCACAGGATCAACGAAGCCCTGTCCCGTAATGGATACGGCTGTGTCCACATCGTCATAACCAAAATCGGGTGATATGGCCGTGATGGAGAGCGTGTCACCCTGGGTAACACATGTTCCGTCCTGGCATATTTCGCCATCCTGGCATTGACCACACAGCCCCCCACATCCGTCCGGGCCACAATCTTTGCCATCGCATTGGGCCGTACACCCCTCGCACACTCCGTCTTTACAGGTAAAGCCCGATTGGGAACAATCTTCCTGCGCCACCCACTGGCCCGAGATGCATCTTTGCACTATGTCGCCGCTGCATCTGACATCGTTTTCGGTACAGGTGCTGGCTTGTTCGCATTGACAGGTGTTTGCGTTACATGAAAAGCCATCGCCGCACTGGTCTGGACACTGTCCACCGCAGCCATCGTCGCCGCAGCACTTGCCCGCGCAGTCGGGATTGCACTGTGTGCCTTCAGCCCTGGCCCTGAGGATGAAGTCTCCTCCTATGCCGGCATCGTCTGCCCACATCCATGTAGCAGCATCCCCCGAACACTGCCCCATTCCTATAATCTCGATGAGGTTTACATGATTGCCTGCAGCCTGATCTACGATGGGAGCAACCTTTTGACAACCGCATGCGCCCAGGTTGGGCATATAGGCGCATTGTATGGT
>JALVPF010000512.1 GCA_027031935.1 Myxococcales bacterium | reverse complement strand
CCCTGGATGGACGCCGCGCAAGTGGATGAAATGTCGCAAGCTTGAAAAGGCATCATCCTCTGGCACCAAGAAGAAGAAGTCAGGCTCATCAACCAGACACGCCAGATCCTCCACCGCAACACAGGATCTGACCCTTGAGCAAGTGCTTCAAACTTTCACGTCTGGGCCCAAAAATGGCCTCTTCACAGATGGTTCCGCCAGGCCAAATCCCGGACCTGGTGGATGGGGTGCGGTATACGTACTGGACGACCGCATGATAGAACAAAAATATGGTCACGAGCAGCACACCACCAACAACAGGATGGAGTTGGTTGCACTGAGAGAAGGCGCAGGCCTCGTCCCGCCGGGAGTTGTGACGGACGTCTATACGGACAGTGAACTGTGTTTCAAAACCATCACCCAGTGGGCTTCATCCTGGAAAGCCAAGGGTTGGCGACGAAAGACCGGCCCCATCAAAAACCTGGAACTCGTGCAGGAAGTATACGCTATTTTCCAAGCACGCCCGGAGTTGACTTTGCACTGGATAAGAGCACACGACGAATCCAAGTGGAACGAATATGCCGATTCTCTTGCCACCGCATGGTGTAGAAAAAACCTCTGATACCAAATTTCAATATCTTCTGAAAATGGTAGGAACTCGTGCTATAATCCTTGCATAATCCAGCTCAAGATGATGGAGATGAAACAATGAAAACCAGCAAGGCATCTTTATCCATCGGATACGGGTTTTTCATGTTGCTCGTATACCTCATGGCAACAACTTCCGCCTGCTCCGACTCCAACAAAGGAAATCCTGATGGTTCTCTACCGGATATCTGCAGCGATGATCTGGACCCCTTGTGTGGTGAGCAGTGCGTCAGCTCGGTGGACTGTGGACAGGATTTATACTGTGGTCCAGACAAGACGTGCCGCGCAGACTGCACCCAAGAAGGAGACGAATGCGGTCAGGACGCCATCTGTGTGGACCATGGAAAATGCATGGATACATGCGCAGGGGTGGAGATAAACCTCTCATTGGTCACACCGACTGTAATGTTGCTTATAGACCAATCCGGCAGCATGACAGAGGATTTTGGAGGGAAAAGCCGCTGGGACGCAGTGGAATCATCCCTTGTGGACCCTGACTCCGGAGTTGTCTTCGCCCTGCAGGACGAGGTCAGGTTTGGCGTCAGCCTCTATACCAGCCATGGTGGATTTTCAGGAGGAGAATGTCCCCTGCTTCGTACCGTGGAGCCTTCGCTGAACAACGCAGATGCCATAAAAACCATCATCAACGACAATGAGCCAGATGGAGATACACCTACCGGTGAATCTCTCAAGGCTGTCACCGATATCATCAAGGGCCTACCCGCAGATCCCGACAATCCAGGTGGTGCCATGGTCATCGTCCTTGCCACTGACGGCGAACCGGATACCTGCTCTGAACCCAACCCGCAAAATGGTCAACAGGATTCCATCGAGGGAGCTCAATACGCCTTTGAAAACGGCATAGGGGTGGTAATCCTCTCGGTAGGAAGAGAGGTAAGTACTCCACACCTGCAGGATATGGCAAACGCCGGTTCTGGACTTCCCATCGGAGGTGCACAAAACGCACCGTTTTATGTTGCAGACGATCCTCAGACCCTCCTGGATTCCTTTGACGAAATAATTCAGAATGCCAGAGCTTGCGTCTTTGCGCTGGACGGGAAGGTTGAGCCCCTATCCTATGCAAAGTACGGAAAAGTATCCTTGAACGGCCAGGAACTGACCTATGACGATCCCGACGGGTGGACCCTCGTAGACGCCTCCACGCTTAAATTGCAGGGCGCTGCCTGCCAGACTTTTCTGGACAAGGACGACGTGGCACTCAGTGCGTCTTTTCCCTGTGGCGCTCTGGTGACAGACTGAACCGATGTTTCATGTGCGCAGTCGTAGACTCAACACGGTGGGCCGCAACCTATAGAAAAAGAATCTGAAGCATTGCCACAGAGATCGCAAGCGAGGTGGGAAATCAGGGGTCTTCTGAAAGGTTGACACCACAAGCATACCAGTGATTCAATGCAACTCAACACAAACCATTGAGATCCGGGGTCCATACCCTAAAGACCCGGGAGGTACTGACAATGATCAAATGTCCCCAGTGTGGAAGGGAAAACGACGATTCGTTCAAATTTTGCCTCGATTGCGGAAATCCTCTTCAGGCAAATGATGCGAGCCCAGAACCAGCAAAGAGCGTAGCACCGAGCGCCACCACAGGAGCTAATGTTCCAGAGTCGCCGGCAAATGCACCAGCTACTGAAAACATCCCTTCGGCTCCGGCAGAACCATCATCACAGCAGGCAGCAGGCACTCCTGCACCAGCACAAGCTGCTGCAGCCCCTGAGCCAAAACCTTCACAGGCGGAGGTGGTCACCCAACCTCCTCCTGCTCAACCACAAGCGGCGCCCACATCTTCACCCACCGATCCATCCAACCAGGCCACATTGACCTGTCCGAAATGCGGAAGCCCGATAGAAGCTGACGATGCGTTCTGTGCCAGCTGTGGACAAAATCTCAAGGAGGCCGAACACGGCAGCACCATGTTCATGCATACCGTGTCTCCAGGTACAGAGCCTAAACGAAGGGTCAGGCTGGTACTGGTCAAACCGGACGGAACGGAAGGAACGGTATTTACCCTCGCAGAAAAGACAGTAGTGGGACGCTCCCAGGGAATGATCATGTTCCCGAAAGATCCCTACATTTCGCCCAAGCATGCAGAGATAAGCTTGTCGGGAGAAACCATCACCATAAGCGATCTCAACAGTCTCAACGGCATTTACAGAAAAATGACAAAGGAAGAGCACATAACCCCAGGGACCTATTTCCGGATTGGTCGCCAGTTGTTACGATTGGAGGTACCTGGCGAATTTCAACCACTGGACGTGGAGGCTCCTGAGTCAGATGACAGCCAGTATTGGGGCAGCCCTGCTCCACAGGTTTGGGCAAGGTTGGTACAGGTGCTGGAGGGTGGAAAAATCGGCGAGATCCATCTACTGACCCAAGCTGAAGTGATAATTGGCCGGGAAGATGGAGAGGTGAGATTTCCGGAAGATGGCTTTATTTCAGCACGTCACTGCAAGCTGCTTAACAAGGGTGGTGATTGCTTCCTTTTCGATCTCAATTCGTCAAATGGCACTTACCTTCGTATAAACGGCTCCCATGAACTGAAAGACCAGGACCGCATACAGATAGGAAACCAGGTGCTACGCATAGATGTCTCGTAAGCCATCTTCTCCCATACAGACAGAGAGACTAAATCAGTACCGCTGACACGCCCGCAATCAATGAAACAGCCAGGCATAACAGGCCGAAAACAAGTCCCTGATGGGATACGGTGGGTTTTCTGCTACCATGCATGCCAAGCACCCTTGCCCACCCCTCATCCAGGTTCTTGATATTAAGACACACTTTCAGTCTGTAGTGTCCAACACCCAGCACGTCTCCAGGATAAAATCTCCTTCGGCCTTTGTGCTTTTTCGAATTGATGGAAACTCCGTTACGAGATTGCAGGTCTTCTATCCAAAATGCACCTCCCCTGTTTACTATCCTGGCATGTCGTCTGGAGACACGAACATCATCGAGCACGAGATCACAGTCCTGAGACCTTCCAATGGAGATGGCCATTCCTTCTACAATCTCTATGCTGCTGCCACTGGCCGGGCCATTGAGCACAAGCACTGAGGATGCCCACTGAGGTATACCTCCAGGATTACTAAATCCACCAAGGTCATCATCGTCACCTTGTTTCAGTTCCGGAAGGAAGGTAAGCGCATACACTCCAATCTGAAAATCATCCCCAGGGCTGGCAGGAATACAAAGTCCATGCGGGAGCGCAACACCATTTTGCAGGACATCTTCCAAGCCCATGCGTTCAACTGTCCAGCCATTCTCTGATTTTTCCAAACACGCATGTACGGCATCCACCGATGGATCGTTGAGAACCAGGTCACAAGCCGAAGATCTGCCTATTACGACCTTATCCTTGTCACCCATCGAATACTCCAGCCGTTGACCAACTAAGGTGGCTTCAATCGCCTTTGCTATGATCTTCATGCCCATTTGAAACCCCCTTCTTTTCATTTCCTGGCTTCCAGAACTTCAAGCCTCCGGCCTTCCTCTTTTGCTTCAACCTCCCTGCCCAGCATGTGCAAGGTGTCCACGAGATTCCTTCGTGCATTCAGACACCCCGGGTCGATCTCCAGCGCATGCCCAAACCATTCCAAGGCCAAGTCCAAATCCCCTCGGCTACGGGAAATCAATCCAAGACCATTTATGGCCTGGACCAGATCATCCTTGCACTCCAGCGCCTCATGCTCCAGTTCCTCTGCCTTGTCCAGCGAACCTCCCATGAATTCCACCAGAGCCAGGTTGTGCAATGCGCCCGCATAGCAGGGGTTATATTCCAGGGCCACCAGAAGCGGGGCCCTTGCCGCTTCCGGTCTACCTTCTTTCAGATACCTTGCAGCATTCGAGTTGAGTCTTGCTGCCACAGGGTGGATTGCCCCACGCACAACACACCCGCCAAGGCAAGTTCCTACGATGCAAAAGGCCATGAACCATGCGCTTACAGATTTATTTCCATTCATCACACCCCTCCCTCATCTTCCAGATCTTTGTGCAAGACCGACCACTCCCACTGGAACAAGGGACATGCTCGGTTCCAATTCCATGAAACTGACCACCTGAATGTGAGGAAAAATATCGTGGACAAGTTTCCAAAAGGGCCTTCTTATGCCTGGCCTGCATACCACCACCTGCGCCTGGTCACCCACAGAATCCAGTACAGCACCCACACCCTGTAAAATGGAATCACCATCCTGCGGAGAAATCGTCAAGGAGGCGAAACCTGATTCATTCTGCATCCCCTTGGTGAGCATTTGCTCTACCTCGGGATCCAACAACAAGGCGTGGAGAGTCCCATCCGGAGCTACGCGATGGGAAATCACCGGCCGTAGATATTCCCTGACACGCTCAGTCAGCGCAACGGGATCGGCTTCGGTCCTGGCCCATTCAGCCAGGCAGGCCAGGATTCCTCGCAAGTCTCGTACAGGAACTGATTCCTCAACAAGCCTCGTGAGAATCTCGCTCAACAACACTGCCGGGACCAGACGTGGCACAACTTCACGCACCAAGGCAGGTTGTGAACGCTCCAGTTCATCAAGCATGTTCTGAGTCTCTTGCACGCCGATCAATCTACCTGCTACCAGGCGAAGAAGACCACCAAGCTCCTTTTCCAGATCGCTCCTGGATGCATCTTTGGGAAGCTCGCCACTGACTGCCGGAGTACCATCGACAAACATGGTCCACCGGCCAAATGGACCATCACCAAGAAGCTCTACCTTGGGAGCGGGAAGGCCCAATTCGGAACCAAGCCATATTGCCGATTGTTCGAGACGGACCGGAAGCGATTCATCCGGAGACAAGTCTTGTGGTAGCACGATTGTGACCCGCGGCTCCATGCTGTCCTTATGGCCATCGGGGAGTTCGTTTCCGCGGGATCTTGATTTTCTAAGAATCCAGAACCCGAAGGATGCGAGGGTGATGCCGGTAATGCAAAAACTACCAGTTGGCATTCCAGGTACAAGACCTATCATGAACATTCCGACTCCAGCCCCGGTGAGCACTTGTGGATGGGACCGAAGGGGAGAGGCCAGCTGATGGGCCAGGCTGGTAGAAGCGGTCTTGCCTCTTACCCGAGTGACTACCAGTCCTGCCGCCACGGCCACCAGCAAGGCCGGGATTTGAGATACCAATCCATCTCCTATGGTCAAGACCGTATATGTTCCAAGCGCTTTTGATGCAGGCATGTGGAGTTGGATACAGCCCACAGCAAGACCCCCCAACAAATTCACCGCGTTTATGACCAGACCAGCCACTGCGTCGCCCTTTACGAATTTCATGGCGCCGTCCATTGCGCCATGAAACTGAGATTCCCTCTCCAGTTCCATTCTGCGAATCCTTGCACCCTCTGCATCCACAAGACCAGATCGAAGATCAGCATCGATGCTCATCTGTTTGCCCGGCATGGCGTCGAGTGTAAACCTGGCCGTCACTTCGGCCACCCGCTCAGACCCCTTGGCTATGACGATGAACTGCACGATAGTCAGGATCAAAAACAGCACTCCGCCCACCAAGGGATTTCCACCGCTCACAAATTCCCCGAAAGCTCTGACCACATCCCCTGCGTCACCCTTAGACAAAATCAACCTCGTGGTCGACACGTTCAGTGCAAGCCTGAACAAGGTCGCCACCAACAACATGGTTGGCAAAGCCGCTACGCTCAATGTGCCGCTGGCCTTTACGGCCAGCAACAGCAGGGTGAGACCAATGCATATATTCAGGACCAAAAGAGGGTCCACCAGCCAGGAAGGAACAGGGACCACAAGCATCGCGGCGGCTGCCGCTATGAACAAGGCCGGCAACCACTGTCCACCTACGGAAGCAAATCCGGAATTTTTCCAACCACCATTGTTGGCGATAGCACTGTCCATGTATCTTCTCCTGTTTTTTCAGACCATGTTACGAACCAGACGAATGATCTCGGCAACTGCTTCATATTGTTCTTCCGGTACAAGCTCTCCCTCATCCAATGACACCAAAGCCCGCGCCAAGCGCACCTGCTGTACTACAGGGATCCCGAGTGACATGGCCTTGTTTCGAATGACTATGGCCCGCTGGTCCCGCCCTGTGGCGAGAACCATGGGCGCATCATCCTCTGATGGCTCATAGCGCAGAGCCACAGCGATGTGGGTCGGGTTTATCACCACCACCTTTGCACTGTGCAACGAAGCCATACCGGTACCAGCCATGATGCTCCTGTGCCTTCTTCTGCGTTCAGCCTTGATGGCCGGATCACCATCCTGATCCTTTCTCTCCCTCTTGACTTCCTCGTCGGTCATGCGCTGGTTTTGCAAAAATCTTCTTTTCTGGACCCGCCAGTCCAAGATCCCACCGACTATTCCAACCAGGCCAAGGGCCATGATCACTCCTAGTCCCCCATGCAGAGCAAGGGATGTCGCCCGCTCGAGATTCGTTGCAAAAAGGTACGAAAACCAGTTGTGTCTGAACAACAAGGCACCCACCAAAGCCACAAGAGAGATTCGCAACAATACGAAGCCCACATCAGAAATCCTCTGGAAGGAGGCCAATCGCTTCAGTCCCTTGACCGGATTCAGTCGGCTCCAGTCCATCCTAATTTTCAGTGCTACTCTCACCTGCATGAAACCTGCCCCAAGACATACAACTGCCACAGCGGCTGCGCATGGCCCTATGGCCTTGAGCACAGTGGAGATCATCGCAATCCGTACCGAGCCAATGTCCTTGAACCCATGGCCCCAGTATTCCCGGCCCAAGTCCGAAAGAGACGAGGCGATCCCGGGCAAGGTAAGCATGAGGACTACCGACCCTGCCAGCCACGACAAGGATGAACACATCTGTCTCGAAAAGGCTACCTGGCCCAGACTTCGCGCCTTTCGAAGCTTGCGCCTGGACGCCGGATGCTTTTTCCTGTCCTTGTCCTCTGCCAAATCTCTGCTCCTTTCCCTCACGTGCAAATCAGATTTGCCATCAAAATCACCATTGTTTTGCAGTGCATTCATTTATCGTGCCATAAGCTTATTGCTTGTTTTTTCTATATATTTTGAAAATGCTCATTTCGAAACCAGGACCATGTGTCCAAATTTCTTGTACACCCCTTAAATCCTAAAATTTCGATTGACAGTTCAATCAATAGTCCTTAGACTCTGTGCGTCATTTTCGACAACCTCTCCGCCCGAAAGGAGGATAGCTTCAATGAAGCGAAGGATAAAAAAGGCCGCAGTGCTGGGATCCGGAGTCATGGGTTCTGGAATAGCCGCTCATCTGGCCAACTGTGGCATACCAAGCATGTTGCTCGACATTGTCCCCAAATACACCGAAGAAGATGAAAAAGCCGGTGTGGACAAGAACTCCAAAGCGTTCAGAAACCGCATCGCAGAGCAAAATTTGAAGCTGGCTCTAAAAAACAAGAAACCGATTCCAGCCTTCTACCACGACAAGTTTGCCCAGCTTATCACGGTGGGCAACTTCGAAGACGACATGGACTCTCTGAAGGATTGCGACTGGATCGTCGAGGTCGTGGTGGAAAACCTCGAGATCAAGCAGAAAGTCTTTGCCAACGTGGAAAAGCACTGGAACGGCAAGGCAATCATCTCGTCCAACACCTCAGGGCTACCCATCAAGGGAATGGTTGAAGGTCGTTCTCCCGAGTTCAAGAAGAACTTTCTCGTGACCCACTTCTTCAATCCAGTCAGGTTCATGAGGCTCCTGGAAATCGTGGCAGGACCAGAGACGGACAAGGAAATAGTAGACTTCATGGCTGAGTTCGGCACCAACGTCTTGGGCAAGGGTGTGGTGTTTGGAAAAGACACGGTGAACTTCGTTGCAAACCGTATCGGTGTCTACGCCATGATGCGAACCATGAAGGAAATGGAAGACAAAGCTTATACGGTCGAGGAAGTGGACGCCATCGTTGGAAAGCCCATGGGAAGGCCGAAGACCGCAGCGTTCAGGACATCCGACATGGTTGGCTTGGACATTCTCATGCACGTGACAAACAATTGTTACGACAATCTTGTCGATGACGAGGAACGGGACGTTTTCAAGCCCCCTGCCTTCTTTACGAAACTGGTGGAGCAAGGCAGACTGGGCAACAAGACGAAGGGCGGATTTTACAAGAAGGACAAGGAAAAAGGCATCCTGGTAATAGACATCAAGACTGGAGAATACCGTCCAAAGGAAAAAGCCAGATTCGACTCGGTCAAACAGGCAAAGAACACTGATGACCTCTCCAAGAGGCTAAAGGAATTCGTCAGAGCTGATGACCGCGCAGGCCAGTTCGCATGGGCCGTGCTTCGCGATTCACTCATATACACCGGCAACAGGATTCCTGAAATTGCGGATGACATCATACAGATAGACAATGGCATGAGGTGGGGATTCAACTGGGACATGGGTCCCTTCGAAGCATGGGACGCCATAGGCTTCAAGGAATCATGTGAACGGATGAAAAAGGAAGGCAAGAGTCTTCCCCCCATAGCCGAGGCATTACTGGAATCGGGTGGCGAATCCTTTTACATTGAAAAAAATGGAGAGAAGCAGTTTTTCGATCTTGGTACCAAATCATATAAACCGGTACCCAAAGATCCCCTGGCCATCGACCTGGCAGCATTGAAGCGAGCTGGCAAAGAAGTCGACGGCAACTCCAGCGCGACCTTGATAGATTTGGGTGACGGGGTTTTATGCTGCGAATTTCACTCCAAGATGAACTCCATAGATGCAGACCTCATCGCCATGCTCAACA
>JALVPF010000511.1 GCA_027031935.1 Myxococcales bacterium | reverse complement strand
GAGAAATCAGGCCCTTTTTCATTTTTTCCGTGTAGTCCAGTCTTGGTGCCTTTTGCTTGTTGCAGGCAGCCACAGAAGCCACCGCAAGCAAGGTTACAGTCAAAAATGCTAATCTTTTTTTCATGACTCCTCCTGGCCTCAGCTTTGCTTCCCGCTACGGTATTTCTGCGGCAGGGTATTCCATGAAATCGAAACCTGTCAAATAAAATCAACCTGAAACCATGAATTCCCACCTCGCTTGCGATCTTCGTAGGCCCGCGGCAGGCGTAGCTGCCCGTAGCTTCGAGCTTGCCGAGAAGCCAAGGGTAGCCAGCCGTTGACAGGGCCGTACCTGTGGATCTGGGAAATCTGATTCAATAATGTGGGAGATTCGGGAGAAAGCAGGAATTGAAGGAAACTGCATTTACTGCTAATGTCATCGAAACCAACCATCATATGGAGGTTGCGATGAGCCTGAGCCTTTTGAGAACCTTGGCCTTAGGAGCTTTACTCCTTTTTATCTCCGCCTGCAGCGGAGAATCCACATCATACACGCCATGCACTGATGACTCTACATGCGACCAGGGAATGATTTGCATGGACGGTCAGTGCCAGCCTACCCCATCCTGTGCCTCTGATGACGATTGTCAAGGAGGCAGGATCTGTCAGCAGGGTTTCTGTGTCACTGCAGAATGCAACGAAGATGGAGACTGCTCCGCAGATCAACACTGCGAAGAACACAAGTGCGTCGAAGGAGCCCCTTGCAACTGCTCCACTGACGCTGACTGCGCACCTGACGAGTTCTGCAAGGACGACTGCCAATGCCAGACCAAGGAAGAAACAACATGCACCACGGATGGAGACTGTGCAGCCAATGAGCTTTGCATCGAAAACAAGTGCGGCCTTGCACCGTCATGTTCGGCCGACTTGGATTGTCCAACGGGTACCATCTGCGAATCGGGTAGATGTTCGAGGCCTTGTTCCCAAGACTCCGACTGCTCGTCTCAAATGCAAACCTGCGTCGATGGACACTGTCTGAATCGATGCATCAATGACGCCAACTGTTCAGGAGGCGATATCTGCGAAAACAACGTATGTGTAGACCCTCAATGTGTCCAGGACTCGGATTGCAGTGGAGAACTGATTCGCTGCCACAACGGAAGATGTGAAAGCTACACCCCATGCACGGACGACTCGGATTGTGAACCTGCTTACGAGTGCTTGAATGAGATATGCGAAGAGAGACCCCTGTGTTCAATCGACCAGGACTGCTGGGACCAAGGACTGGAAAACACATCATGTAAAGACGGGCACTGCCTTGACGTGGCAAGCTGTGAAACAGAGGATGATTGTGATGTGAGCGAAGACTGTATTGGCGGTCTTTGCCTTACTCATTATTGCCGTGGTCAGTCGGACTGCCCGGAAGACAAGATCTGCGTGGAGGGACAATGTCAGAATCCAGACCCTGGAGACACGGTTTACGAGGTAGTCATTTTAAACCCGGGTGGGCCCATTCACCAGGGGGCAGGAATGCAATTGCAGGCAATTGCGCTGACACAATCGGGCAACGAACTCCCTGGGGTCGACATTAGCTGGTCATCTTCAGCCCCGAACGCCGTTGGCATTGATGCTCAATCGGGATATGCAACAGGTGGAGACACTGCCGGAGATTCTGAAATAACCGCAAGGGCCGTAACCGCCGATGTGACCAGCGATCCAATCGTTCTCACCAACGTCCTTTCACCTCAGGCAGACTCCATGTATGTTACAGTGATAGATGAACTCCGACGTACTCCACTGGCTGATGCCACGGTAATGATCACAGATGGTGAAAGTCCCCAGACGTCTATTACCGATTCAGATGGAATGGCAACATTTACGGCCCCGTCTGGTGCTGCTGATGTCCACGTTTTTGCCGATGCCCATGACTACGTATCCATCATGAACACCACCTCGACCGATATACTGGTGGCTGTACCCGAAAAAACCGCAAATGCATCTGCCGGTGGCTATACAGGACAGATGACATACGAAGGTATAGGCGCATTGAGCATGGGACTTGCCGGGACATCAATAGCCGGAAACCTGGTGGACATGGACTTTGCCAGCCTTCTGGGAGAGGTCTTCTACGTATCCATTCCGCAGCTTGGTTCCATCCCCATGCCGTCACAAATGGTTGCAGAATTAACTTTCATGGGACAGGATTTTCCTCTGAAGGACACCTATTACGTGTTAGGACAAAAGGGCCTCAGGACCGCATGGTGTCTAGGGGGCAAGCTAGACGATCAAATCCTCTGGGATCTGATGGGCGGGGGTGGTTCGGTCAATATAGAGGATGTAATAGTTGGACTTTTACCATACTTCTCCCTTCTGAGGCATGGACTCAAACCGCTGGTCGATGTATTTCCATATCCCCTGGTTCAGGACACAGACGACATAGATAATGACGGAGACACAGCAGAATACCGAGCAGATTGGGCATCCATGCTCGATTTGGACATGGCCCCTGCTACAGGGCAGAACTTTTCCGTACAAGTCTCTGTTCCCCCTCTCCCCATGCATAATGGACAAGCCATGAGAACCGCAGTGTATGTTACCGGGGTTCTTACTCCCCTTGGATTCACACCACTGGGTATGAGCGCAGGCCAGGATGATTCGGGGCAACTCCCTGCCCTTCTCATGAAGATGGCACCATCATACGGAGGACTGGAGACCAGCGATTATGCTGTCATGGTCATGGGCTTCCCCCAAACAACCCAGAACCAGACAGTCACGGACTTGACCTCCGTACTGATGGTCTCAGACTCCATGCCCACAAACGTTAGCTTTGATAATTCGTTCCTGGGGTTTCCTGACTCGGCTGCATACGACGCCTCATCCAGAACCATGACATCATCAGCCGTATCAGGCGCAAGTCTTTACAGGACGACGCTGAGAGCAAGCGAGGGAAGTTGGGTCGTTTACCAGGATGGACAGGACACCATATCCTTCACCCTGCCAACTCCTCCTGGTGGCATGTATGATCCCGCGCAAGATCCCGTCGTGACGCTGAATCCAATCGCCCTTGGAGACGCTCTAGGATTTGAGGATTTGGTAACTTTCAACGGAGAAGATCTGGATATGATAAGCCGCCTGGCAGTGGCTTTTTCCAGGTTTCAGCTGTAGCAGTAAACAAATATCATTCAACCTGCAGCCTGGACACCGATGGCCTGAGTCATCAAATCTAGCCACCTTGCGATGAACCGCTCCGTTTCAAACTCGATATCCTCGAACTTGGCGACCACGCCCACATGCCCACGAGCTGGAAGTATGTGGGTCACTATTCCGGATGTCTCCACTTCCATTCCCAAGCCCACGAGAACAACTTTCACCCGGATGGTCTGGCCCACGAGCGGGATATCCTTTGTTTCGAAGTAGAATCCCTCTATTCCAAGCCTTCCATAGTGCTGCTTATAACCACCATGTTGGTGCTGGATTGAAAGGGGAACTTCAAAAAGAGGTGCTTGCTCAAACTCAAAGGGACGAATTTTTCCAAACGCTCTTTTCATGGCTTTCATAGCCTTCGCGCTGTGGAACATGATATTTCTCCTGATAGAAAAATCCTTGTGCACTCTTCAATTTTTAAATTATCTCAATGTATTTGAACCTTTTGTCTGCAACCCCCATGCCAGATTCTTCTCCTCGAGCATGATTCACAACGGCAAGAGACGCACATCCGTGAAAAAAAAGCAGAAATACTTAAAAATCTCAGAGGATTCCTCTAATAAACACATGTCAAAGGAATGGGGAATATCTGACAGTCGTGGCAGGAATGGAACAATATTGTGAAAATTAATCGTGATGAATCTCACAAAAACAGCCGGAGAAGAGCGGCAATTTCGCGAGCCCTGGTGAATAGTCCCCAAGGTCCATCAGAGTTACCCAGGGTCAGCGTTGAAATTGCCCTGTCCACCCTGTGAGCACCAACTCTTGCGCCCAAGGGAAACAGCCACTTCAACAACTCCAGCTTGTTCTGGGCGGTCGCTTTTCTCCATTTTTTTTCATAGTCGGGAAAGGCATATGAACTTCCAGCCAAAAATCTGCTGACCGATGCGCCTGCCATGGACCCTTGAGTCAAGGCCCCCGAAATGGAAGAAAAGCCATAGGCAGAGACCGAATCTCCCGCAAGAATCACGTTGTCTTTGTAACTGACTGGAGATGGTTCAAGAATCTTTACAATGGAGGTTCTGATTGAGATACATCTGCTTCCATCAAGTCGCTCGATACGATCGAGCAGCAATTTATCCAGATTTGAGGGAACACCTTTAGGGCTCAGAACCTGAATCACGGACACCAGGTACCTGCCATTGTATGGCATGGCCACATACCAGTGACCTTGGGCATCTACCTGAACCAGCATCGTTCTCGGAGCCAGGTCCAGCATGTCCACTTCAGCTTCTCGCTGGAACAATACCGCAATCTTGTCCCTGTTCAGGTTGAGTTGATGAGCTACCAGACTCTGACTCCCATCTGCTCCAACCAACACCCTGGCTTCAAAATCATCGTTGGATCTCACCTTGCAAAAATTTTGTCCAAAGCTCACTTCCCTCACAGGAGAATCTACCACCACATCAACACCGACCTCTAAAGCCCGCCTGTATAATGCGCCTTTTATTCTGCGCTCATTCAAGAGAATGATCGGTTTTTTCAGGTCCAGCGAATATCGTTCCCGGTAACCCCTAATCTCCAGCCTTTCGATACGCTCCAGCAGACCTCCTTCCACATGAAGACCCAAGCCCTCAAGGAACACGCTTTTGCCGTATGCTTCTATATCATCTCCTATGGGCAGATATGCACCAAAACCACCTCGGTATTTTTCGACAACACTGGGATTTTTTTCCAAAACCAGGACCGATCGGCCTGGCAGACGAGTGGCACATGCCAATCCGGCATAGCCGGAGCCAATTATCACCACATCATACCGGCTCATTGGACCAACCAAACCTCTTGGCTAAATCCGATACCATCTGTACATGAATCACGTCTGGATTTTGGCTGCCATCCAGCACGACTATAGATTCATGGGGAAGCATTTGGGGTAATCGTGCATATGAATCGGCAAGAGTCTTTTGCATGGACTCCGTTTCAAAAAGTTCTTCATTCATCCTGAGCCTTCTTCTATGTTCTGCAATCTTGGCCGATACATCCAGGACGTAGGTAATATCCGGTACTCTTGCATGAGAGTTGATATCCCTTACCCAATCGGGGTTACTGGAAAGTGACTGATATAAAAAACTCGAATGATAGTAGCGATCCGAAATCACATCAGTGCCATTGTTCAACAGGGGTTCTATTTCACAATCCAGATGGTCCATTCTGTCAGCCGCAAACAACAAGGCGATCACATCTGGATGTACAGGCGGTGGTGATGATTGACCAGGTTTGGCACCAACAAGCCTTTTACTCAAAATCTGTCGCAGGAGCACCCCCACCGGTCCTGTCGTGGGTTCAGCAGTAAGCGCCGCGCTTCGACCGATTCTCCTCATCCAGTCTGCCAGCATGGCAGCCTGTGTAGAGCTTCCAGAGCCATCAATGCCCTCTATGACAATAAATCTGCCGGGGGCAGCGCCAGTTGACATTGCTCACTCCTCCTGAGAGATATTACTTGATTCGTCTGAGAATCTGCCTAGCCATGCGAGCCAGCTTGCCTTTTGGTTTGATTTTGAGAAAACGTTTCAGTAAATCCTTTGCCCTGTCTTCCTTTCCATCGTCAAATTCCAACAAACCAAGTCTGTATAGAGTCAAAGCATGCTTTGGATTCATCTCAAGTGCCTTCTCATAATATTTGCGGGCTGAGCGGAGTTTCTCTTCCCTGTCATAGGTGGCAGCCACCTCGTATACCGGTTCGGGTGACCGAGGTGATTTTCTCATGGCTTTCCTGAACAGCCTCCTCGCTCTCGAATAGCGCTTGTCACCTGAGCGCTTGTCCTTGAGCATTGTCCTTCCTGCCAACATATACAGTCGAGTAACTTCTTCTTCAGGTAGCCCCTTGGTAATGGCATAATATGCAGCCTTTTCATATGCAGACGCCGCATCTCTCCATTTCCCCCTTGCAGCCAGAGTCTTTCCAAGACCCTCTTGCGCTCTGGGTAATCTCCTCCTTCTCCTGCTGTACTTCAGACTTTCTTCAAAGGATTTTTTAGCCCTGCTTATGTTTCTCGTTCCTAAAAACGCCAATCCCAAATCTGCCAGTATCTCTGGATCATTGGGTTTCAGCTCATTGGCTTCCTTCAAGGCTCGTATGGCCGAGTGGAACCTGCCGTTGGCCAGATAGACTCTCCCCTCCACATACAAGCTATGAGGGTCTGTTGCTCCGGCTTTCCTGGCTTTCTTTACCGCAACAAGAGCTTTTTCAATACGCCCCAATTCCAGCAATGCCTCAGCCATCCCGATCAAGCCCTCTCCGGAAGACGGCTGATCCTTGACAACCCTTGCAAACAAGTCCAAGGCCTTGTCCGGCTTACCCAATTGCAGATCTACTTTTCCCAAAAGGTACAAACTTTCTGCTGAATACGGATTTGCACCAAGACTTTTTATCAGAAATTCTCCAACGTCTTTGAAGTGCCTGGAATCGAATGCCATCTTTCCTAATGCAAAATATGCCATATACTGTCTTGGATCCAAGTCCACGGCTTTTTCGAATGCTGCCTTGGCTCCTCTCTTTAGTCCCTTGGCGAGCCTGTAATAACCCATGGCAACATGCGGCATTGCCTTGTGTGGATATTTTTTCTGCAGTGCGAAGACCTCGCGTCTGGCATTCTCCAGGTCACCCATCTTTATCAGCGAGATGATTTTCAGGGCCCATGCCTTGGGCTTTTCAGGTGCATCATCGGAGATTCCATCCAGGTCTTTTACCGCAGCGGCATAACGCTCCATCCTCAAAAGCGACTCACCCCTTAGAAGAAGAAAAGGGGCTGCCGCCACTTTCTTGCCCACCAAGCCATTGAGAGTTGACAATGCCTTTTGAACTCTTCCTCTGGCCAACTCGGCCGATACCAAAAGCAGCTTGGCATCCGTCGTATCCGGATTCAATTCCAGGACCTTCTTTGCCTGTACGCTTGCCTCTTGAACTTCGTAAAAATTCATGCAAAGGGTCGCCAACTTTTTAAGGAAGTCCACATCAGAGCTGCGCAGGTCAGAAGCAGCTTTGCAATTTTCGAGAGCCTTGCTGCGCTTGTTTTCAAGGAAATTCAGATGCGAGAGGAGCAAATGAGCTTCCGATCTGTCCTTGTCTGTAACTTTTGGAAGTCCCAGGATTTTTTCCAGATCTTCACCTGCCTGATCCAACTCAGTTGCAGTCTGTATCCTGATCTCGGCCAACTGTAGAAGGGAATGCACATGCAAAGGATTGATTGTTACCGCACGCACAAGGTACTGCATGGCTCGCTGCGAATCTCCTGCGTTCATCTCAAGCATGGCATACCTGTAAAGGGTACGGGTATTGGAAGGGTCCTGCTCGAGACTTGCCAACAGCCACTTGGATGCCTGATCCACATCTCCCCTCTTTATGGCCAGCTCACCGGCTAGCGCCATGAGCGATTCATCCTTTGGCTTTTTCCTTATCAGCTTATCCAGGTCCTTTCTGATCACCTGTCGATCACCCTTGGACAGGTGATATCTGGCCCAAACTATGAAGTCCTCGGACTCGTCATCAGGCACCAAGGATTTTACTATACTCAACGCCTCATCTCTGAATCTTAGATTAGGACCATATTCATCATGAAGCCTTGCGAGAACGAGTGCCAGCAGTGAGCGACCTCTGGAACTATCGGCATTCAACTCCATGAGTTTTTTCAAAGTGATGAGAGCATCGGAATATCCTGCGAACGAATCCTGATAAAAAGCACCGAGGGACTGCTCCATCAAACCGGCAGCCTTCTCATCCCTAAGATGCTTGTATCCGAAGAAAAGGCCTCCGGCAACGGCTACCAAAACAAAGGGCACCACCACCATGAAAACCTTCCAATAGGATATGTTTGTTGCCGGAGAGAGAGTAATCTGCTCAGGGAAAGCAGGCCCCCTTGGTTGCGATGAAGACACCCTGGTCTTGTCTGGAGCCTTCTTTCTTTCCAGAACTTTTTCAACTTCAGAGGCCATACGGGTTGGGGGCTCCGGCCTGGGGACATCAGAGTCGGAGGCATCGAGCTGCCAAGGAGAGGCAGCAGGTCCCTGCCCATCATCGAACTTCGTTGGCGGCTCGTTCCGGTCCGGCGCAGCTATCTGTTCATCCTCTATGGAAGGATCGAACTTTGTAGGAGGTTCGTCTCTTTTGCCTTGCGTCGCAAGAACATTCACGGCATTGGATATCTCGGCTTCCAGTCCTGCCATTGGATCGTATTCTGTCTCCTGCTCCGCACGAGAAGGACTGGAAAGGTCTGCTGACTCATCCAGCTGCTGTTCGCCAAGGCCACCATCGGTGATTTCAGATTCTCTATTGCCTGCCTCGCTCTCGCCATCATCCTGCGACTCTTGATGCCCTTGTTGTTCCACTGCTGCTTCTTGCCCTGTCGCTGAAGCCTTTTCACTGATCGCGGCGAGAGGATTGTCCACATACATGGTAGGAGGTTCATCATCATCGTCGTCATCATCGAGAGACTGGAGCCCATCAACTGGTGAGCCGGAATCACTCTCCGATGAGTCGCCACCCTTGCTTGATTCCAGGCTTTCGTCACCTGGAGAGGAAGGATCATACTTGTCGCTCATTTGGAAATCCACAATGGACCCCAGCGTTTCCTCCAGTCTGTCCCTTAGGTTGATTACCCGCGGGTCGGTTGGATCGATACTCTTGGCAGACTGGAAATAGGGCAGAGATTCCTGCACAAGGCCATTGTCAGCAAGAAACTTGCATGCATCCGCACAAATACCAAGATCATCGGAACGCAGGGCACAGGCTCTTTCAAATGACTGAATACCTTCAGGTATCTTTCCTACACTCACCAGAGCCTTTGCGTATACGAGATGACCAGCGGGATTGCCCGGATGAAAACCCAGTCCAATTTCACAAATCCTTATTGCATCGTCGAATCTTCCTTCAGCAACATAGATCTCGGCCAATTCGGCAAAACGCTCCGAGGATGGATTTTGGGCTACATGGTCCTGAAGTAGTTTCAAGCCCTTGTCTGAGCCTTTATCAGTCACAGTTTTTCACTCTCATGTCGTTTTTCGACGTCGTTGCCAAGTTGAACAAAATACCCCGGATTTGTCAATTCGACAAACTTTGGAACTTCCTTCCCTGTCTTTCATTCCAAAGAACAAAAAAAGCGGGTCCAGTGAAAATGTCACTGAACCCGCCAAGAACAATTGCAGGGGACAGAGCTACGGGTGATCTGCCAGACCAAACAAGCGCCACCACCTTCCCG
>JALVPF010000510.1 GCA_027031935.1 Myxococcales bacterium | reverse complement strand
TAACAACATCATACAGGCCTACCAGGGTAACCGTAATCCCTTCATAGACATGCCTGAATTGGTGGAGCACATCTCAGACTTTTGATTTTCAGCGAGACCGTCTAAGCTTACGGCGAAATAAAACAGCGAGGAAGACGCCGCCGAGGAGAATCGCTCCAGAGCTTGTCCCTTGGCTCCTGCATCCACATCCAGACTTTTCGTCACCTTTTTGGTCGGGTTCAGGCTTTTGACCCTTTTCATAGGTCCAACAATCGAAGGAAATACCCTTGCCAGTGTGGCCGGTGGGCACTTCTTTCGCACAGATGTCAAGCGTCTTGCCCTGGAAGTCCAGGACCAGATAGTTGTGCTCCTTTTTTGTCCATATGACTTTAAATTGCTTGTCACCTGGTTCGGGAAGCCAGCCCCAAACGCTGACGTCCTTTTCCTGCCCTTGGGTGGCAAAGTCTTCGGATACATCATAAAGCGGTGCGCCACCACCACCGCTTACGACAAAGGGCAGTCCGTTGTCAGCCCATCCCCTGACATAGTGATGATCGTGGCCCGAAATGACAGCGTCAACACCTAACTGCACAAACTTGTCTCTCCACAGACGCAGGCCCTCATCGCCTGCGCGTCCGTCCTTTACGCTGTACATGTTTTCGTGCACGAGGACAAAAATGAAGTCCAGGGCAGGATTGTCCGAACTGGATTGAAGCTCGTTTTCCAGCCACTGACCCTCCGATGTGTTGTCCTTCGGCCTGCCAAGGTTGTCTGCCTGGTTGTCCAATATTATGAAGTGGGCATTTCCATAGGTGACAGAATAGTAATTATCAACTCCAGAACTCTCCATAGGCACGGAGAACAACCTGCCGTAAATGGGTATTTCTCCGTTGTGTTCATCATGGTTTCCCACCACCGGCATCATTGGCACATCCCGAAGAAGCTCTCCCTCGATGTTGAAAAACTCATTCCATTCATCTTCATCTTGTCCATCTGAGACGAGATCTCCTGTATTGAAAAAAACGTCCGGGTTTTCTTCTGCAATGGCATCTATGAGTTCAGAGTGAGCCTGGTGGTCGGACCTGGTGTCACCAAATATGACGACACGAAAGGGCTCCTCAGATGTAGGGGCAGTGCAGAATGAAGCTTCCGGACTTGTATCAGCCCCGCATTCGACATGGTATCGATAGCAGGTGGATGCCTTCAGACTTTTTATCCTTACCTCGCGATGAGGACTCTCGCCAACCATGGGCGAAGTGTTTTCAAGATTGTCACCCCACTTGATGATGCAGTCTGATCCATCATCCACTTCTGCATCTACTGTAATACTGTGCTGTTGAGGGCTTTGGAGATATGGCCCCTTGATGATTGCCGCAGTGCTTGTCAATGGGAAAAAGACAGATAAAAGAACAATCGCAGGCAGATGAGATCGGTTTATCATGAGAGGCTCCTGTTTGGTCCTGACAAGTGTACAGGATCGCCCCGGAAGAGAGAAACTTAATCTCCTGTGCCTTTATGATGAACTGGACTAGATTGCGACAGATGCCCTGGATAGTTCGGCCTTGGCCTGTTGCCTGGCGGATTTCTTGGACCCTACGGTGCCGAGCAAAGTCTCCTGGTCCAACCAGCGCGCCAATTGTCTCTCTTCCTCGAAGCTGATTTTGGTAAACCTTCCCCTGATTCCAAAACCATCTCCAAGGGCACTTGTCTCCAGGACTTCTCCCTTGGCCTGTACCCATCTAAGATGACCATACAGGTCCACAAGCAGGTCTACCTCTTCTCCAACTTCCACCTCTGAGCCGTGCTTGAAGAAAAAACCGCCAATGCCAACATTTCCCTTGGTCTCATGTGCGGCGAATTCATCTCCAAACGATACCAACATGCGCGCTTCGAACCTTGGGGAGTTTCTTTTGTCTTCCTTTTGTTGGAGCTTGTAGTCAGCAATGAGAACTCTGATAATGTTTTTCCACCACATGGCATACCTTCCTTCTTTTCTTGTTTTTGGCTTCTGTCCAATGTGACGGATGAGAATTGAATTTGTTCAAAAAAATCTTAATAAATCATACAGTTGTGACGGAGGTCACATTTTTCTGAAGAGTCTGGCAGGCTCTATCTTCTTGTATAGTATGCAGGATTTTCTATTTTGAGCGTACCTGGCCGGGATTGGCTGGCTGCAGATCGTCCGCCTGCTCGGTGCCGGATTCCAGTGGGAGCATGGGTGGTGTGCTCATGGTGGTGGATTGTTTTTCAGGGGTGGGCTCAATAGGGAAATGTTCACAATGTACAAGCAAGTCTGATCGGTGTTCCTGGAGCTTTTGCAGGAAAGCGAGATCGTTCATGTCACCACTGATAGGTACAACACAGATGCTGTAATCACCTGGGATGACTTTTTGGAATACCGCTGGTCGTGCGGGCATCCAGAATGACATCATGATACCGCCAGAACTGGCAATCTTTTCCAATTGACCTGAGTTGGTGATCTCCACCTGGCCTGGAAGTAAAAAAACCTGTGCTGCAGAAATGACTGCTCCATTTACACCCACAATCTGAATCGTAAGCTCCACCTGTCCCGTGGGTATGTCTAGATTCAAGCTGTTTTGCTCTCCAGGTAGAATATCGACTTGTCCGGACTGGGTCTTTGCACCCAGGCCGCCAGAACTCATTATGGTTGCCGTCACCTTGTGCAATCCAGTGGAGATCTTTTCTATGTGATATGTGCCGTCTTTATCTGTATAAACCACCAAAGCCTGTGATCCACCTGAGGCCGCCCCCACCGATACTATGGCTCCGCTGACAGGTTTGCCGTCGGAGGTGACCTTTCCGAACAAGGAACCTAGCCCTTTTACTACGAGCTCCACATATGGGTTTGGTGTAGTACTGTCGATGGCAAGGGGTAAGCTGCGACCCAACTTTTCGTGCTCCGCGACAATAACTAGTTTTTTGTATGGAAGCCCTACGAAACGAAACGAACCGTCTTGCCCTGAAAGTGTTTGTTGTTGGCCGTTCTTTTCAGCGAAGTCAGAACCCAAGTCCGTGGAAAGCTTTGAACCGTCACCAATAAGACGCTTTGCAATTAAAACATTAGCTCCTGCGATTGCATTCTCCTTTTCATCCAAAACAAGTCCCGTGATTGTTCTTCCCCTGGCCAGTCGAATGGTTCCTAGATCGGTAATATTTTCAGGTTCTACTTTGACATCTGGGATTGTCTTCTCAGCAAAGGACTCTCCGCGAATTGAAACGGTATAAACTCCGGATGGGATTTGGCTGATTTCAAAAGTTCCAGATCCTCCAGAAAAAGCTACGCTGGAAGACAAGCCCACCGCAACGCTGAAAGCATCTGGCACACTACCATCGTCAAAAACAAGGCTGCCTTTGACTCCACCAGCAGCATCAAGGATGAGTACAACGTTCTTGTCTCCTGTCCTCGCCTTTTGTCCCGGAGTGAACATTCGTTTGGCTGCTCCCCTGGACCTGGATGCGTGCAATCGGTAAGTGCCTTCGGCCAGACCGGAAAGGATGAACTCTCCGCCTCCATTGGTCATGGCATAGGCCCTGCCCCTGAGATGAAAATCCTCTCCAATGCCTTCTTCCCATATATCAGGAGTGGCGATAACTTCTACCTCTGGCACAGGCTCTCCACCTGATGTTTGTACGGTCCCTGATATTGAAGCAACAAGGTCCAACACCAACCTGACGTCATCGATGCTTGAGCGGGCCTCAAGGTCCAACAACACGCTTTTGCTGGATGCTTTTTGTCCCACAGCTACCACAAGAAGTTTTTTTCGCGGCAAGCCTTCAAAATGGAACCTGCCCTGATTGTCAGCCGTAACACCCCTGTGAATCATTCCTTTCGAGAGTTTTGTGGCGAGGCTAACATCTTTTGATCCTATGCGTACCGATGCCCAGGGCGCAGGCTCACCGTCGCTTCTGGTTACGATGCCCGAGACCTGCCCCCCGGCCTCCATCACGATCACCACATCCTTGACCGGTCTATTTCCCAGGTTGAACAACTTGGATGAGGCCTTTGGGTGTTTGGGATGGGATGCAAACAGGCGATAACTCCCCTTTGCAAGTGCCTGAAAAACAAATCGGCCGTTCGTATCTGTAAGAGTGCCGTCACGATCCTCATCCTGCAGGTCAAAGAGCCTCGCTGTATTTATCGCCAGTACCTTGGCATTACTAATGGGTTCGCCTTGTTCGTCCACTACCCGGCCTTGTACTGAAAGTCCATTTTGCAGCATTACTGTAAGCCTGATGGCTTCGCTCCCCGCAGGATCGGGTATGTTGATCAGTTGGGTAGACGGACAAAATCCCTCAGCCTTGACGGATATTGTGATAGATCCACCCGGAACACCCTCAAAGTTCGCCATTCCCTTTCCGTCTGTTACCGCAGGCCTGTTTTCTGAACCCCGAAGCTCAACCCTTGCGCCTTGTACTGCCTCCGCCCTTTGTTCGCTTACTACCTTTATCTCCAATGTGGATCCAGCGCGAAGGTGGATGATGGCAGGGTCTGAAGTCTCGGTCAGGAGATATGAAAGGGGGCCACCCACTTCTGAGTCCTTGCGTGCGCTCAACCTGTATCGCCGTGCCGCCAACCCGCCGAAGGAAAAACTTCCACCCCTGTCAGTAGTGGTTTTTTTCTCAGGGCGGGTGTCAATGGTGACAAGTGCTTTTTCCACAGGCAGGTTCCGTTCATCTAGAACCTGTCCCTCCAGGCGAATGTTGCCTTTGGGATCTTCATCGAATTCGATCTCCACAGCTTCGTGGACAGGGGCTGCGGAAGATGTAGCACGGGCGCTGGCTTTGCTTTTTGAAGTGTTTTGTTCTGTGGCCTTTGCATGCTGTGGTGTAAGCTGGGGCTCCTGGTCAGTAGTATTCTGAGATTTGCTCAGCCAGTAGACCACAAGGACCAGGAGCACAATCGATGTCAAGGCTATGATTTTTTTCATTCAGTCCTCCCGAGACAGGTATTCCAATCGTGGTAGTGTAGTTTTGATTCGCTCACGAAGGTATCACCACCTGAGTTTTCGACAAACTATTTCCCTGGCACTTCTCCAGACTTCTCCAGAAAAAGGATAGCCTATGTCCCTAAGTGAATTTTTCCTTGCATTCTTGGTTCACAGGTGGCATAGTTGCCCACAGTTGTCTTCCAGTGTTCTTTTATCTTGAACAATTTGAGCAAGATTGGGATACTGGAGGATAGGGCATATGCCCGCGTCGATTGATAATAGTCGTTTTCATGTTTGGAAATGGGTTTCGGCATCGAGAGCGGCTAGAGAAAAATGAGGAGTAAGACAGTGGCAAGCGGAAGAGTAAAATGGTTCAACAATTCCAAGGGTTTCGGATTCATCGAGCAAGAGGACGGGGAGGATGTATTTGTCCACTTCTCGGCGATTGTAGCTGATGGATTCAAGAGCCTCAACGAAGGTGACCAGGTCGAGTTCGAGATCGTACAGGGTCAGAAGGGTCTTCAGGCGAAGAACGTAACGATTCGATAGCCTCTTGATTTTTTAAAAGGTTGGCCGGGCACTATGCCCGGCTTTTTTATTGGCGTCTTTCCAGACACCAGTGCTTTTACTTCAAGTAAAATGGGCGGGCAGTGATTCAAGATATTTTCTTGGTGGTCGATTAAACTTCGAGAAAGCCAATTTACATGGGGTGATAGATGAGTATTCAGCCTATAGAACCTGAACTTGAGCTGTCGTCTCATATTCAGACTCTGGGTCATTGTAGCGTTACTTCCCCTTTGCCTTATCGACGATTCATGTCGGATTCGGATCTGGTCATGTACGACTTGGATCCGGGACGATTAAAGGCAAGGGTAAGGGATGGGCTCGAACCCATGGCATTTGAACGTGCCGGAGCAAGGGAAAAAATCTATTTCGATCCTGCTAATGTCAAGGTTGCCATTGTGACATGTGGTGGCTTGTGCCCGGGCCTGAACGACGTAGTACGTTCCATGGTTCACGAGCTATATTTCATGTACGGGGTCAGGCGCATCAAGGGAGTAAGGTATGGATGGGCCGGACTCAATCCATCGAACAGGTTGGGATTGCTGGATCTGGACCCGGAAGTTGTGCAGGGAATCAATGAAGATGGAGGAAGTTTCCTTGGTTCGTCCCGCGGACCTCAACCCGTTGACGTCATTGTAGATACTCTGTTTAGAGAGGATATCAGGATTTTATTCGCTATTGGCGGCGATGGAACTCTTCGGGGGGCTGTGGCAATCAACAAGGAGATTCAAAGGCGGGGACTGGGTATTGCAGTGGTTGGGGTTCCTAAAACCATAGACAATGATATAGGAATGGTTTCTCGTACTTTCGGATTCGATACTGCAGTGGCCCAGGCTGTGGAAAGCCTGAGGTGCGCCCATACGGAAGCCAGAGGTGCCAGGAATGGCATTGGAATCGTGAAGCTGATGGGTCGACATTCGGGTTTTGTTGCAGCCAATGCCTCCTTGGCAGTGGCAAACGCCAGTTTTGTCCTGGTTCCCGAAATACCCTTTGACCTCGACGGTCCGAAAGGCCTGTTGGCGTCGCTCGATTCGGTGCTGAGCAAGAGAGGTCATGCTCTCGTTGTGGTAGCCGAGGGGGCTGGGCAGGACCTTTTCGATGATGATTTTGGTACAGATCCTTCCGGGAACAGGAAGCTGGGTGACATAGGCCTCTTGCTCAAACAAAGGATTTCCGAGTATTTCAAGTCGAAAAAATTTGAACATACGGTAAAATACATCGATCCCAGCTACATCATACGGTCTGTACCGGCGGCACCTAATGACAGAATTTTTTGTGTTTTCCTTGGTCAACATGCAGTTCATGCCGGTATGGCCGGAAAGACAGGTGTCCTCATCGGTTCATGGAATAATCTTTTTGTTCACCTGCCCATTGAATTGGCAATCCGCAGGCGAAAACAGATTCACCCGGATGGAATTTTATGGACCAGTGTTCTTGAGTCTACAGGTCAGCCCGAAAGTATGGTAAACAGTCTATAGTATTTCCTGTTTTCACCTGGGCCCAAGGAGACCTGATGACCATTCCTGGAGACTTGCTTACTACAGCCATGGGGGTAATGCCGCACAAGGATGTCAAGCACGCACTGGAACTCGCCATGAGCGTGGATGTCCCTTACTGGCCCCAGTTGCCCCTTTATAGCTACTACGAAGACATGTATGTCCAGGCTTCAGAAAATTTTCCCGGCATTTTTGTGGATTTCGAAAGACGCCTGGTGCGACATTCCGCAGAGAAATTCCTGGATGAGCTGGACTATGCCTTGTCCCATCTGGACGACAGTTCTTTTCTGGATATCAGTCCGAAATACTCGGAGGTATACCAGCTTTTCTTGCAGAAGGACCTGAGCGAATTTCCCGCCATACGGGGCCAGATGGAGGGGCCGGTGTCGCTGGGGTTCAATGTGCTGGATGACAATGACAGGCCAATTATTTTCGACGATACTGTGCGGCAGGTCCTGTTGGATTTTTTGGCAAAGCGGGTGAACGTGCAGTTGGCGAGGCTCAAGGAAAAGAATCCGAACGCCTTCATGTTCGTGGATGAACCGGGAATGCAGTTCATCTTCAGCGCCATGTCCGGATACGGGGATCAGGCAGCAAAAAGGGACCTGGAATACTTTTTTGCCAACATCGATGGTCCACGGGGTATACACCTCTGTGGAAATCCGGATTGGGAGTTTATGCTCAACCTGGACATAGATGTGCTGTCTTTGGACGTCTACACCAACGGAGAGATATTCGTACGATACGCTCCTGCCATAAAGAAGTTTTTGGACAGGGGAGGGGTGCTGGTGTGGGGAGTGGTGCCAACAAACTTCGAACCTTTTCTCTCCGAGACTGTGGATACACTGGAAAAGGGCCTGGAGGGAATGTGGTCTTTTCTCGAGAAAAAAGGGATCTCAAGAGAACTCATTCTGGCGCAGGGCATGCTCTCTCCGGCAACATGTTGCCTGGTCAATCCAGATGGAGCCAAGACGGTGGACAAGGCATTCCATGTTCTCGATAAACTCTCAACAAGAATGCGCAAGAAGTACGGACTGAAATGATGTCTCAGAGAAAAGCTTCCACTATGGGCCTGATGCTTTGTTCAAAAGTAACCGGAGTGCCTTCAAAATCATCGAACATGTACGTGAAAAAATCCAGGACATGTGGCCTGTTGCGGTAGTCCAGGTTTTCTGGAACAGGGCCGAATTCTTCCTCTGATAAAAATTCTTCCATGCTCCTGGCGCCGGAGGTCAGGTAGCCCATGGGTTTGAGAAACATGTTGAAAGCTTTCCGGAATTTTTCGAAAAGTTCCACCTGTGATGGATATGCATTGATCATGCTTAGTTTGGTGGAGAACTCTTCCCTGGTCAGTCTCATGCGAAGTCGTTGGCCTCTGTAAAGAGGATGAAAGCGCATGGCCAGGGCGACTCCATATTCGTATGCGGGAAAGTGTACAAACTCCGTTTGCTGCCCTGTCTCTTTTGCAAGATCTCTCAGCGCGAGCTTGCCAAAAAAGTGTGTCAGGTCATGCTCGGGTTGGCCTCCTTGCCAGGCAAGGGTGACCAGAAGATCGGGTTTGTAGTCCAGGACCTGTTGCCTGATCTGGTCTTTTATGTTTTTGAAAAAGGGCCGAAGGTGAAGCATCTGATACTGTCCGGAATACAGTTGGCTTAGCCTCCTGTATATCTCCACCTCCGAATGATCCAGGCAGATTATGTTTTTGGAATCTACACCTGCTATGGAAGCTGATTCCAGTCCCTCATTCTTTCTGATATTGCCATATTCGGCAGGTGTATGGTCAGACTGAAAATAGAGACCGTCCGAGTTGGTAACCCACACGACCTTCAGTCGCGGCGCCAGGCGTTGAAACAGTCCTGCAGCGGTTATCTCATCATCGTGATGAGCCAGCAGAAACATGGGACGTTGGAAATCATCAAGTCTCTGGAAAAATGCATCACCTCGGGCAAGTGCATCCCTGTTCATGAAAAGCCTCCACAACTATCAGCCATATTATTCGTACTTTTCATTCGGATAATGCACATTATTCTTGTTTTATGGAAGGGTGTTTTTTTCACAATACTCCTGAGCTTTCTGCAAGCTTGGATACCTTGGAAGATTTGCTTAATTTTAAGAGATGGAGAAGGATCGCTTGGGATGTCTAATGTCTAACGTATACATAATGCAAGGAGGACTATCCCCGCATGTGCGGGGGAGCCAGCCTTCGAGCAACTATCCTATTACGTGGAGCGGGTCCATCCCCGCATGTGCGGGGGAGCCAAATGCTCTCCACAATGCCCGCACACGAACCAGGGTCCATCCCCGCATGTGCGGGGGAGCCGGATGTGATCGGCGTGGGCGCGGCGCTCCAGCAGGTCCATCCCCGCATGTGCGGGGGAGCCCTACAGATT
>JALVPF010000509.1 GCA_027031935.1 Myxococcales bacterium | reverse complement strand
CATTTTTCCTGTGCTGTCTTGGGCGAGGTGTGGTTTACGGCTCAAATCATGGGAGTTACGTTTACCCTTGCCTATATTCTGGCGGCATACAGGACCAGGCATCCCTTGCTCGCAGGAATTTTCCTGGCCCTTGCCTTTGATACCAGGGTCAACCTCGCCTTCACCGTAGGTTTTTTCCTGTTGCAACTATATTTTCCTCGCATGGACGACGGTCGATGGGCCGCAGGGTCATTTCGAAATCTTGTGAAAAAGTTGCTCTGGTTTGCGCTCCCCATCTTGATGGTCGGCATAGCCCAGATGCTTTTCAACTATGTCCGTTTTCATAATGTATTCGAATTTGGACATTCATACTTGTCAGGGCCTGCAGGCAACAGGATGAAAGAGCATGGCATGTTCGCATATCACTACCTGGAGTGGAACCTGCGTGCTCTGCTGATTCGCCTGCCCATAATCCTTCCCCATTTTCCATGGATTGGCTACAACCCGGATGGGCTTAGCATCTTTATAACCACCCCCATATTCATGCGCCTGTTTTGGCCAAAAGCCAAACCATGGCTCTATCCCATACTTTGGGCCGCCTGTGTGCCGGCACTACTGATGCCCCTGTTCTACCAGAATTCCGGTTACGTACAGTTCGGCTACAGGTTCAGCCTGGATATAACGCCCTACCTCATCATGTTGCTCGCTGTGGGAAAACTCCCCATGAACAGATGGACGAAATTCTGGATACTGGTGGGTGTTGCCATCAACCTGGCAGGAGCCATTGCGCTGAAGAGGTCTGGGGCCATATGAAGCTTTGCCAATTGCCTTTTGATTCGTAAAATATAATAAAATCAGTGTGATATCTTTTCGATTGACTTTTTGTGTTTTTTAACTAGACTGACATGTCAGTTTTGTAGGTCGCTTCCTTACATTTGATCATGATGGAGAAAAAAATGAGCAACACGGTTGGGCGTATCGGTATCGATGTGGGTGCCTTGTATGTCAAGGCAATACGCATAGATGGTAATGGCGAAATTACAAAAACATTTTATGAGCCCCATAAGGGAGATCCTGGTAAATCCCTGGAAAAGGCACTTCGTGTCCTGGATGTCGAGGACGCAGTTCCCATGGGACTTACCGGTTCTGCTGGTGAAGCCTGGGCTCAGACGCTGGGTGCGGATTATCTTGATGTAACATCTTGTCAGATCGAAGCAGTTGGCCGCCATCTTCCCGGCTCCAGGCACATCATAGACATTGGGGGAGCTTCTGCAACTTTGATTCGACTGGATGAAAATGGAAAATTTCTGGGGTACTCCACGAATTCTCTCTGTGCAGCAGGGACCGGTTCCTTCTTGGATGAGCAGGCGGTGCGCCTTGGAGTGTCTTATGATGACATAGAGACATTCGAACATATAGCGCAACCTCCTTCCATCGCAACCCGTTGTACGGTCTTTGCCAAAAGCGATCTCATACATCGGCAGCAGGAGGGCTACTCCAGGGTGGAGATGTGGTCGGGATTATGTAAATCCATGACCAAGACCCTCCTCGGGACCCTGCTCAATGGAAGGCCTCTGGATGGAAAAGCGGCCATCATAGGTGGCGTAGCCCAGAACCGGGAGGTGCTCAGGTGGCTCAAGGCCTCCTATCCGGACTATATCCAGATTCCTCCCCATCCCCATCTCATGGCAGCTTGTGGTGCAGCCCATCTGGCCACCAGCTCTGTTGAGTCAATCCCGAAAGGAATAAAGGCTCGCTTGGATCTGGATTCTGATGAGGGTTCTTACAAGTGGGACTTGGCCCTGGAAAAATCCATCTATCCATCCTTTGAGACTCAGGAGAGCTATACGGATGATCTGCAAAACGAAATCCGCGTAAATCATTGGCCAGAGTCAGGGGTAGTGCGGGGAGCCTTGGGTATAGATTTAGGCTCTACTTCCACGAAACTCGCCTTGGTTGACGAAGAAGACAGGGTTGTTCTGGATATCTACAGAAAAACAGCAGGCGACCCCATAGGTGCTACCAAGTTGCTTTTCAAGGCACTAAAGGCCCTGATTTCGAACAAGGGGGCCAGCCTGGAGATCACCGGTGTGGGTACCACAGGCTCCGGCCGAAAACTGGTTGGAACAATAATCGGTGCTGACGCCATAATAAACGAGATCTCTGCACACGTAGCCGGCGCGGTCGCCACCGATCCGAGCATAGATACTATTTTCGAGATCGGCGGACAGGACGCAAAGTACATGCACGTGGTCAACGGCCATATTCGCGAGTCGAACATGAACTATGTATGCGCTGCCGGCACGGGATCTTTCGTGGAGGAACAGGCACACAAGCTGGGTTATCCGGTTTCCGAGATAGGCAATGCGGTCCTGGGCCTCAACCCACCTCGAACTTCAGACAGGTGCACGGTTTTCATGGGGCAGGATGTGGCTGCATTGATTCAGTCGGGCACAAAGCCAGAACAGGCCATGGCCGGGGTCATGGTTTCCATCGTCAAAAACTATCTGAACCGGGTTGTGGGGACTCGCTATCGTTCCAGCGAAAAGATTTTTTTTCAGGGCGCTACAGCCAGAAATCCTGCTCTGGTGGCAGCCTTTGAAAGAGTGCTGGGTGTGCAGATGGTGGTCTCTCCCTATTGTCATGTGATGGGAGCCTATGGTGTGGCCATGCTCACCAGGCAGATGATGAAAGCGAAGGGCAAGCAGGAGACTTCCTTCCTTGGGCTCGACCTGGACCAGAGAGAGGTCAGCATAAGATACGAGACTTGTACGCTTTGCCAGAACAATTGCAAGATTACATTTGCCAAGGTGGAGGGAATGGATCAGGAGCCATCCTTCGGTTACATGTGCGGCAGGGATCCGGAGGAGAACAGGGTTCGACAGAATCCCCACGAGAGAGCCTTGAAGCTCAGGCAAAAACTATGGAGACAGGCTGGACGTGGAGTGGACGTGCCAACACAGGCACAGGTCGTTGGTATTCCCCAGGCTCTGACCACATACTCTCATCTGCCTCTGTGGAGAAGGTTTTTCAATCAGCTTGGCTACAGGATAAAGCTCTCGGGGACGACGGATGACAAGGCCAGGGAGGCAGGCACAAGAATGACCGGCGCTGATTTCTGTTTTCCGTCCAAGCTGGTTCTGGGGCATGCGGCAAAGCTGGTACAAGATGACGGTGTGGACTATGTCTTTTTACCGCACTTCGTTTCCGAAGAGCCCAACGATCACACCACCGCATCGAAGTTTTGCCCTTATGTGCAGGCAGCCCCGTCCTTTACGAGAACATCTCTCGAGGTAAACGGCATAGAGACTTCCCAGGTCCTGTCTCCCGTAGTGGACATGAGACTCGGCACTGGAGAAATCGTCAGGCATCTTTATGAAGCCATGGGAAAGACCCTTGGTGTCAGCCGCAGAGCTATTCGTACGGCCTGGAAGCATGGCTTGAAGGCGCAAAGGGAATTTGAGCGCAAGTGCAAGGTAGAGGGAGGCAAGATTCTCGCTGAGGCAAGAACAAGGGGTGAAAAGATCATTGTCTTGCTGGGCAGACCATACAATAATTTCGATACAGGTCAAAACCTGGGTCTTCCTGGAAAGATCGCAGAACACGGACGAACCGTGTTACCCCTTGATTTCCTGGATGTGGACCTTTCTGTTTTAGGGGGGAGATATCGTAACATTTATTGGAATTATGGTCAGAAGATTCTGGCAGCCTGCGAGATGGTAACGAAAGATCCAAACATGGACGCGGTTTACCTGAGCAGTTTTTCATGTGGTCCGGACTCGTTTCTGCTTTCCTTCGCTGAAGAGATTATGGGTGATCGACCATTTCTGGCCCTGGAGTTGGACGAGCATGGTGCAGACGCAGGGTACATGACCCGCATCGAGGCCTTTTTCGATGTTCTCGAGAAGGCCGATGAAAAGAACATCAAATCCAGGCGAATTCCGTGGACACCTGAGCCAAAGGATTTGAAAAAACGCATCTTGTGGATACCAGCCATGCATCCCTTGGGATCACCATTCGTGGCGGCGGCCTTTCGTTCCCAGGGCTATGATTGCAGGCCTCTACCCCCGGAGAACAAGGAAGTCTTCGAACTGGGTCGCTCTGGTACAAGGGGTAGCGAGTGCCTGCCCACCGCCCTGACCGTGGGGGCGCTCATAAAGGCTGTCAGGGAAAGTGGGGAACCGTCGAGTCGCCACGCCTTCTTCATGCCAACCGCCGAGGGGCCTTGCCGGTTCGGCTTGTATTCGACCTTGCATAGACAGGTGCTGGACATGACGGACATGCAGGATTTGTCTATCGTCTCACCTTCGTCTTACAACTCGTACCAGGGCTTGAGTGAAGGAACCAGAAAACGCCTTTGGCTGGGAATCCTGGCGGCAGACCAGCTATACAAGGCCATCTGCAAGGTTCGTCCTTACGAGCTACATCCTGGTGAGACCAACGAGGTGGCTGCCGTGTGGCAGAGAAAGATAGAGCAGGTCCTTGAAACAGGAGGCGACGTGTTTGCCGCCATGCATCAGGCCGTGCAGGATTTGGCTGTTGTTCCAAGGCAGAACATAAGCAAACCCCTCGTGGGTGTGGTGGGCGAGATATACGTGCGTTGTAACGCCTTTGCCAACGAGGATGTCATTGGTGCTATCGAGAAGTTTGGCGGAGAAGCGTGGCTGGCACCCATGAGTGAGTGGATATTGTATACCGTAGCAGTACAGGACATATCCAGCATTGACGGCAACCGTAACCCCTTAATAAGATGGGTATCCGGGTTGAAGAACTATTATATGGCCTACCAGGAGCGCAAGATGGTAGAAGCTGCTGGAGAGTTTTTATCCGATAGGCAGGAGACAGATGTTCGTGAGGTTATTGAAGAGGGCGAGAAGTTCATGCCGAGGCAGTTCGAAGGAGAGGCGATTCTGACCGTGGGCAGAACAGTGAAATTTGCCCATCAGGGAGCATCCATGGTGGTAAATTGCGCGCCCTTCGGTTGCATGCCCGGCACCCTGACCACGGCTCTCTTTAGAAAGCTCGCTCCTGAATTGGGAATCCCGGTAGTGGGTATGTTCTATGATGGAGGCGGGAACCTGAACAAGCAGCTCGAGGTGTTTCTGAGAAACGCCACGGACAAGCAGTCGGGAAAGGCTGTGCCAACAGGGCAGATCCCTGTCACAACCGGAGATAAAAAAGGAGATCATGCAAGACGCCAAACAAGGGCTTAGCGTTTCAAAGTCTCGCACCGCGCTGATCTTGTTGCTGGTGGTAGACGCCTTTAGCTTTGTTTCCTTGGGACAGGGCTCCACAGGGCTTGACTTTGGCCTGGTGGCCAACACGGCTTCATGGATCGGGCTTGGGGTGGACTTGGCTCTGGCCATTGGCTTGATAAAGGCTGCTGACTGGGCCTTGGAATTGGGCAGGTATAGATGTGTGCTTGGTCTGTGCTACCTGGTGTTTATCTGGATTTCCTATTTCGTCGTCCTGAGGACGAGCGTTGGATTGGTAGACCAGAAAATCATGGTAGCCGGAATGGTTCGTGATGGCTGGTTGGCTGTATTGCTGTTTGTTGCATTGTTCATTTTGAGAGAGAGGAAACAAGCCGTGATCCCGAACTCAAAGCAGACTAAAGAGGATGCCGATAAAGAACGAGCCTAGGTGTTCATGGCAATTTCATATATGGCCTCCATGCCTTTGACTACTTCATCTGTATCGGGGATCGAAGTTGGGCTTGCTTTTTTTCCGCAAAGGCGTCGGATACTTTCAGAAAGAGAGTCTATGTCACCCCATGTCGGCAGTTGTCCTTCCTGATACCACTCTGCGATTGCTCCACTTTGCCATGCTGCTACGCTGGTGCCGGCGCAAAGGGCCTCAATACCGGCGATACCAAAAGGTTCCTGCCACCGTGGGCTGAAAATCAGCAAAGACGCATGCTCCAACAGACTCATCACCTGCTGCCGGTTTTGCCAGCCGAGTACCTCGAGCCCGCGTTGTTCCATCCTTTGTCTTTCGCTGCCAGTACCGGCAAACACCAAAGGCAAATTTATTCCGGAACGACTCCATGCTTCCGCCGCATCCCAAACACCTTTTGCTTCAACCAGTCTGCCAAGAAACAGGACGTAGGGAGACCGTTTTAGAGGTAATGGTTTTGTCGGCGGGACTGCTTTTCTCACCAAAGGTGCCAGTATATGGATATGTTGTGGATTGATGCCCACAGACACCAGCTCACGGTGCATGTATCTGGATAGCACATGAATGGTCGATGGTTTTGCCGCTGATAACCTCTTGATGGTCAGCTCCATTATGGACTTGAAGTATTGCTCATTGTCAAAACACCCTCTGCACATTTTTTTATCCATGGGCCTTTTGCATGGCCTGTCAGCTGCTGTCCACTTGCCACGCCCAGGACAGAAGAATCTGTGGTCCTGTATGGTCAGGACGCACGCATGTCGATTTGCCCATTTGATCACCTCGGGATGCACATGGTTGTGAAGGTGTAAAAGATCCGGCTTGTGCTTGCGCACAAGTTCTTCCATGCCTGGAAAGTCTATGAGATTTTTCCGAAGGCCTGTTGAGTCCAGGCCCTGGATGGTGTGGATGGGACAAGAACTTTTGATGTTGGCGTCTTTCCTTCCGACCACGAAGACCTGATTGTGGCGTGTTGAAAGCTCCTCCGCAAGTCCCAGCATGAATTGGTCGGCTCCCCCTCTTTCGCTGAGCCTGGGCGCAATATGCATGATTTTCATGTTTGGCTAAGGAGCATGAAAAATTTTATTGTTTTGTTTCCATGCCTGATGCGGTCTGTCAACGTATGCCGAGGGCCCGCTTGAGTTTGTCTGTGATTTCGAAATATTCATTTCGTTCATAGGGTTCGTTGAGGATATGGAAATCCTTTTTGCCCAAGCCGACGCACCCAAAACAGTAAGTGCAGTCCACGCAGCTGTCGCACAAGACCAGATACGAACTACCACTGCATGCCCTGGAATCCACGCAATATGCGCATCCATGGCAGTGGGTGCACCGCGTGCTATGACTGGAATGTGAGCATTGTTCACAAGAGACGCAGTGGGTGCATTTGTAACAGCCCTTGCAGTCGTTACAAAACATGCAGCTAGTGCATTGGCTGCAATCCCGACATTCGAATGAGCCAGGGTTTGTCTCCAGGGACGCATAATTTTGTCTCAATTGCTTGAGCGCTCTTAGGAACTGCTGTTTGTCCATGTTTATCCCTCGTTTTTGTATAAGTCTTAGTTTGACACAGGTCGCATTCTGTTTCCAGATATTGGCCTTGACTTTGATGGGTGTTCCGGATTGTATTTGATTTGGATTTTTGCTGATCCGATAGAAAGGTGAAAACATGAAAAATGTGTCAAGAGTGTATATGTTGGTTTTGGTGATGTGTATGGCGCTTGTACCCGCTGTTGCTCATGGTAAAAAATTCAAGCTGACAGGAAGCCAAAAGGCTGGCAACATTGCTCATGGTCCGGTGCTGAAAAGTCCCCCTGTTGTACTCACGACACCAGCCACTATTGTAAAAGTGCAAAGGCATGGCAAAAGTTTCACCATTTGGAAAGATGGAAAAGTCTTTGTGAACATAGTGAAAAACATGGAGATTCAAGGTGTCTTGCCTGCTGGTCGTTATACTCTAAGACCGGAGGCTGGGGGCAGTGTCACTATATTTCTCGATACAGCTGCCAAGCCAAAGAAGCTCACTCTGTGGTCAAGGCAGAAAAGAGGCCCCAATCACTGGATAGAGGGAAACAGGGTTGTAATAGCTGTACCGACGAAAATAAAAGGTGCCCAGTATGACGGTACAGACAGTGTGGGTATTTTTCCTGCGGGCAGCCATAAGTATTTTTATAGGTTTGTTTCACCACACAACATGAAGGAGAAGGGGCCTGTGGTTAGAGATGCAGCAGGAGTTGTGCGTGGTAAGAGCTTTGTTGGCCTGGTATTGCCGCCTGGTGTATACGAGATCGTTCCGGGCATTGGTACTGCTGATCACATTGTAACTGCACGGATAGAGCTATAGAATCAACCATAACGAAAAATTTGTTCTGTTGACATTTACACGCAATAAACCTTAGCATCCGGCCATGATTACCAAATACATAACCATTCTGGCTTTGTCTGTGTTCATGCTCGGTTCCCCTGTTTTTATTACTGGCTGTGGAAGCGCATGTGAGGACTTGGCAGACAAAATTTGCAAATGCCAACCCACCAGAATCAAGGAAGACACCTGCCGAATTTCCATTGACGCCGCCAAGAAGAATCTGGATGTTACCTCGGAACAGGAAGATGTATGCCAGGAGATTCTGGACTCTGGCGACTGCACCTGTGAGGCCCTTGCTGCAGGAGATTACGAGGCATGCGGCTTGGCTAACGATGCCGAGCAAAGCTATCAGTAAGAAAAACCCATAGGAGTTCCATCTTCAGATCATGGCGCCCATCAAAGATGTAGTCTCTCCACTGGATCCAGACCTCTTGGGACGCCTGCAGGGATTAAAAGTTCAGATGCAACAGGTGGTGGAAGGAGTTCTTGCCGGCTTGCATCGGTCGGCCAGGACGGGGGTGAGCATCGAGTTTGCCGAGCACAAGGAATACAGTCCTGGGGATGACCCAAGGCATCTGGATTGGAGAGTCCTGGGGCGCCTTGACAGATATGTAATCAAGAAGTTCGAGGATGAGACCAACTTGAAGGCGATGCTGGCAGTGGATGTTTCGGGATCCATGGATTACGGTTCAGGAGCTTTTACCAAGGCTGCATACAGTTCCTTGATGGCCGTATCTTTGGCCGCCTTGTTGCTTCGACAGGGCGACGAAGCCGGACTCATGCTGTCGTCAGCTTCTGAACCTGCTTATCTGCCTCCACAAGGACGAGCTGATCAGTTGCGCGAAATGGTAAGCATGCTGGAAAACGCCTCACCTGAAGGACCCACTGTACTTGGACAGGTGGCAGAGAGGTTCTTGGAGCTGTCAAAACGAAAGGGCATGCTGGTCTTGTTTTCCGATCTGTTCGATACGGACGACAGGGTGCTGCCCAGCCTGAAGATGTTGGCGGCTCGTGGGCACGAGGTGGTAGTCTTTCACGTCCTGGATCCAGATGAATTGGATTTTCCATTTCAGGATCCGACCTTGTTCGAGTCCATGGAGGACAGCCGTTCCTTGCTGGTGTTTCCCAGAGAGGTTCGAAGGGCGTATCTAGGAGAAATAAAGAAGTTTCTTGAACATGCAAGCCTGGAGCTGTCTGATTCCGGTCTGTCCTATGAACTTGTGAGAACAGATGAGCCGCCTCACCAGCCACTTTTGCGGTTTTTGTTGAGTAGAACCTGATGGAGTTCGGAAAACGTGGACCAGTTGATATTTACCAGGTCGGTTTTTCTGTGGGGACTTATTGGAGGCATCCTGCCCCTGGTGATCCAT
>JALVPF010000508.1:2963-9405 GCA_027031935.1 Myxococcales bacterium | reverse complement strand
TTTCACAGTTGAGCAGCTACCAGAGCGGTTTTTGACCTTTGTCAGCGATGATCCGAAATCTGCGAAGGATTTTAGAAAGGATCTCGAAAAACTGGAAAAGAAGCGGATTGAGAGAACAAAAAAAAGACGTCAGGAGAGAAGAAAAAGAGCACCCAAAAAGGTGAAGAACACTCCATCGTCAAAAGTGGAACATGATGATGCTGAAACAAAAAGAATAAAAAAGAAGGTTCAAGACAAAGGCCTGATCGGCGCAATAAGAAAAGCGAGGAAGAAAGACAATGCCCTGAGCTCCGTGTTGGACAATGGGGGGCTTGGCATGGATCTGAATCAGGCCCTGAGATCTCTGGAAAAGGGTGGGCGTGCCAGGGTCATTGCGTCGGCTGGAAGCTCCGGACCTCTGCTACCTTCTTTGACGAGGCGTCGCGGTACAGCAGAAGCCATAGGCGAAGATGTTCAAGGAACCCAACCTAGCACAGGAGAAACAGCGAGAAAGGCATCCCACAGAAGCAGACTCGGTAGCGTCTCGGAAGCAAAGATAACCCTGAACATGCCTTCATCCGCCGCAAAAGTCACAGGCGGAACCTTGTCTCGGCAGGCAATTTCAAGAGTTGTCCGAGCCAACAAAGGGGCTATACGTTACTGTTACGAATCCCAACTCTCCAGGTACCCCACCCTCAGAGGGAAGGTCGTCGTGGACTTCATAATAGAGCTCAACGGCTTCGTCAGGACCGTCAAGGTACCGACAAACAAGCTTTCAAACACCATCGCTGCAAGGAACGTGGCATCATGTCTGATGAAATTTGTCAGACGCTGGAGATTCCCCAAACCAAAAGGTGGCAAAGTCAGGGTAATCTATCCCTTTACATTTGGGAGGACTCAATGATGGCAAGGACTGCAATCAGGATTGTTTTGCTTATTTTTCTTGCCGCCTTTCATGGCTGTGATTCGGAGCGATATTTCGGGCCTTTTGAGCTGAATGTTCCCACAGCACTTCAGCAGCGTTCAGATTCGAGAACATTTGAGCTACCCTTAGACAGTGTTGACTCTCGCGAACTGGACAATCTGAATTACTGTCAGGAACATGAAACGGACAGGGAAATACCTTGCAGATGTGACTATCCTGTCCTGTCAGTCGACGAGCAGTTGATTCGACTGGACTATCACCTTGACAATTCAAGCCTGTATCCGGTCAGTGCAACCGTTTGGGTCGGAGTGCAGGTGCCACAACAGTGGCCTTCGCCCAAGCAGGTGCCCGATCTCCCCAAAATAGCCTTGTTGGCTAGTCACACTCACAGGGTGAAAGCTGGACAACAGACCGATGACATTTTGGACGAAGATGAGCTTGGCCAGGCGCAGATCTTGTATTCAGAGATGTTTTTCCAGGCTTGCGAGTCTGAAGGTCATTTACAACCTGCTCCCATGAGCTTCATTACAGGTGTGAGTATGGACGAAGACGATGAAGGGGAAGTTCACATGGAGTACACTGTCAGAGTCAGGCGGAACAGATGAAGACACGCATAGTCTCCATAAGCCTTTGTGTTCTCCTTTTGTGTTCGTCCTTTGCCCTTGGCGGCCAAAACCAATGTCCTGAGCCTCCATTGGCCATACCCAGGGGACTGTATATCAGTGCAAACCTTGGTCCTGCGTTCTGGTTGGGAGATGTGGGCAAGTACAGCAAACCAGGGCTTGGATTCAGTTTCTCATTGGCCTATGAGTGGTTTTCTTTCCTGGCCACGGAAGTCACGTACAATGTTGGTATGAACGAGACCGATCAGCGAAGCCCACCGGCTCCAGGTTCTTTTACCACCCATGGCTTCTATGCCGGTCTACGTCTCAACCTGCCTGTCCAGCGATTCGATCTGTTCGCCCGTGGAGGGATAGGAACTCAGTGGAGCACACCGGATATCCTGGTTCGCCTTGATGGATTCGACAAGGATGCTCACTTGGCCTGGTTGGGTGGACTGGGGTTTGTGTGGCACACGCCGCGTAGACATTTCTGGCTTGGTTTGGAATCTCGGGCAATGGGGGCAGTGGATTTTCCAGGTGTGATGCTTGAGGCTCTCCTCATGGTGGGATGCAACCTGTAAGACAAGTTACAATCTACAACTCAGTCATCGCCAAGGTGCTTGAAAGTACCCCGTCCGGCGAACCTGGCGGATTTGCCCAACCACTCCTCGATGCGAAGCAGTTGGTTGTATTTTGCAATACGTTCGGACCGGGAACATGAACCTGTCTTGATCTGACCCGCTCCTGTGGCAACTGTCAAATCGGCGATGGTGGTGTCCTCTGTCTCGCCAGACCTGTGTGACACTACACAGGTCATTCCAGCGCGATGGGCGGTGTCCATGCACTCCAGTGTCTCGGTTAGTGTTCCGATCTGGTTGACCTTGATCAGAATGGAGTTTGCGGCTCCCTGCTCGATACCTGTGAGCAGTCGACCGGTGTTTGTCACAAAAAGATCGTCGCCTACTATTTGAATCTTGTCGCCCATCTTCTTGTTCATTTCCACCCATCCGGCCCAGTCATTCTCGTCCAGACCGTCTTCGATGGACACGATGGGATAACGCTCCACCAGGTCGGCCCAGTAATCGATCATCTCCGAGGAGGTGAGTTCCTTTCCATCACCCTTGAGAACATACTTCTCCTTGTCCTTGTCGTAGAACTCGCTGGCGGCAGGGTCCATGGCAAGCATCAGGTCCTTTCCTGCTTCATAGCCCGACTTGCCAATGGCTTCCATAATCAGCTTGAGAGCCTCCTCGTTGGAGTCCAGGGAAGGAGCGAAGCCTCCTTCATCACCTACGCCTGCTCCCTTGCCCATGGAGGTGAGCACTTTTTTCAGGTGGTGAAAGATCTCCGAACCCATGCGAAGGGCTTCGGAAAAAGTCGGAGCACCGAGGGGCACCAGCAAGAACTCCTGAATGTCAACGTTGTTTACGGCATGTTTTCCACCGTTGAGGATATTCATCATGGGCACGGGCAACTTGTTGGCATACACTCCACCGATGTAGCGATACAGTGGCATCTCCATGGACATGGCAGCTGCTCTTGCGGTGGCGATGGAGACACCAAGTATGGCGTTGGCTCCCAGATTGGCCTTGTTTTCTGTCCCGTCCAGTTCGATGAGGAGATGGTCCAGAGCAACCTGCTCGGTGGCATCGAGGCCTATGACCTCAGGTGCTATTACCTCATTGATGTTCTTGACAGCCTTTGTAACACCTTTGCCCAAAAACCTGGACTCATCGCCATCACGCAACTCTATGGCCTCATGTTCACCAGTACTCGCGCCACTGGGTACGCAAAACCGTCCATAACCCCCGTCAGCCAAACCCACTTCGGCTTCGACTGTCGGATTGCCCCTGGAATCCAGAATCTGCCTTGCCCTAACTTCGATAATCTCAGTCATTTCTTCCTCCCAAATTACTTTTTAGAACTTTCATTGCACAAAGGAGTATCACAGGCTTAGCGCAAAGGCCAATGCTAAAATTGGCAAACTTCCTGAATCACAAAATGATTAAAAATTAAAAAAACTGCCTGGGCGGCAGTATAGAAGTCAGTAGGAAAGGGACTCAGTTGGAAAAGTCTATTATGACTACGCCCCGCTCATCTTCGTCTTCATCATCGGATTCTTCATCGTCTTCCACGTCTTCAGGGACATGGTCATCACTAGGTATCTCCAGCACAGGCCTTTTGCGCTGCCGATTCCTCTGCTCTCTGCGTTTGAGTTCTTCAATTATAAATGCATCCAGCATGTCCACCACCTTCACATTAAACTTATCAACGATATTAATGAAAGCAAGAATCATACCTGCATTTTTTTTGGGGATTGATTTTTGGCTTTTTTATATCCTTTAGTTTCAGTTGGTTACAGGAATAGAAAAAAGATAAGAACCTCTCCTAAACATAGATGACATCAATTGTCCAAAACCATGCAAATTTTACATAGTATGATAATCATTTTTTTTTCAGGCAGGCTGATGATTGACTCAAGCCTTGTGGGACAAGCAGATTACGGCCAGCACCTTTGCCGCTTCCTCGCCTATATGTACGACCCTGTGTGGAACTGTGGCATCGTAGTAGATCGAATCGCCGGGCTGCAACAGGAACTTCTCTTCACCAAGGGAGACTTCGATCTGTCCATTCAGTACAAACATGAACTCTTCGCCCGAGTGGGTTGCAAGCTCTTCCAATTCCGTAGGTCGGGCATCGGGATTAGAAGGTGGCTTGATGGTGATGAGAAAAGGTTCCATGGAACGATTGCGCTTTTCGCTTCCAAGGGAGTGATACACGTATCCAAAGTCAGCGCCACTCTTGGAGGCGAATCTGGTGGTTGACCTGTCCTCACCAGCCCTGAACAGGCTGTAAAATTTTCTGGGACCTTCGTTGAAGAAATGTCCCATGCGAACTCCCAATCCGTCACAGACCTTGACCAAAACGCCCAGAGTCGGAGAGATGAGATCGTCTTCTATTCTCTTCAATTCTTCCCCGGCAATACCGATTTTTGCCGCGAGCTGTTCTTGCGACAGGTTTGCACCTTCCCGGAGACGTTTTATTTTCTCTCCAATAGCAAGGCTGGCATCCTGACTCGCTTCTTCCATTTCCCCCTCCTTGTCATTTCAAAAATTTGAGCATCAATCAGATTCAGCCTTTTTCTTGAACGCTTCCAACAACTTTGGAAGCTCCATTTCGATCCCCTTTGTGACCAAGGCCTTGGGGACCATCCATCCAAAGCTGGCCTCCAGGCTATATGTGGCTTTCGTACGGCCTCCATCCAACTCTTCGAGTTTCCATGAGCCCTTGTTGTCTTTCGTGAGCTTGCCCTTGACAAATGTCCAGGAGATTCCCTTAGGGCGATCCAGCTTGTACTTCAAGGTGTAGCGGTCTGAAAAGCCCATCTTTTTGACAACAGACTCAACCTCGATGGTATCGTCAGTCTTGCTTAGCACCCTGGACTCCTGCAAGCCGAGATCCGAAAGGAAGCTCGAGTAGCTGTCAAAATCAATAATCACATCAAAGAGTTTTTCGGGTGGTACATTCACCTCTATACTCAGCGTGGCTTGAGGCATTTCTAAGTCTCCTGTGTTATTGGAATATTATCATCCAGCGATAGTCACTATTCACATAAATATCTTACTCCCAGATTTCAATGATTTCAATACCATTGGTTTTTCCTGCGCAAAAACAAAGGTCGAAAATGATCCCTTCGGTTTCATTTTATCCATTTGCGCTTGATGTTCCATAGGCTCGAAGCGAACAGGGCAAAACAAAAGAATCCCAGGGCTGTCAGGTCCAGCCAGAAAGGCATGGTGTGGTCAACATTTACTGCCCCATGCAACAAGTCTGCCCCATATGTCAAAGGCAACACGTAAGACAGGGGCCTGAGAAAAATCGGCAAGTGCTCTATGGGAAAAAACAAGCCACACAAAAAGATCATTGGGAAACGTAGAAAGTTGGAAAAAGTCTGGGCTTCGAAGACTTCGCTGACTGAGACCGCGATGAACAAACCGAGAAAAGTCGATGCAATGGCGATCATGATTACGGTCGGAAGGAATATGCTCCAGCTTATGAGTGAGAGATCCATCATGAACGCTGCCATTATGACGGGAACAAAGGCATTTGCCACTCCAAACAGGATCGCGCCGCTGGTTTTTGCGAGCATGAGCATTTCAAAGGGGATCGGAGCGAGAAGGAGTCGTTCGAATGAGCGGTTCTTCTTTTCAAAAGTTACTGTCACCGCCAGCATGGATGTGGTTCCGAACAGGATGGAGATGGCAACGACCCCGGGGAGCAGAGTCCGAACGCTATCGACCCCTGCGCCTGATTTGATGAAAAACATTCCTGTCCAGGCCAGGGGAAAAATAATGCCCCAGCTGATGTTGGGTGGTTTGAGGTAGTACGTCCGCATGTCCTTGACAAGGATGTTCCAGAAGGCGATCCAGAGCTTCATTTCTTGCCTCCTGTCTTTTCCTTCTCCTTGCGCATGGCATCTGTTTCTATGCCTGTGACTTGCACGAAGACATCCTCTAGGTTTGGCCTTATCCTTTTGGCTTCAAGCACTACCTTGCCATCTTCTTCCAGGTGTCGTACCAGGGGACCTACGCCTATGGGTTCGCGAGACTCAACTTTCAGCTTTCCATGATCCTGTATTGAGAAAGTCAGATCAGGAAAGTTTTTCGAGAGCTTGTCTTTTGTCTCATCGTCCATGGCATCTGTGCACGATATTTTCAAAACGAATTTTTCTGCCATGGGCTCGAGCAAGTGTTCTACCGTATCCGTCATCACGATGTGGCCGGAGACGATGAAGGCAATTCGGTCACAAAGTCGTTGTGCCTCTTCGATGTAGTGAGTTGTCAGAAAGACAGTGGTCTTGTTCTCGTGAAGTTCCAAGATGAGTTCTCTGAGTTGCCTTGCGCTGGCCACATCGATTCCGGCTGTTGGTTCATCG